>NZ_JACMZT010000038.1:0-68458 GCF_017349615.1 Pseudomonas sp. GW531-T4
CCTACAGAATCTTATTTTGGTTATATAAAAAGTTATATCGATGCTATTGGGAGATAAGAGAGGCCATTTAAGGCCTCCAGGCACGCTGCATCCAATGCATTTGGAGAATATTTTCGATGCTGTCCATGCATACGCCGCGCAGAGCCGCGTCCTGGCTGGTTTATTCGAACGGGTTATTAAAATGTGAACTTATAGTATTTAAAGCTTGGACCGCCTTGGGCCTACCTTCTGCTCCTCAATGCCCGTCGTAGCCAGGAGCCACACCTTATGAACCTTCCCTTCAAACGCGTCCTCAGCCTGTTCGCCGCGCCGGCCCTGGCGGGGCTTCTGGGCTGCCTGCCGCTGCTGGCCCAGGCCGATGAACTCAAGCAGATCCGCATCGCCGTGCCGGACCTCAGCGCCGGCACCCAGCACAGCGGCGGCGGGGTGACAGACGTGCTGCGCCAGCAGCAGATCTTCGAAAAGGCCTTCGCCGACCAGGGCATCAGCATCCAGTGGAACTACTTCAAGGGCGCGGGCCCGGTGATCAACGAGGCCTTCGCCAACGGTCAGGTGGACCTGGCTTACCTGGGGGACCTGGCGGCAATCATCGGCAAGTCCAACGGCCTGGACACCCGCCTGCTCAGCGCCACGGCCCGTGGGGTCAAGCAGTACCTGGGAGTGGTGCCGGGATCGGGGATCAAGACCTTGCAGGACCTCAAGGGCAAGCGGGTCGCAGTGTTCCGCGGCACCGCCACGCAGCTGTCGCTGGATGCCGCGCTGGCCAGCCAGGGGCTGAGCGAGAAGGACCTGAAGATCATCAACCTGGATTTCAACGCGGCGGTCGCGGCGCTGGCGGCGAAGCAAATCGATGCTACCTGGGGCGGCTCCAACCTGAATGCCTTGCAGGCCAAGGGCCTGGCCGAGGTGCCGCTGAACACCAAGGACCTGGGCGGCGCGGGTAGCGTGCAGGCGGTGCTGGTGGGCAGCGGCGCGTTCGTCGACGCCCATCCCGAGGTGGTGGAGAAGCTGCTCAAGGCCCAGCAGCAGGCCGTGCAGTGGCTGACCCAGGACAGCAACAAGGACGCCTATATCGAGCTGGTGTCGGGGCTGGCCAGCTACCCGCCGGCGGTGCTGCAGCAGGACCTCAAGGATCAGCGCTTCAGCGAAATCTTCCCCTCGACCCTGGACCCGGTGTTCCTCGGCAAACTGCAGGACGCGGTGGACCTGGCCGCGCAGCAGCGGCTGATCCGCAAGCCGTTCAAGGTCAGCGAATGGGTGCCGCCGCAGTTGGCTGCGGCGGGGCTTTAAGCCTGGGGTGCAGCTGGGATCGTTATCGCGGGCAAGCCTCGCTCCTACAGAAGCTCACGGTCTTCTTCTGTAGGAGCGAGGCTTGCCCGCGATGGCGTCCTAGGACGCAATGCTGACCTGCTGCCGATCCACCGCCACCAGCACTTCGATCATCTTGCGGGCCGCTGGCGACAGGCGGAATCCCGTGCGGCTGACGATGCCGCAGCGGGCGTTCATGCTCTCGATGTTCTGCGGCAGGTTGCGCCAGTGCAGCAGCGCCAGGGAGCCCTGTTCGATGTCCTCGACGAAGGCCTCTTCGGTGCCCACGCCAATCGCGTCGGACTGGCGCACGATCTTCACCAGCGCCGGGAAGTGTTCGGTCTGGATGGTCGGGGAAAAGTCGATGCGCCCGCTGAGATTGGCCAGCAGCTTGCGGATCCCCGGCGGGATCAGGGTGGTGGCCAGCGGGTAGTCGAACATGTCGTTGGTCGACAGGCTTTCCTTGGCCAGCAGCGGGTGCCCCGGGCGGCAGAAAAACACCCCGCGCTTGGGCGTCAGGGGCTGGGTCTGGAAGTTCGGGTCGGCCTCGAAATGTCGGATGTCGGCGATAAAGAATTCGATCTCTTCGCGGCTCAGGCTGCGGCTGAGTTTTTCCCAGTTATCCACCTCCAGGCAGATGCGCACCTTGGGGTGGATGCCAGTGAATTGCGCCACCGCGTCGGGCACCAGTTTCACCGCCGGCGCCGGGCCGCAACCGAAGCGCAGTTCGCCGGCGTCGAGTTTGGTCATCTGCGTCACTTCGCTGCTCAACAAGGCCGCGCCCTGCACCAGGCTCAGGGCGTGCTGCAACACCACCTGGCCTTCCGGCGTGGGGCGCAAATCCTTGTTGCCACGGTCCACCAGCACGCAGCCGAACTCCTGCTCCAGGCCCTGGATGCTGCGGCTGAAGGCCGGCTGGGTGATGCCCATGGCGTCGGCCGCGCGGACAAAACTGCGGTGTTCGTTGAGGGCGATGAAGTAACGCAACTGGCGAAGATCCATATGCTTTCCCGGCATCCGAAAAATAGCCCGAAGGCATTTGCGACGAGTGAGGAATGAGGTTTTAAATGCAAGCTCTTATTCCGTCAACGAAGCATGTGAATATCTATTAGATCTAAAGTGAATATAGATAGAGCGTTGTTTCGCTGCCGCTCAACCGTAAGCAGTCAGACGAGGGTCGACCCGATGAGCAATGCCGCACTAGCCGTTAAACCCGCTGTTCATGCGCTTGAGATCCACCCGGTGGCCGGCCGTATCGGCGCCGAGATCCGTGGCGTGCAACTCTCCGGCGAGCTGGACGCCGCCACGGTCGAGGCCATCCAGCAGGCGCTGGTGGACTACAAGGTGATCTTCTTCCGTGGCCAGACCCACCTCGACGACCAGAGCCAGGAAGCCTTCTCCCACCTGCTCGGCGAGCCGGTGGCGCACCCCACCGTGCCGGTGCGCGACGGCACCCGTTACCTGCTCGAACTGGACGGCGCCGAGGGCCAGCGCGCCAACTCCTGGCACACCGACGTGACGTTCGTCGATGCCTACCCGAAGGCCTCGATCCTGCGTTCGGTGGTGGCGCCGGCCTCCGGGGGCGATACGGTCTGGGCCAACACCGCCACCGCCTACAACGAACTGCCGGCGGAGTTGCGCGAGCTCGCGGACAAGCTCTGGGCAGTGCACAGCAACGAATACGATTACGCCGGGGCCAAGCCGGACGTGTCGGCGGAGAAGCTGGAGCGCTATCGCAAGGTGTTCACCTCCACCGTCTACGAGACCGAGCACCCGCTGGTGCGCGTACACCCGGTGAGCGGCGAGAAGAGCCTGGTGCTCGGGCATTTCGTCAAGCGCATCAAGGGTTATAGCCAGGCCGATTCGGCGCACCTGTTCAACCTGCTGCAAAGCCATGTCACGCGTTTGGAAAACACCGTGCGCTGGCGCTGGACCGCCGGTGACGTGGCGATCTGGGACAACCGTTCGACCCAGCATTACGCGGTCGACGACTACGGCACCCAGGACCGCGTGGTACGCCGCGTGACCCTCAAGGGCGACGTACCGGTGGGTGTGCACGGGCAGCGTAGCCAGACCATCAAGGGGCTGTGACGGAGGTCGTCACGGCTCTGTGTAGCCGCTGCCGCAGGCTGCGATAAGGCCGAAGGCCTTTGGCGATCTTGAGACCGCCGCGCCCCTTCGGGTCGATCGCAGCCTGCGGCAGCGGCTACAGGGTGTGTGGTGAGTTTGAGATTTTTTCGCGAGCAAGCTCGCTCCTACAGGTTGTGTACGGTCCCTGTAGGAGCGAGCTTGCTCGCGATCAGCCGCGCAGCGGCGCTCTCACCACACCCCGATCTGCACCACCTTTTCCGCTTCCGGCTCGCCATACCGAAACCGTTGTCCACGCAGGTCGATTTCTTGGTGGCTGATGGTGGTCCGTCGCTTCAGCCCGCGCAGCCAGTCGAACAGATAGCCCAGATGCTCCTCGCGCACCGCCGCATAGGCCGGGTCGGCGCCGAGATCGTGGAGTTCCTGGGGATCGTTGTACAGGTCGAACAGCTGCGGGCGGAAGCCGTCGTAGGCCAGGTATTTCCAGCGCTCGCTGCGCACCATGGTCATGCGGCAGCGGTCGATGGGCTGGGCCAGGCGCTCGCGGGCCGGGGCCTGGAACGCGTAGTCGTATTCGCTGATGGCGTAGCGGCGCCAGTCGCCCGCCGTACCGTGCAGCAGCGGGATCAGCGAGCGGCCTTCCAGCCGGTGTTCGGCACCGGGCAGCCCCTGGGCGTCGAGGAAGGTCGGCAGGGCGTCGATGGTTTCCACCAGGCGCTCGTCCAGCGTGCCGCGGCTGATATCCGCCGCCGCCCGTGGGTCACGCACGATCAATGGCACACCCACTGCCGGCTCCAACAGGAACTCCTTTTCCCCCAGCCAGTGATCGCCGAGAAAATCGCCGTGGTCGCTGGTGAACACGATCAGGGTGTCGTCCCAGCGCCCGCTGCTTTGCAGGAAATCGAACAGGCGCCCGAGCTGATCGTCCACCTGCTTGATCAGGCCCATGTAGGTCGGCACCACGTTCAGGCGCACCTCATCGCGGGAGAAATTCTGGCTCTCCTGATGCTGGCGAAAGGCGGCGTACACCGGGTGGTCGCTGGCCTTGTCGGCGGCGGCGCGCACCGGGGCGATAACCTGCTCGGCGCTGTACAGCGCGTGGTAGGGCGCCGGCGCGATATAGGGCCAGTGCGGCTTGATATAGGACAGGTGCAGGCACCAGGGCTGCTCGCCCTGCTCCTGGATGAAGTCGAGGGCGCGGTCGGTGGTGTAGACGGTCTCCGAATGCTGCTCGGGGACGCGGGCCGGCAGGTGGGCGTTGCGCATTTTCCAGCCACTGAGGATTTCACCCTGTTCACCTTCGGCGGCGTTGGCCCAGTCGTGCCAGGGATTGCGCCCCTCGTAACCCTGTTCGCGCAGGTAATGGGTGTAGGGCGCCGACTCGCGTTTGTCGTCGAACAGCGGGCTGTCGGGGAAGATCCCGTCGTGGCGCAGGTAGGGTTCGAAACCGACCTCGTTGAGGGCTTCGGCCTGCTGGCTCTCGGGGTCGATCGCCAGGCGCTGCAGGGCATCGAGGTTGGGCGTGGCGTGGGTCTTGCCCACCAGCGCGGTGCGGATGCCGTGGGGGCTCAGGTAGTCGCCGATGGTCAGCTCTTCCAGGGGCAGCGGCACGGCGTTCCACGCCACCTGGTGGCTGCTGACATAACGCCCGGTGTAGGCCGACATCCGCGACGGCCCGCAGATGGTGCCCTGGGTGTAGGCGCGGCTGAAGCGCACGCCGGCGGCGGCCAGGCGGTCGATATTCGGCGTGTGCAGATGGGGGTGGCCGTAGCACGACAGGTAATCGCGACGCAGCTGGTCGCACATGATGTACAGCACGTTGCGCACGGGTTGGACGGGGTTGGACATGGGCTTCACCGATCGAAAGACAGGTGAGGGTTTTCGCTGTCGCGGGGCGTTACGACAAGCGCATTTGGCGCATGGTTTTCATGCACGACCTGCATGGGCGAAGGCGACCCCTGTAGCCGCTGCCGAAGGCTGCGATCGCACCGAAGGGGCGCGGCGATTTCAATATCGCTGAAGGCCTGCGGCCTTATCGCAGCCTGCGGCAGCGGCTACAGGTTTGGTGTTTCAGACTGCGAAGTTTTCCAGGGAACACACATCCTCATCCAGCGCGTCGGTGCGCTTGATCTCCTCGATCATCGCCTCGGCCAGTGGCGACAGCCGGTAGCCGGCGCGGCTGACGATGCCGTAGCGGGTGTACAGCTCCTCCAGGTCGTCGGCCAGGCCTTGGATCTTCAGGCACACCAGCTCGCCCCGGGCGTTGTGCAGGGCATCGCTGTAGGCGCCGATGATGCCGATCGCATCCGAGCGCATCACCACGCCGAGCAGGCTGTAGCTGTTCTCGCATTCCACATTCGGGACGAAATCCGGCCGGCCGCTGAGATCGACCACCACCTTGCGCAGGTTCGGCGGGCGGATGGTCGCGGCCAGCGGGTAACTCATCAGCTCGGCGGCGCTGACGCTTTCCTGCTCGGCCAGCGGGTGCCCGGCGCGGCAGCAGAAATGCCATTTGCGCGGGCGCAGGCGCTGGGTCAGGTAATCCGGGTTGGCTTCGAACTGCCGGGTGTCGGCGACGAAAAATTCGAACTCTTCGCTGAGCAGGCGTTTGCTCAGGGTTTGCCAGTCATCCACCTGGAATTGCACCCGCGCCTTGGGGTAACGCCCGATAAAACTGCCGATGGCCCGCGGAATCAAGCCCGCCGCCGGCGCCGGCCCGCAACCGAAGCGCAGCTCGCCGGCCTCCAGGCCGTTGAACTGGCTGATCTCGTTGGCCAGTTGCTGCGCGCCGCTGACCAGCCGCCGCGCATGTTCGAGCAGCACCAGCCCCTGTTTGGTCGGTGCCAGGTCCTTGCGTCCGCGATCCACCAGCTGGCAGCCGACGCTGTGCTCCAGGGCCTGGATGCTGCGGCTGAAGGCCGATTGCGACAGGTTCACCGCCAAGGCGGCCGCGACAAAGCTGCGCTGTTCGGCGAGGGCGATGAAGTGACGAAGCTGGCGCAGATCGATATGCATTTTTCACATTGAAAATATCGGGGAAATGCATTGGCTATGCATTAGGTCGACTCTTTATAAAGGCAATCTCTTATTCCGTAAATCTTATTAAAAACATAAATAAATAACTTAAAAGAATATACGGATCAGTCTGTTTTTTTGCCCAGGAGCCGCCCATGAGCCCGTTGAACCTTGTCTCCCCCCCTTCGCCCCGACGGCTCAAGCGCCTGCCGCTGGCCCTGCTGCTGGCCGGTAGCGCCGGCTGGTCCCACGGCTATGCCGCCGACGCCGAAACGCCCGCCGAGGCCCCGGCCAAGACCGATGCCGCCCGGCCCGCCGCCAGCGGCCAGCTGGAAACCGTGACCGTGACCGCGCGGCGTCGCGAGGAGAGCGCCCAGGACGTACCGACGCCGATGAGCGTGATCGGTGGCCAGGCCCTGGAGAGCCAGCGGGTCTATCGCATCCAGGATCTGCAGCAGCTGGTGCCGAGCGTCAACGTCGCCTACATGCACGCGCGCCAGTCCAGCGTGTCGATCCGCGGCCTGGGCAACAACCCGGCCAGCGACGGCCTGGAAGGCAGCGTCGGGCTGTATATCGACAACGTCTACCTGGGACGGCCGGGCATGGCGGTGTTCGACCTGATGGACATCGAGCAGCTGGAAGTGCTGCGCGGTCCCCAGGGCACGCTGTTCGGCAAGAACACCACCGCCGGGGTGATCAACATCAGCACCCGCGCACCGAGCTTCACCCCCGAGCGCAGCATCGAGACCTCGGTGGGCGAGGACGGCTACTTCCAGACCAAGGGCACCATTTCCGGGCCGCTGAACGACGAGCTGGCCGGGCGTTTTTCGGCCTATCGCACCCGCAGCGACGGCGATATCAAGAACGAACACGACGGCCATGACCTCAACGGCGGCTCGCGCCAGGGTTTCCGTGGGCAGCTGCTGTTCAAGCCCAACGAGAACTTCAACCTGCGCTGGATCGGCGACTACAACGAAGAAGACTCCAGCGCCGGCACCCGGGTGCTGTACAGCACCGGGCCGACCATCAATGGCGTCAACCAGTACCAGTCGCGGGCCACCGCGGCCGGCGCCACCCTGGTCGACGGCACACACCGCAAGGTCAACCTGGACAACGACCAGCACGTCACGGTGTTCCAGGGCGGCACCTCGCTGGAGGCCAACTGGACCCTGCCCAGCGACTTCACCCTGACCTCGGTCAGCTCCTACCGCTGGTGGGATTTCACCCCGCGCAACGACGACGGCCTCAATGTGCCGGCCAGCTACAACGCCGGGGTCTCGGTGGAAGATAAGCAGTGGTCCCAGGAATTCCGTCTGGCGTCACCGACCGGCGGTTTCTTCGACTATGTGCTCGGTGCCTATTACTTCGGCTCCGACCTGGATAACAAATCCTTCGTCTATTACGGACCCAAGGCTGACATCTGGAACGGCACGCCCACCGGCGCCCTGAACAACGTCACCAGCATCGGCAACGGGCATATCCGCACCGACAGCTTCGCGCTGTTCGCCCAGGGCACCTGGCACCTCACCGAACGCCTGGACCTCACCGCCGGCCTGCGCGGCACCTATGAAGAAAAAAGCGCCTGGGTGACCCGAAACGCGCCAGTGGGTGGCGCCGCGGTGACCGGTGCCGCGGCCACCGCGCGGCGCGGGCGAGCCGGGGCCTACGACTCCGGCGACCTCAACCAGTACAGCACCAGCCCCTCGGGCCTGCTCAACCTCAGCTACCGCTTCACCGACGATTTGCTGGGCTACGCGACCCTGTCCCACGGCGAGAAATCCGGCGGGGTCAACCTCGCGGTTGGCTCGGCGCCCACCGCGGGCGCCGACTCGCTGCTGATCGGCACCGAGCGCGCCAACAACGCCGAGCTGGGCTTCAAGAGCACCCTGTGGGACAAGCGCCTGCAACTCAACGCCAACCTGTTCTGGACCCAGGTCAACGGCTACCAGACCAACGCCTACGACGCCAACAACCGCGTGCAGTACCTGACCAACGCCGGCTCGGTGCGCTCACGGGGCGTGGAATTCGAAAGCACGCTGGTCCCCATCCGTGGCCTGACCCTCAACCTCAACGGCTCCTACAACGACGTGCGTTACCTGTCCTACAAGGACGCGCCATGCCCTCCCGAAGTCAGCCTGCGCCCGGGCGCCCCGGCCTCCTGCGACCTCAGCGGCCACCAGGTGGTCGGCGCCTCGAAATGGATCGGCAACGCCAACGGCGAATACAAATGGAACCTGGACAACGGCCTCGAACCCTACGTCACCGGCAGCTACGCCTTCCGCTCCAAAGCCGTCGGCACCGTCGAGGATTCCGACTACGGCCAGATCCCCAGCTACGCGGTGGTCAACCTCTCCACCGGCCTGCGTGGCAACTATGAACAGGGACAGTGGGACGTGTCGCTGTGGCTGAAAAACGCCTTCGACAAGACCTACTACACCACGCTGTGGTCGGGCGGGAATGGCGGCTATGAAGGTCTGCTCGGCACGCCACGAACCCTTGGCGTGACCGGCCGCTACGACTTCTAACCGGATAACCTGTGCTTCCGTAGGAGCGAGGCTTGCCCGCGATAGCGTCCGCCCTGACCCACCACGGCGTCCGCATCGCGAGCAGACGGCTTATTTGCAGCTGTAACCATCCGGCATGGTCACCGTGTAATTGCGCTGCACACGGTCGCGGAAATCCAGGTTCTGCAAACCCTGTTCAACGACAAAGGCCTCGACCTTGGCGTCCTGGCAATCGTCGTTCTGCGACGACACCCGCAGCAGATAGACCGCACGCCTGCTGGCTTCGTCCCTGGCCGTCACGGTAAAGGTGGTCCGCCTGGCGTAACCGGTCCGCTCCGAAGTGCCCACCGGGCCATAACTGGTGTTGGGCGTACTGGTGCAGACCAGCTTGTCCTTTTTCTTACCATCCTTGCACACCGTGGAGGTGCTGGTCGGGACCTGCCCATACTCAGTGGCGGTATAGCGATAAGTCACCCGCTTGCTCTCGATATCCAGCGTCACCGTCATCTTGATCGGCGCATGCTTCTTCGGCAGCGTCGCCTCGGTGAACACCTCCCGGAACCCTTGGTCCTTCATGGCATTGACCATGTCGCGCAGGTAATACCGGGCATTCAGCGAACTCTCATCATTCCCCGTCGTAACCGTCACCAACACCGGCGCCTGCCGATCAAATGGATAGTCCGGATCCGGCGTGCCATTGAGCGCCACGTCGAGCTTGGTGGCGCAGCCAGTCAACAGAATGGAAAGCAGGAACAGCGGGTAAAGCATGTATCGAGTCATGGGATCTTCGTTGTGCAGCGGTGGATGGGATAGGGATTAGACGGATGAGGGCTGGGATAAACAAATGCGGGGCGGGGAGAGCAGTAGGTTCGACAGTTTTTTCGTAGTGAAAGACGGCTGACTTGTGAGCGGGATTCCCGTCGAGCATGGGCAGCGGGTGAAGCATGAGCAGTGTGCAGAGGCAGCTAGGGTAGTGTTCCCGTCAGTCTCAGCATCCCTGTCATCGCCGCGAGTTTGATGTTGGCTACTGATTAATCTTCCGTTGAAAATTTTGCTTTCAATATTTCGCATTTTAGCAAAATGCTTTCACGGTCTGACATGGCGTTATTGTCGCACCAGTTGCTGATGGCGGAGACTCCGTCAGAAAATGAAAGCACTACATGCTCGCCCATGAACTCGAATGCTATTCCTTCTTTCAGGTATTCGGGGATGTTTTCAAGGTCTTCATCAGCGCTGATAAAGACTCCAGACATTTCTATACCGAAACCTTCTGAGGCTATGAGTTTGTCCAAGGCTATCGGTAGAAAGCTTGAATTGTTCAGGGAGGAAGAGTCTTTAAGGTCGAGCAAACAGTTGTGGATAATGCTTCTTTGACTGAGCGTCAGTGTATTCATTGGCCTGTACTACTGGTTGAGTTTTATATCAGTCGCATTGAGTGATGATGTAGACTCGATCATCAACATCTTCTGTTCTACTTCCAAAGAAATAAATTTCGTTCTGGTTGAATAACGTATAGTTTCTTTTTATTCGGGGCTTGCTTTTGCCAAAGATATCCATCTCTTGCTGTGCAGGGGCGGTGTCAATAATCGGAAATGACTGTTCTCCGTGTACTTGAAATAAAAAGTCCAAGGCCATTCCCTTGTACTGGGCTGGTGTCTCATCACCCATGAGCCACTTGGGCTTATCACCAGCCCAACCGAACACATCACTGCCTTTACTATGGCTAAACGCTAAAGGAGTCATTGCGATCCGTATCGGGTAGTCACTTGCATAGGTCTTTTCTTCATTCCTGAAAAGAAGGGCTGCAAAATATTTTTGGTAGTCCCTTAAGAAGCTGTCAGGAATTGTTGCCCCGAATAGTGGGGGCTTGAGCATTTCAGGAATCGTATGGTCTTCGTTGAAGTCGTCAGTCGCGGCAAAAATACTTAGTGTGTGGCCATGTAGTGAGTGAGCCTCTGGAAATTGCAGAGTGAAGTAAAAGCTCATCAAGCTGCCGTTTGGGCTCTTGGGGATGCTCACTCCGTGGGGAAGGGCTGGTTTTCCTCCGATGTATGAAGCGGATTCGGTTTCGGTAACTTTGTTTAGGTACATGGTTTTTAGTTAAGGTTTGTCTTTGGAAGTGGGTGTTATTGATTTTTAACTGTGTTGATGCTCTTTTTGTATGATTGAGATAAGTGCACGCAGTCGTGGTCGTCTACGTATATTAGGAAATTAAGTGTTGCATCGGTTATCCAAAAAGGGAAGCCGGTGGTCTCGGAAAATAGAGTTTTTAAGTCCTTTGAAGTCTTCAGTTCCCATGCATGAGTTTGGTTGTCACGAACTATTAGTACTGGGGTCTCTAAGTATTTCAGTTGGTCAACTTTTTTCCAGAAGTCAGGGTCGTGCTCTTTTTGAGGGGTTATCATGTTTGCCGGATCAAGCTCTTTTGCTTGAATGAAAAAGGTTGTTTTTATGTCTGAGATTAGTTTTGTTAAGTTTTCTGAGGATAATTTCTCATAGGCGATTTCTTGTTCTTTGAGTACTGCATCGATTTCATTGGCTAAGTAGTTCATTGGGAAGCTCCAATTCTTGCACGTGAGATAGGCTTGGAACATCGGTTCTGTTGAATTCTTCGTCCAACCCTTTATGCATCTGTTGATAGGAGGTCCCCGGAGCATTCCGGGGAGGCTGGCACCAAATAGACTAGCGCGGCGTTAGGCATTAGCGTGGAGGCTACTTATCCATACATATATAAAAGTTCATCGATCAGTTCCAGTTCTTGTTGCGTGAACTGCACGTTATTGAACCGTCGAATGTCTTCCAACACTCCTCTGATGGGTACTTGCCGCGACGGATCCTCAACGATTTCGATCAGACGTTCATAATCGAGGTCTCTTCCCTTGAGGTATTTTTCGCTCAGTTCTTTGAGAGATAAGCGGGCCTGTTGGTCGGTAAGCACTTTTATTTCTCCGGTAAATTAGTGACTTCACCCACTTTAATGACAGTGGGATTACCCGGTTTCAGGATGAGTTGTTGCGAGCCACCCGTTCCGTATTTTGGCAGAAGTCGATGCGTTCTGTAGGAACGTCTATGAAAAATCGCGGCGTTTTATCTGGTATACGCTTGATCTTGATTTTGGATATAAGTTCTTGAAAATGAAAAGATCAAGAAGCACTTCATGTAATGTGCTAACCGGGCAGGTACGTTTGGGGGAGATCGATAACTATAGTCCCAGCTCGCATACATCGTTGTCGAAGGTAAGGTTTTTATGTATAGCGTCAGTTATTGGGATGTGTATAACTTGAACTCTTCAGCCGGTTCTGTTTGATTTTGAGGAATAGCAATTTCAATTGCTGTATTTTGAATGCTAGATTCCTCCGTGAGACGTAGATTATTTGTTTTCTGTATTGTGTTTTTTTAACATTTCCTCAGATCCATCCCAGTTTGGGGGAGTTGCCCAGTTTGTATTTTTCTTTTTGCCTAATATCAGGCCGACTAGCTTTTCTTCATTAGAGAAAATTCTCCCGGCCCAATTATTGCTGTCAATAAATCGCATGGAAATAATTGTGCTAGGCGATATTTTTCTTAATTCGTTTATAAGGTCTTTGACGCCTGGGATTTGCATGTTTGAATTGTTGGCTATATTTTTTTGTATGCATATTTCGTCGCTATAAGCCTTGCTTGTTTTCTTTATTATGTAATCGTTCTTGTAAGAGAAGTCTTCGTTGATCTCGTTGCTGATGCTTTCGGCGGAGCTGTTTAGAGTTTCTGATAAGCTAAAGCTATTTTTTAATAATTCTAGTAGTTTCATGGTTTAAATACCTCAATATCGTTCTGGCGAAGATTTTTCAGAAGAACTTCTTGTTCGCCCCAGCGATCATCAGAGTACTGCCACCCGGCAGGCTGACGCCGATCAGGCGATGTCGGTGACCAGCCTCTGGACCACGCCGCGGTGTTCGCGGCTGAGGTTACCGAAGGCGTCGTAGCGGTATTTGCATTGGTTACCGTTGAAAGATCAGCGCAGTTCGTCTCACGCTGCGCTGACAGGTCATTGCTGGTTTTTAAAGAACGGGTTTAAGCGCTCAGAACCTGATCTTGCAACCTACGGCCGATGACATCCATCAGGTCGCAACCATCGCGGAGTGGGATGACGATCACTCGCGACAAATCTTGTAGCAGTAGCGGGTCGCTGTTGAAGTTTTCAGTTAGAGAGATCGTTTCAAGTAGCTGGGTTACGTATCGGATGCGGTATGCGGCGGTGTCATGCAGCACATCGATGGGGGCTTGCGTGTCTATTAGCAGCGAAGGGAAGTTGTTGTCGATTCCTGTGATGGGCATGTAGCGAGACATAGATGATCTTCTTGGGTCAGTTTCAGAAACTGCCTGCATCACTTCCACATGAGGGTGGCAGTCGTACGCGGGTGTGGAAGACCGAGGATCCAGGAGCCCGGCGCACTCGAAAGTGCCCCGCGTACAACCGCCATAATTTAACAGCATGTAAAACATGCTTAATGGAGGTTCTTTTGCTTGGATCTCAAAGGGCTTCCACACCCTTGTCGCTGATTTTGCAGTGACTTGAAGATCCTATCTATTTAGATTAGGTCTATACAAGCTGGAAAAGTCGATTTTATCTGCAGGAAAAAACCAGTCCGATAACACTATATGGTTCAGGGGAGGACTTGGAGAATTTGTTAATGTAAAAAAGCTGTGGGTTCTTGTGCCTACGTTGTTGCGTAAGTTTGCGAAGCAACGTAGGCACGAGGTCTTTATGCTCTCATTTCTATGTAGTCTTTAAAAAAACTCATAGAAATTTTCAGATAGAACCTTTTCAATTTTTTTGCTGAAAATGTTATAGCTGACAATTTTTCCTTTGCCTTGCAGAGAACAGTCAATTGCCCAGCAAATTTCATCATCTTTTAGGAAGATGACGGCTAGTTCCATAGGTAGGTCATAGTCAGTCCTACAGTAGTTGGTGCTGTAATTGACGGTGCCCCCTCTAGCTAGGGTTGCATCGTTTTTCTCAATTCCACATATTTCTGATTCGACTACGCCACCGCCGCCAAAAACTTCTAGGAATGCAGAAAAATCATCGGGGAAGTTAAGCTGTAACAGGGCTTCCAGCTTTTTTATTTGGTCTTTGCTTGCTGCGCCAAACCAGAATATTTCTTCGTCCGAAGAGTCTATTTTGTGTATCAGTGACTGATAGTCGTACATAAAATACCTCATTCAAAATCTTTGGCCCTTTCTTTCCAGTAAGCCTTTCTAAAGCACTTGTACTGCAACTCCAATTTTCGTTTGTCGTCGGCCAGGGGAGGCAGTAGGCGGCATCGCGCTGATATTCGGTAACCAGTTCGCTACCCTCGCCGCCGGTTTCTTGCTGGGTTAGGCCGTTGGAGGGTCAGCGCAGGTCGTCACGCTGCGCTGACAGGATATTGCTGATTTTTTAAAGAACGGGGTTTAAGCGTTCAGAACCTGATCCTGCAATCTACGGCCGATGACATCCATCAGGTCGCAGCCGTCGCGGAGCGGGATGACGAGCACTCGCGATAAGTCTTGTAGCAGTAGCTGATCGCTGCTGAAGCTTTCGGCAAGAGAAATTGTTTCAAGTAGTTGGGTTACGCATCGGATGCGGTATGCGGCGGTGTCATGGAGCACGTCCACAGGTGCCTGAGTATCAATCAGTAGCGAGGGAAAATTGTTGTCGATGCCGGTGATGGGCATGTATCGGTTCATGATGAAGCTCCTTGATCAAATGAAGCTGCCACTGCTCGCTGTCAAACAAGTTGGGTGGCAGCTGTACGCGGGTTGACAGACCGAGGATCAAGGAGCCCGGCGCACACAAAGGTGCCCCACGCACAGCCGCCATATAAGAAACGGCAGGCACAAAAAATGCCAGATGTTCACATAGCGGCATTTGCATGCCTCGATCATATTCGGTCTGTCAAAACCGGTCACTGTTTTTGCAGCAACAATCAAAGGCTATCTCGCGACCATAGCAAAAACAAGCTGGCAGTATTCGACTCAGCTTGTAAGAAAAATCGCCCATAGAATATTTTTAGTCACTTGAATTTGTTTGCTCTAGTGATTCGGTTTTTATTAGTCTCGACAGTATCACGAGTGATAATTTAGGGGGTATGGTTATGGGTAGGAAACTTTCATGAGGCTCTGGTTATGTTTTTTTTGCTTCATAGCCTTTGGCAACTATTATTAATGCTGGGGTTGAGCTCCATGCCGAAATGAAGCTGTAGCTTTTTATGGTGTCGTCAATGTCTTCGATGTTGATGTTTTCAATGAGTATTTTTTCACTTTCTATTATTTCTGATATTTCCTCTCCCTCAGCTCCTAGACTTTGGAAGGCTATCAGGTTTTCAAATGTAATAGTCCAGTTTTGCTCTTTCCAGTCAGTAAAGTTAACTACTAGTATCCCTGGGGTACTTGTTATTTTCTTGACGGTTCCATCTGCTACAGAAAAAGAGTTCATCTTCTATGTTCCTGGATGCTTTTCTCCCGGTAGGAAACCTGTTCCATGCCCGGGTTGATAGTTATCTGGCTTCGCCTTTGAGATTAATCCCTGTCTTTTGGCTTGACCCCAGCTTAAGCCGGACGGCTTAAGCTCAATATGGTAATGCTCTCCATGGTGTCTAGCATTAAAGGGGCCTGGGTCTCCAGGATGACTTTCGTATCTGATTCGTGTGTCAGCATTCGGCTCCCATACCATCCTCTGAGTCCCGTGCTGTGTTTGGGATACTTTTGGTTGTACTCCAAGGGCCTTAGTTAGTTCGTTGGGGTCATCTGGAAAATGAGTAAAAGGACTCGGCGGTTTTGGCGCCCCCTCATTTGTGGATGAATCCTTTGTGGCCGCGGGTGATTGCCCCGGTTGAGATCCTGTGGCTCCAGGGCAGTTATTCAACCCCAACGGGTCCACCCACCCCGTAGGGTTAGGCACGTACTGGTAGTTATTCAGCCCCCCCGCTAGCTTGATCGGATCCGGGGTCAAAAACCGTCCAGAACTCGGATTGTAGTAGCGATGGCGGTTGTAGTGCAGCCCGGTTTCCGCATCGAAGTACTGGCCCTGGAAACGCAGCGGGTTGTCGATTTCGGAAACGTCCAGCGCGGCCAGATTGCCATACGCCCGGTATTTGGCCGACCACATGATTTCGCCGCTATACGCGGTCAGTTCTTGCGGCGTGCCGAGGTGGTCGAGTTGGTAGTAGAACGGTGTGGCCTGGGCCGGGCCTTCGCCATCGAGCATAGCCAGCGGGCGGAAGGTGCCGGGTTCGTAGATGTAAGTGCGATAGCGATTTTCAGCGCTCTCGGCGATCAGCCGTTCGCCTTGCCAGAGGAACTCGGTGGTGCGGCCATCGACGGTTTTGGCGATGCGTCGGCCAAAGGCGTCGTATTTGTAGGTGACGGTGCTGCCACCGGGCAGGCTGACGCCGATCAGCCGATGTTGGCAGTCGTACTGGTATTCGGTGACCAGTTTCTGGCCCGCGCCGCGGCGTTCGCGGCTGAGGTTGCCGAAGGCGTCGTAGTCGTAATGACGGTCGCCTTGCATCAGCAGGCGGTTGCCTTTGACGTTGGCCAGGTTGGCTGCTGGCTGGTCGCCCTGGCCGAGCAGGTTACCGGCCGGGTCGTGGGCGAAGCTTTCCGGGGTGGCGCCACGTACGTTGATCAGCCGATCCAGCGGGTCGTAGTGATAACGCAGGTTGCCCTTGCGGCTGTCGTCGATGCCAGCGAGGTTGCCGTTGGCGTCGTAGGCATAGGCGCGGCGATAGAGGTTGCGGTGCTGGCCGTGCTGTTGCTGGCTGACACTATGGGCTTGCAGGCGGCCTTGTTCGTCGTATTGGTACTGACTGAGCAGCAGGCCCTGTTGGCGCTGCTGTTCGCGGCCGGCGCTGAACTGGTGGCTGGTCAGGCGCGAGCCGTTGAGGTCGATGCTGCTGAGTTGGCCGCCAGGGGCATGGCGGTAGTCGAGCTTGCTGCCGTCGGGCAGGCGGCAGTGGCTGAGTTGGCCGAGCTTGTCGTACTCGTAACGCAGGGTGCCCCAGCCCTGGTGTTCGGTAATCAGGCGGTCTTGCAGGTCGTATTCGTAGGCCAGCGGCCAGTGGCCGTCGTCGACGTTGACCAGGCGCCCAAGGGCATCGTAGCTGTAGTGAATCTCTTCGCCATCGGCCAGGGTTTTCACCAGCAGGCGGCCAGCGGCATCGCGCTGGTATTCGGTGACCAGCTCGCTGCCATCGTCACCGAACTCGGTTTTCTTCAGCAGGTTGCCGTTGAGGTCGTAGGCATAGGCGGTGCTGCGCCCGTCAAAGCCGGTTTCTTGTTGGATCAGGCCGTTGGGGTAGTAGTCCAGGTGGTACTGCTCACCGCGCTCGTTTTCGATATCGGTGAGCAGCAGGCGCGCGTTGTCGTAGCGGTAACGCAACTGGCTGCCGTCGGGATTGATGCGGCGGCTGACCAGGTGCAGGTTGTCGGCGTATTCGTAGCGGGTGATGCGGCCCAGCTCGTCGCGCTCGGCGGTGACTTTGCCGTAGGCGTTGTAGCTGAAGGCGCGGGTCGCGCCGCCGGGCAGGGTGATTTGCGCCAGGCGGTTGGCGGCGTCCCACTGGTACTGGGTGATGGCGCCGCTTTCGTCCTGGCGGGTGATTTGCCGGCCCAGGGCGTCGTAGCGGTATTTGCGCTGGCCGCCGTCAGGCAGGCGCTCTTCCAGCAGTTGGCCGAGGCCGTTCCAGCCCAGTTGATGGCGGCTACCGTCGGGGTGGGTGATTTCCAGCAGGCGACCCTGGCGGTCGTAGCGGTAGTGGGTTTCGTTGCCGTGAGGGTCGGTTTGGCGGGTAATGTCGCCCTGGTCGTTGCGCTGGTATTTCCAGGAGGCCTTGCCCCGGTGAACGTCGCTGACGAAGCCGCGAAAATACTCATAGGACGTGGGTTCGTCTTCGGGCGGAATCACCGCGGCCAGCGATCCGGCTTCGTTGTAGCGGTACTCGGTGACTGCGCCGAGCGGGTCTTTCTCCGCAATCAGGCGGCCTTTTTCGTCGTAGGCTTTCTGGGTCTCGGCACCGTCAGGATCGGTCTGGCTGACCAGTCGCGCATTTTCGTCATGCACATAGAGTTCTTCACTGCCATCGGCGTTGATGACCGTGACTTTGCCGGCGTCATCCCACACATAACGCGCATCCATCTGCGAGAAATTCGCCCAGTGATGGATGCAGCGGGATGATTTACCCCTGTTCTCCCACTCCCAGAAAAAGCTCGCGCCGCCGGCCAGCTGGCGCTCCATGATCACGTGTTGTTCGTTGTAGCGATAGCGCTCGCTTTCGCCTGCGGCATTGGTGGCGCTGGTGAGCTGGCCTTGCCGGTTGTACTGGTAGGTCACCAGGGTCTGTACGGTGACCCACGGCTCTTGACGCTCACCGCGTTCGTCGTATTCGGCGCGACGTTGCTGATAGTCCACAGCGACGATCAGGCTGTCTTCATAGCGCAGGAACAAGGAGCGCCCGGCGCCGTTGTCGATGCGTTGGACGCGGTCGACCAGGTCGTAGCTGATATGCAGCTGGTTGTCGTAGGCATCGCTGATGGTGGTCAAGCGGCCGCCGCGGAAGTGGAAGAAACGCGTCTGTGCGCCGGCCTGGGTCAGGATCAGCTCACCCGGCGCATCGCCCAGATAGATGGCGGCCTTGGCCAGGCTGTTGGTAATGGCCGGACGTTGTTCGGTCGGCATCGGGAAGCGGGTCTGGCGGTTTTCACTGTCGGTCCACAGCACCCCTTCATCGTCCAATTGCAAACGATGGGAGAGTGCATGACTCCAGCCATACCCCAGGCGACTGTCGATCTCCACTGCGCTGGTGCGGTACAGGCGTGTCCATTCAAAGGGCAGCAGGCCATCGAGTTGGCCATCGGTCAGGGTCAGCAGTTCTTCACCCGTCACCATAGAGACGGGGCAGTTATTGGTGCAGGTTTCAGCCGCACTGTTGGCGCTTTTATTGTCGGGGGTTCTGGACTGATGCGAAGCATCGTCGGCATGCCCGGAGTGCCCGACCGTGCTGTTCTTCTTGCCATCGAAACGCAGCTGCGCCACGCCTTTTTCCACCCGGGAGGCTACGCCGCGAGCGGCTACTGCGACGTACTTGCCCACATAGCCCATGAAGCTCTTGATGATGTTGAACACGGCCTTCACGAAACCGGTGACCGCCTTGACGATGATCTGGCCGTATTTGGCCAGGCGCGCGGCAAGATAAAACAGTCCTGCGCCCTCGGCGGCCACGGTCAATACGATCGCAATAACGATATCGATCAGGATCCCGACAATAGCCGCCGAGGTCATTTTCGCCGCTTGGCCCGCGGCCTGGGTGGGCGGCAACCCCGCGACCCAGATGGACGCACAGCGCACCATCAGATAAAGCGCCGCTTCGTCGCTGGCGAGCAACATGGCCTTTTTCATCACGTCTGGCGCTTCCTTGGCCAGCTTGATCAGCTCTTCGGCACCGGCTCCCAGGTCCGCTGCGAACTTCTTGGGGTTTTGCAGGATATCCAGCGCTTTGGTAATGCCGTCCCAGACACCTTTGATGGCTTCCCAGCCGCCCTCCAGAATACCGCTGCCGATCGCCATGGCATGGGCCGCAGCGCTCTGATTCGACCATTGAGGCTTGAAGCCCGCCCATTCCTTGCGCAGGAAGCCTTCAAGGTTGGCGCTCAGGCCGTCGTAGGACTTGAACAGGGCATCGATTTGATCTTTGGTTACCTGGTCATGCACATGGATTTTGTAGAGCTTGCCCTCTTTTCCCTTAAAGCTGCCTTTACCTTTTGCATCCAGGGTTATCGTGGACTTGGTACCGTCCTCGACAGCAATGAAGTCGACCTTGATATCGCCGATGGGAATGTCATACACCGACTCGAATTTGCTCTCGATCAGCAGCGGACCACCAGCCGGGCAACGGGCGACGAATGAGAAATCATCGTCGTTTATGCTGACCGCTTTGCTGGAGTTACCCGCCTTGATAATCCGCTCCATGCCCAGCAAGGAGGGCATATCAGCTGCTCTGCTAGCCACATCGAGGGGGGCCAGGTACCACTCTCCGATCTGCTTGCGGTACAGCGTCAGGCTGTTCTTGAACAAGTCCAGTTCTTTCTCGATATCGGCAACGCGACCCATCATCCTTGCTCCAGAGTCAGGTGGTTAAGCAGTGCTTCGTTAAGGGCTTTCGGGGCATTCGGGCGGCGCACGAAGTGGGCGACCTTGTGGCGCAGCACGGCCTCCGGGAAAGCGTCGTACAGGTCTGGGCGTGCCTCGCTCAGCCATTGCATCAGGTTGTCGATCAGGGTGGTCGGGTCTTTCTTGACCAACTGATCGAGCAGGGGCTGCGGTACTTCCCACCACGGCCATTGCTTGACCTTCGGCACCGGGCGTATGCCGGTTTCCAGGGTTTGGCCGTTGATCCAGTAACGGTTGAAGACCGGTAGCACTTCCCCGGCGGCGGCACCGAGCCCTTCCAAAATCGGATAAATATGCCGCCCATCCCAAAACCGGAAAAACACCTCGGCACCGTCCGGCATTTTCACTTGGGTCAGACTGCGCAGGTGTTCGAATACCACCGTCGGTTCGCAGCTGGAGACGGCGAGCCAGCCCCAGTCGTCGGCGTCGGTGGTGGCGATCCAGTCGAGGAAGGGGGAGGTCGGTTTGAGTTCGGTGAGGTAGGGCATTACCGGCTGCCAGTCGGCGTAGGGCGTGCCGCTCCAGATCGGGGTCAGGCCGCTGGCGCCCTGGGTCTGGTAGAAGTCCTTGAGCGGGTCGGCGTCGCTGGCGTTGCTGATCACCAGGTACAGGTGTTCGTCGGCTTGCAGCGGCTGCTGGGCGAGCCAGGCTTGGGGTGTCAGGCGATCAGATGGCACAGGCACCGTCCTTGCACTTTTCGCACTCTTCGCAGAAAGGCGCGTTGCGTTTGAGGGTGTTGATTTGCGCCGGGGTCAACAGGGCGCCGGCCTGGTCGGCGTCGGCCTGCTTCAGCACGCCGGGCATCAGTGGCGCGGCGCCGGAGCCGCTGCCCGGGGCGCCGCCGGAGTTGACCTTGACCTGCGGGCCGTTGATGGTCACGCCGCCGGCGTCGAGCTTGATAAAGCTGCCGCCACCCTTGAGGGTCAGCTCGCTGCCGGCTTCCATCACGACCTTCACCCCGGCATTGAGGTGGATTTCCTGGCCGGCTTCGATGAACTGCCCGGTGCCGATCTTGATGTGCTGGTTGGCGCCGACGGTGAGGTGGTCGCTGGCGCGGGCTTCGACCTTGCGGTCGGCGTGGACGGTGTGGTGTTCCTCGGCCTTGAATTCGCTGTAGCTGTTGGCCTCGACCGTGTCGTGGCGTTCGTTGCCGACGCGGATCTTCTGGTCGTGTTCGACGTTCTCGTCCCAGTCGCGCTGGGCGTGCAGGAAGATCTGTTCCTGGCCCTTCTTGTCCTCGATGCGCAGCTCGTTGTAGCCGCCACCACCCGGGGAACTGAGGGTCTTGAAGGTGCTGCGGGTCTTGTTCGCCGGCAGCTCGTAGGGGACGACGTTTTCCTTGTGGTACAGGCAGCCGCTGATCAAGGGTTGGTCGGGGTCGCCCTCGAGGAAGGTCACCAGCACTTCCATGCCGATCCGCGGGATGGCGATGCCGCCGTACTGGGCGCCGGCCCAGGCCGAGGACACGCGCAGCCAGCAACTGGTCTTGTCGTCCGACTGGCCTTCGCGGTCCCAGTGGAACTGCACCTTGACCCGGCCGTACTGGTCGCAGTGGATCTCTTCGCCCTTGGGCCCGGTGACCACCGCGCTCTGGCTGCCGAGGATGCGCGGCTTGGGATGCAGCAGCGGCGGCCGGTTGGGCACGTCCCAGGGCGTGGCCTGGAAGCGGTTGCGGTAGCCCTGGTGGAAGTCGTCCTTCAGGGCTGTGGTGTCGCTGGTCACCGACTCTTCCAGCACCTGCGGCTGCTTGCCTTCGTGGACGATCTCGGTGAGCAGCCAGAGGTCGTTCCATTGCGCTTTCGGGTGTTCGCTCAGGGCCAGGAAATGCCCGCTGACCAGCAACGGCTGATCGCTTTTGCCCTCGGCCAGCCGGTAGTCGCTGCGGTGGCGTTCCAGGGCGCGCTTGGCCAGGTGCTTGCCGCGTTCGCGGTCGACAAAGCGGCCGGGGTAGTCGTAGTCCTCGAGGTCCGGCTTGAACTCGCTCTTGGCGTCGCTCTCCAGGGTCAGGCGCGGTTTCTCGAAGTCGTAGTCGCGGCGGGTGGTGCGGCTGGTGCGGGCTTCCAGTCGCAGGTCGAAACGCTTGATCACCGGGTTGTTGGCGACCATGCCGGAGTCTTGCTGATAGGCCACTGGCGCCAGTTTCGGGAACACCGTCTGGTCATCGCCGAAGACGATCTTGTGGCTGTCGGCGCTGTGCTGGAAGTGGTAGTGGATACCTTCTTCCTCGCACAGGCGCTGGATGAAATGCAGGTCCGATTCGTCGTACTGCACGCAGTAGTTGCGCTCGGGATAGATCGAACCCAGCTGGAACTGGTAGGCATTGCTTTGGATGCCGTGTTCTTCGAGGACCTGGCCGATGATTTTCGGCACCGTGAGGTTCTGGAAGATGCGTTGGTTGATGCGGTGCGCGAGGTAGGCCAGGTGCGGGCGCACGGTCACCGAATAGCGGGTCAGGCGCTTGCCGGAATCGCCCTGGGCGACGCGGTAGATCTGCCCGTGGATGCCGGTGCCATTCTGCGCCAATTGCAGGAAGGCCGGTTTGTGCAGCAGGCTTTCCAGGTCCAGGGTGGCCTGGGCGCTGACCAGCTCGACCTCGAAGGCAAAGGGCTGGCTGATGGCTTCCCGTCCGGTGAAGGACAGGACCTGGAGGTCGTTCGAAAGCCCCTCGATGGTCAGGCTGAAGTGAGTCTGATTGGCCGGCGCGAACATCCCTTGTTCCTCGTGCAGTACTGCCGCGTGGGTCGAGCCCGGGGCCGGGCGCCGACGAACGCAAGAAATCCCTTATGGCGTAAACAACATCGACCAGCAGAGCTGGCCGATGTGGGTGTAACGGTCGGCCGGACTTAGCCCGCGACCGGGGAACGCCAGTCGTCGGAACCGGAAGTACCGGAGACTTCGTGGGTCCAGGTGATTTTGCGGTAGGTGAAGTGCACGTCTTCCAGGTGGGTGAAGTGCGAGTTCGATGGGTCCTGGCAGTTGTGCATGTAGTCTTTGATGTCGACGATGATCGCGTCTTCCAGGGTGGTGGTGTAGTAGTGCTCCTGGGTGCCGGCAGCGGAGGTGCGGTACCACTGGATTTCGATCTTGGTCAGGCGCTCACCGGAGGTCAGGGCAGCCAGCAGCAGTGGCGAAGCCTTGTCGAATACCTTGGTGATGACCACAGGTTTGTGAACGCGCTGGCCGGTTGGCTGGCCGGACTGCGGGTCACGCGGGATGATCACTTCGTGCTGGAAGCCCTGAACCATGACCTGGTCTTCGTGGCCTTCCTGGTAGGTGTTGCCAACGGAGTCAGCGGTGAAGGCACCGGCGGTGATCAGGCCTTGTTTGGTGCCGGTGATGGACATATACGCTGGTGTAGCCATGGATGCTCTCCTTGCTAAAAAATAAAGGTGCCCGGTGGGACGAATCGCCCGGTTGGGTGCCGAGGTAGATATCAAGGAGCGTGCCAGGAGCGGGAAGTGCCTTATGGATCAAGGGCTTCAGGTGATTTTTGAGATCGGTGAAAGTATTTCCCGGGCGAAAGCCGCTGAAAGTGCGCAACTTCTTGCGCAGTGCTGTGCAAGAAGTTGCGCACTCGGCTATGAGCCACGTTCTATCAGACCTTTGAGTATCTACTCACAGAGTTATCCACAGCCAGGTGCGCAAGAAGTTGCGCATGATGGCCATGGGCCTTGTCAGGCAGAGGTCGAGGGGCTTCCCGTGGGTATCGCTTGTGGCGCCACGTTTGTCGACTGCGACTCGCGGTAGCTGGAGGGGCTGAATACCCGGGTCAGCACCAGCATGGCCAGCACGGTCAGGATCAGTACCCACCAGGCGCTGATGAAGCTGCCGGTGAGTTCCCGCAGCCAGCCGGTCAGCCACGGCGACACAGCGTTGATCAAGAACCCCACCCCTTGCACGAAGGCCGCCAGTTGCCCGGCTTCCCGGGGATCGCGACGGTGGTCGAGGGTGAGGATCAGGCTCAGCGCGAAGCAGGCGCCGAGGCCGAAGCCGATCAACGCCACCCACAGCTGCGGGGCCTGCAGCGGCCACAACACCAGGCCGCCGAAACCCAGGGCCTGGGCGCTCAGGCTGATGGCGAGCAATGGCCGGCGGTCGCTCTGGCGCTGCGCCAGGGCGGGCATCAACAGCGCGGCAATGACCTGGAAGATGGTCATGAACGCCAGCAGCGAGCCGCTCTGGGTCGCGCTCCAGCCCAGCTGCAGGTAATAGGCCGGCAGCCAGGCGACCATGCTCATGTAGCCGCAGTTGATCAGGCCGAAATACAGCGCCAGCAACCAGGCCCGACGATTGCGCCACAGGCTGATGGAGGGGGCGTTGAGGCGCTGCCCTGGCCCGGCGAACGGCAGCAGCCACCACAGCAGCAGGGCCGCCAGCGCTGGCAGCAACCACACGCCGAGCCCGGCCTGCCAATGGGCGAAGTGCGTGGCGACATGCGGGCTGAGCAGCGCCGCGAGGCCGCCACCGCCCATCAGCGAAGCCGAATAGATGCCCATGGCCAAGGCCACCCGCTGCTGGAACTGGCGCTTGATCAGCGCCGGCACCAGCGCCTGGATCAAGGCCACGCCGGCACCGCCGAGCAGGGCGGTGGCGAGCAGCGCGCCGGCCTGGTCGCAGAGCAAGCGCGCCAGGCAGGCGCAGAGGATCATCAACAGGCCGAGGGCGACGCCACGCCGTTCTCCCAGGCGGGCTTCCAGGCGCACCCCGAGCAAGGCCACCAGGCCCATGCAGACCACCGGCAGGCTGGTGAGCCAGGCACTGCTCTGGAAGCTCATGCCGGTGGCGCCACGAATCTCCATCAGCAGCGGGCTGATGGAACTGATGATCGGCCGCAGGTTGAGCCCCAGGGCGATCAGCAGGGCCCAGCCGCCGAGGCGGCGCAGGCGCGACTCAGCGAGCGGCATGGCGGACCTGCCAGTCGCGGTAGATCTGGTTCATCGCCGCTTGTGGCAGGTGTCGCACCGGCAAGCGCTGGGCCGTCAGGGGCTGGGCCAGTTGTTCATAGATCGCCGCCGTGGACAGGCCGAAGGGCGCGGCGCTGGCGTTGTCCGCGGCGAACACCGCGCGCGCCACACCGCACAGGTACATGGCGCTCAAACACATGGGGCAGGGCTGGCCGCTGGCATAGATCACGCAGCCGTCCAGGCGCGGGCCGAGCCGCTGGCTGGCGATCCGGATGGCCAACAGTTCGGCGTGGGCGGTGGGGTCCTGGCTCAGGTGGATCTGATTGACCGTCTCGGCCAGCACCTGGCCGTCGCGCACCAGCACCGCGCCAAACGGCCGGCCGCCGGCCGCGACGTTTTGCCGGGCCAGTTCGACGGCGCGTTGCAGGTAATCCTGATCGTCTTTCATGGGGGCTCCTTAAGGCACAAATCAGGACGCGCCAGCGTCCCGCAGCAGTTTGGCGATGGTGGTCTGGCCGCGTTTTTCCGCCTGTTGCAGAGGGCTCAGGCCAGCGTTGTCCGGCAGGTTCAGGTCGGCGCCGGCGGCGATCAGCTGGGCGACAATCTGTTGGTGTGCCGGGCCGCCATCGGCCAGCACTATGGCTTCCATCAGGCAGGTCCAGCCCAGGCGATTGACGTGGTCGAGGTCGACGCCGGCCTCGATCAGCAGGCGCACGGTGTCGACATGCCCACGCTCGCAGGCTGGGATCAGCGCGGTGCCGCCGTAGCGGTTGGTGCTTTTCAGGTCGGCGCCGTGGGCCAGGGTCAGTTGCAGGATCGCATTGTGTCCGCTGGCGCCGGCCAGCAGGTAAGGGCTGTCGTGGATCAGGTTCTTCTGGTTGACGTCGGCGCCGGCCTCGATCAGCGCCCGGGCGATCTCGACCTGGTTGGCGGCGGTGGCCAGCAGCAACGGGCTGCTGCCATCCAGGCCGCGCACATTGACGTCCGCGCCTTGCCGAAGCAGCGCCTGGACCTTGGGCAACTGCCCGTCGCGGACTGCCTCGAGCAGCTGGTTATCCTTTGCCATCACCACCCCCACCACGAACAGACAGATCGCCAGGACAGCGTGTTTGCAAGACAGGTAACGCATGGCGTCAGGCTCCCTGTGCAGTCAATGAACGCCGAGTATGGTCAGGCCCTGATGTATTCTGAAATTAAATATAACCATGCCAATCAGTGGCATTCAGAATGGTGCTGCCATGTTCGATCCTGTGCTGCTGCGCAGCTTTGTCGCTGTCGTCGACTGCGCCAACTTCACCCGCGCCGCCGAGCGCCTGCACCTCACCCAGTCCACCGTCAGCCAGCAGGTGCGGCGGCTGGAGGAGAGCCTGGACTGCCAGTTGCTCGATCGCGACCAGCGTCGGGTGGTGGCCACCGCCGAGGGCGAGCGTCTGCTGGGCTATGCGCGGCGCATCCTGGCCCTCAACGAAGAGGCCAGCGATGTCTTGCTGCACCAGCAGAGCGAAGGTGTGCTGCGCCTCGGGGTGCCGGAAGACTTCGCCGCCGAGCGGTTGATGCCGTTGTTGTCGCGCTTCGGCCAGGACCATCCCGGCGTGCGCCTGGAGGTCACCAGCGGGCTGGGCCCGGAATTGACCCGCCTCTATCGGCGTGGCGAATTCGATCTGTTGCTGGTCAAGCAGATGGGTGCCAGCGACGACTGCCTGGGGTCCTGGCCGGAACCCCTGTGCTGGGTCGACAGTCGCGCCACCCCGGCCTTCGGCCGCGATCCGTTGCCGCTGGTGGCCTTCCCGGTGGGTGGGCTGTATCGCCATGAAATGCTTCATCACCTCGAAGTCGGCGGTTGGCGCTGGCGCATCGGTTACTCCAGCGCCAGCCTGGCCAGCGTCTGCTCGGCGGTGGCCGCAGGCTTGGGCATCAGCCTGCTGCCGGTGCGGGTGGTGGCCGCCGGGCACCGCGTGCTCGATGCAGCCAGCGGCTTGCCGGACATCCAGGGCGTGTGCCTGGCGCTGTACGGCCGCAGCGGCTTGAGCCGCGCTGGCAAGGCCTTGGAGAGCCAGTTGCTGGCGTTGTGCGAGAGCCAGGCGCTGAAGGTATGAACAACCCTGTCCAGGGTTCGCTTGAGCAGGCGCCTCTTGATTCGCTTTACCGGGGGCGCCTGATCCCTTGATCGACGTTCGGTCGGTCCCTTTTATTTCGCCACTGCTGTCGCTTCACCCCGGTTTTGCCGTGGCGATGCAATGCCCTTGGCGAATATTTTCAATGCTCGAAAAGCATGGCTTTTTGACTCCTTCCCTGCAGCCCTTGATCCGCGCGGCCTGGCGCGAGATGACGGCTTTAAATATGCGATTTTGATCTATCCATAACTTTAAAGATTACTTTCGGAGATAAGTGTCTGGCGCCAATCATTCAGCCCTCGACGCTGCTCCGGGGGAGTTCGCAGGTGTGGGTCGGGCTATTCGCAAAAGACTGTAGGGAGTTAATCAATGGGCAATGTCCAGACCGCCGCCAGTGCACACGAGGTGCTGTGGCGCCAGGCGCCGAGCGGCGATTTGGTCGACCTCGGCCGGCCGCACCGCTTGCCGTTGGGCCAGTTGCGTCTGCAGAAGGCACCCAAGGCCGGGCTGCGGCGCCGCGAGGCGATTGCGCTCGGGGTGATTGCTCTGCTGTTGCACGGTGCGGTGATCTACTGGATCAGCCAGAAGCCGACCCCGGTATTGCCGATCGTGCCGCCGGAAATTCCGCCGATGACCATCGAGTTTTCCCGGCCTGCGCCGCCGGTGGTCGAGCCGCCGCCACCGCAGCCGGTACAACCGGTGGTGGAGCCACCACCGCCGGTGGAGGACGAACTGGCGGTCAAGCCGCCACCGCCCAAGCCGATTTCCAAGCCCAAGCCCAAGCCGAAACCGGTGCCCAAGCCTGAGCCCAAGCCGGCGCCGAAGCCGGTCCAGCAACAGCCCGCGCCGCCACAACCGGCCGCGCCTGTCGCCGCTCCGGCACCGCCCGCGCCTCCGGCCCCAGCACCCGTGACCCCGGCTTCGGCGAACGCCGCGTACCTGAAGAACCCGGCGCCGGAATATCCGTCGCTGGCCCAGCGTCGCGGTTGGGAAGGCACGGTATTGCTGCGGGTACATGTACTGGCCAGCGGCAAGCCCGGCGAGATCCAGATCCAGAAAAGCAGCGGTCGCCAGCAACTCGACGACGCGGCGTTATCGGCAGTCAAGCGCTGGAGCTTCGTGCCGGCCAAGCAGGGTGATGTCGCCCAGGACGGCTGGGTCAGCGTGCCCATCGATTTCAAGATTCATTGAGCCTGCGCCAGGCGCTATCGCGAGCACGCTCGCTCTTACAAGGGTTATACAGAGGGACACATCATGAGTTTATTGGCATCTCCACTCGAATCCATCGAAAGCGCGGTGATCTGGCTGCTGGTGGTGTTTTCCGTGGCCACCTGGGGCCTGGCCCTGCTCAAGGGCGCGCAGTTCGCCCGCCTCAAGGCCCAGGATCGCAAGTTCCACAAGCAGTTCTGGGCCGCCTCCAGCCTCGACTCGGCGGCCGAACTCAGCGAAACCCAGCCCGGCGCCGCCGCTCGCGTGGCCCAGGCCGGTTATGCGGCGATCCAGGTCGGCGACACCGCGCACGCGGCGGACCTGAGCCAGGCGATCAATCATCAGGACCGCCTGGAGCGCGCCCTGCGCCAGCAGATCGTCCGTGAGCGGCGTTCGCTGGAAACCGGCCTGGCGGTGGTCGCCAGTATCGGCAGCACCTCGCCCTTCATCGGTTTGTTCGGCACCGTGTGGGGGATCATGGAGGCCCTGAAAGGTATCAGCGCGGCGGGCTCGGCCAGCCTGGAAACCGTGGCCGGGCCAATCGGTGCGGCACTGGTCGCCACCGGCGTGGGGATCGCCGTCGCGGTGCCGGCGGTGCTGGTTTACAACTACTTCCTGCGGCGCCTGAAGCTGACCGCCGCCGACCTGGATGACTTCGCCCATGACTTCTACAGCCTGGCGCAGAAGAGTTCGTTCCGCGTGCTGATCCACCCGACCGCGCACAAGGCCGCGGCCCAGGGCAGCGCACAGAAAGTGAAGGAGGCGTCCTGACATGGCCTTCTCGACCCAGGACAGTGATGAGGTGCTGAGCGAGATCAACGTCACGCCGTTGGTGGACGTGATGCTGGTACTGCTGGTGGTGTTCATCGTCACCGCGCCGCTGCTGACCAACGCGATTCCGATCAACCTGCCCAAGACTGAGGCCGTGGCCCCGGTGGAGCAGAAGGACCCGCTGGTGGTGAGCATCGACGGCGCCGGCAAACTCTTTATCAACAAGGACGAGATCCAGCCGGACCTTTTGGAAACCAATCTTCAGGCGGCCAAGGCCAAGGACCCGGAAGTGCGCGTGCAGTTGCAGGCGGACGACGGCGTCAACTACGGCGAAGTGGCCCGTGCCATGGCCTCCATCGAGCGGGCCGGTATCACCAAGCTGTCGGTGATCACCGCGCGCTGACCCAGTGTTGTAAGCCACGACTTTTCAGGCCGTCTCCTTGGCAGGGTGCGGCCTTTTTTTTGCCTGCGATTTGGCTCAGGGCGCTGGCCTGGGCGGACGCCATCGCGAGCAAGCTGCGCTCCTACAGGTTCGTGGCGCCCGCCGGCTTTTGTAGGAGCAGCCGGTCGACGCTCGATTGCCCGCGATGCAGGCCCCGCGGTCTGCCTGCCAGGCGCCTAGGGCTCGTACAGCCTGGGTACAGGTGACTCTTTATATTCTTTATAGGTCTTAATAAATAGCTTCTTATTCCTTAACGAATATAACTCTCGTCCCTATACTCGATCGGGAACAGACACGCAGGAGAGCTCCCCCATGCGCAACGAATCAATTCGCTACCTGATTGTGCCGGGCTGGCAAGGATCGCCAGAAGATCATTGGCAAAGCCACTGGCAGAACAGCCTGCCAAACAGTGCGCGGGTGGAGCAGGCCGACTGGCTGACGCCCCGGCGCGAAGACTGGGTCGCGGCGCTGGCCGAGGCGATTGCCGCCGACAGCACGCCGGTGATCCTGATTGCCCACAGCCTGGGCTGCATCACCGTCGCGCACTGGGCCGCCCATGCGCCGGTCAGTGCCTTGCGCCAGGTGCGCGGTGCGTTGCTGGTGGCGCCGGCGGATGTCGAGCGTCCGGCCTGCGCGCCGGCGCTGCGCAATTTCGCGCCGATCCCCAGCGACCTGTTGCCGTTCCCGAGCCAGATTGTCAGCTCCGACAACGACAGTGCAATCAGCGCGCCGCGTGCCCTGGAACTGGCCCGCCACTGGGGCGCCGAGGCGGGGATCCTGTCCGGTGCCGGGCATATCAACGTCAAGTCCGGGCACCAGCGCTGGGAGCAGGGTTTCGCGTATCTCTACCGCCTGCAAAACCGCATGGAACAGCATTCCCTGCGCCGCGCCTGATTTTTTCTTTTTGTTAAACGCCCCCGCCTGCCAGCGGATTTGGGCGGGAGTCTGCCATGAGTCTGCATGAGTCTTTCGGTCAGCCGCTGCTGACCTTTCCCGATGCTGAAAAAAGTCCGTTGAGCATCCGCGCCAAGGCGCTGGTGTTCGTCGATCCCCGCTCGCGGCAGTTGCGCCAGGAGCTGGAACAGCTGGCGCCGCGGGCGATCTCGGTGTTGATCCGCGGTGAAACCGGCAGCGGCAAGGAGCTGCTGGCCCGGCATATCCACCGCGCCAGCGACCGCAGCGGCCTGTTTGTGTCGGTCAACTGCGGGGCTATCAGCCCGACCTACGCCGACGCCGAACTGTTCGGTTATGCCGGCGGCGCCTTCAGCGGTTCGGCCAGCAGCCGTGCCGGCTGGTTCGGCTCGGCCAACGGCGGCACCCTGTACCTGGACGAGATCGGCGACTTGCCGTTGCCGATCCAGATCAAGCTGCTCTCGGCCCTGGAAAATCATGAGGTGACCCGGGTCGGCGCCCATCAGCCGAGCCCGGTGGATGTGCGCCTGGTGGCGGCCACCAGCATCGACCTGGCCCAGGCGGTGGCGGCGGGCAAGTTCCATGAGCGGCTGTATCACTACCTGGGCGAGGGCCACCTGGAGCTGCCGGCGCTGCGCGAGCGGGTCGGCGACATCCTGTCGTTGGCCGAGTATTTCCTCGGCATCTACAGCCAGCGCCTGGACCTGCCGGTGCCGCTGATCAGCGAAGCCGCCCAGCAGGTGCTGGAGCAGCACAGCTGGCCGGGCAACACTCGCGAACTGGAGAACGTCATTCACTTTGCCCTGCTGGTCAGCAGTGGCGAGGAGATCCTGCCGGAGCACCTGAACCTGCCGCCGCAGCTGTCGCGGCTGGAGCGGGTGGACCAGCAATTGAAGGGCCTGATCGCGGACGGTTCCGCCGCCGAGTTGCAGGCGCTGAAGCACCTGCTCAAGCAACACGGCGTGATCTGAAGTCTCCTCCCATTCTGATCCGTGCAGCGGCCTGCTTTCTGTAGCCGCTGCCGCAGGCTGCGATAGGGCCGAAGGCCCTCTTGCGTCAACAAAATCGCCGCGACCGTTCCGCTCGATCGCAGCCTGCGGCAGCGGCTACAGGGGCTTGTGGAGTGCCCCGGGCGCGAGCTAGAGCGGTCCGATTCTGTATGAACAAAATGGAATATCAACGTGAATAAAAGATATTGTTAAGGCATAAAAAATCCCGGTATTGTCCGCTCCACGCCAGAGATAGCACTTCGCTGGCACCCTCATTACAAAAGCCGTCGTCACTGACGACTCATAAGGACACTGCATGAAAAAGGTTCTGTTGTTCACCGCACTGGCGGCTGCCCTGACTGCCGGTCTGGCCCAGGCTGGCGAGAAACTGGTAGTGGCGGCCACCCCTGTGCCGCACGCCGAGATCCTCGAGCTGATCAAGCCGACCCTGGCCAAGGAAGGTGTGGACCTGGAAATCAAAATCTTCACCGATTATGTGCAGCCGAACGTGCAGGTCGATCAGAAGCGTCTGGACGCCAACTACTTCCAGACCCTGCCGTACCTGAAGAGCTTCAACGAAGGCAAAGGCACTAACCTGGTGACCGTGATCGGCGTGCACGTCGAACCTTTCGGCGGCTACTCGAAGAAAGTCAAAACCCTGGCCGAGCTGAAAGACGGCGCGACCATCGCCATTCCGAACGAAGGCAGCAACAGCGGCCGGGCCCTGATCCTGTTGCAGAAGGCCGGCCTGATCGAACTCAAGGACCCGAAGAACGCCCTGGCGACCCCGAAAGACATCGCCAAGAACCCGCACAACTTCAAGTTCAAGGAACTGGAATCGGCCCTGCTGCCGCGCGTGCTGGACCAGGTCGACCTGGACATGATCAACACCAACTACGCCCTGGAAGCCGGCCTGAACCCGGCCAAGGATGCGCTGGTGATCGAGGGTGCCGATTCGCCGTACGTGAACTTCCTGGTGTCCCGCCCGGACAACAAGGACAGCGCCGCCATCCAGAAACTGGCCAAGGCCCTGACCAGCCCGCAAGTGAAGGAATTCATCGAGAAGAAATACAGCGGCGCAGTACTGCCGGCGTTCTGATGAACTACGCTTAAGTCGTACAAACCCCTTCAAGGTTTAAACGCCGATGGCTTCTACAGCGTCGGCGTTTTTTATTGCCCGCAAGAGCGACTTCACCGTGCTTCTGTAGGAGCGAAGCTTGCTCGCGATCCAGGCGCTGCGGTGTATCAGTAAGGACGCAATCGCGGGCAATCAACGATGAAGGGATTTTGCTCAGGAAGGCTTCATGGCCCGGCACAGGGCCTTCAGCCATTTGACGATGTCCTGCGGATCGAGGGGTTGCGGGGTATCGAGGTCGGTCATTGTTCTTATCGTCCTTGTGTGTCTGGCCCGTTGAGGTCGGGTGCCGGTTGTCCGTTCCATGGAGGAGGATCAGAAAGATCCCTGACGGCGTCAGAAAAGTAGCCGGCCCAGACGCGCATGGCAAACCCCGCAGGTTAGTTTTTTGGGTGATATCAATATGCTTTAACGGTATTTAAATTATTGTTTTTATAGCTTTAAAGTCGACGCCTGCCGGGTGGTTTACCCACCGCCCAATGGACTGCACCACCGCCGCTGTACCCCAGTGGCGTCCAGGATTGCCATGACCCTCGACTACGCCTTTATCCTCAGTACGCTGCCGGCCTTCCTCAAGGCCGTGGGCGTGACCTTGCAGGTCGGCCTGATCGCCATCGCCACCTCCCTGCTGGTGGCCCTGATCAACGCCACGATCCTGGTGTTCCGCACCCCCTACCTGCAGCGCCTGATCGGGCTGTACGTGGAGCTGGCGCGCAACACCCCGCTGCTGATCCAGCTGTTCTTCGTCTACTTCGCCCTGCCGGCGCTGGGGCTGAAGATTTCCGGGTTCGCCGCGGCGATCATCACCATGACCTTTCTCGGCGGCGCCTACCTCACCGAGGTGCTGCGCGCCGGCGTCGAAGCGGTGCCGACGGCCCAGCTGGAGTCGGGCCGCTCCATCGGCCTGTCGCACTGGCAGCTGTTGCGCCATGTGATCCTGCCGCAGGCCGGGATCCTCAGCCTGCCGTCGCTGTTCGCCAACTTCATCTTCCTGCTCAAGGAGACCACCGTGGTCTCGGCGGTGGCGGTGCCGGAGATTCTCTACACCACCAAGAGCTACATCGCCCTCTACTACAAGACCTACGAAATGCTCGCCGTGCTCACGCTGATCTGCGTGCTGCTGTTCTTGCCGCTGTCGCTGTTGCTCAGCCGTCTGGAAAGGAGGTTGCAGCATGGCCAGTTCGGGTCTTGAACTGCTCTGGGTGTCCTTGCCACAGCTGGGCAAGGGCGCCGCGCAGACCCTGTCGATCTCCCTGCTGAGCATCGCCTTCAGCACCGTTGGTGGCGTGCTCTACGGCGTGCTGCGGACCCTCGACCACAAATGGTTGAACGCCGTGCTGCGCCTCTACCTGGAGTTGTTCCGGGCAATCCCGGTGCTGGTCTGGTTGTACCTGCTGTTTTTCGGTTTCCCGATCTTCTTCGGCATCAGCATCCCCAGCTTCACCTGCGCGGTGCTGGTGCTGTCGCTGTGGGGCGCCAGCGAAGTCGGCGAGGTGGTGCGTGGCGCCCTGCATTCGCTGCCCCGTGGCCAGCGCGAGGCGGGGCTGTCGATCGGCCTGTCCGACCCGCAACTGTACGGCTACGTGCTGCTGCCCCAGGCGCTGAAACGCATGACGCCGCCGACCATCAACGTCTATACGCGGATCATCAAGACCAGCTCGCTGGCGGTGCTGATCGGCGTGGTGGACGTGATCAAGGTCGGCCAGCAGATCATCGAGCGCACCTACGAGTCGGTGCTGATCTACGGCGCCCTGTTCCTGTTTTTCTTCTTTATCTGCTACCCGCTGTCGGCCGCCTCGCGCGTGCTGGAGCGGCGCTGGACGCAAGCATGAGCGCACTGATCGAGTTCCAGGGTTTCAACAAGTTTTTCGGCGAGCAGCAGGTGCTCAAGGACATCGACCTCAAGGTCGCCCAGGGCGAAGTGGTGGTGATTCTCGGCCCCAGCGGCTGCGGCAAGTCCACCTTGCTGCGCTGCCTCAACGGCCTGGAAAAAGCCCACGGCGGCCACCTGAGATTCGCCGGCCGCGAGCTGCTGGACAAGGCCACCGACTGGCGCCAGGTGCGCCAGGACATCGGCATGGTGTTCCAGAGTTACCACCTGTTCCCGCACATGAGCGTGCTCGACAACATCCTGCTCGGCCCGCTCAAGGTGCAGAAGCGCGACCGTCGCGAAGCCCGCGCCCAGGCCGAGGCGCTGCTGGAACGGGTGGGCCTTCTGGACAAGCGCGATGCCTTTCCGCGCCAGCTCTCCGGCGGCCAGCAGCAACGCATCGCCATCGTCCGTTCGTTGTGCATGAACCCGCAGGTGATGCTGTTCGACGAGGTCACCGCGGCGCTGGACCCGGAGATGGTCAAGGAAGTGCTGCAAGTGATCCAGGGCCTGGCCCGGGACGGCATGACCCTGCTGATCGTCACCCACGAAATGGCCTTCGCCCGCGCGGTGGCCGACCGCATCGTGTTCATGGATGCCGGGCGCATCCTCGAACAGCACCCTCCCGAGACCTTCTTTACGAACCCGCGGACCGCACGAGCGCAGCAGTTCCTGGAGAAATTCTCCTTCGTTGAAGCATTGCCAAAAAAAGCACCTACAAAGGAACTGGAGCTCTTATGAAAACTGCCAAGTCTTCGCTACTGCTACTCCCGCTGTTCGGCCTCGCGCTGCTGGCCGGCTGCGATAAAACCACCGAGGCGCCCAAGCCTGCAGCCAGCGCCAGCGCTGCCCCGGCGACCGGTTACCTGGACAAGATCAAGGCCCGCGACAAGCTGATCGTCGGCGTGTTCACCGACAAGCCGCCGTTCGGTTTCGTCGATGAGACCGGCCGTTACGTGGGCTTCGATACCGATATCGGCCGGCAATTCGCCAAGGACCTGCTGGGCGACGAGAACAAGGTGGAATTCGTCGCGGTGGAGCCGGCCAGTCGCATTCCGTTCCTGCAGAGCGACAAGGTCGACCTGATCCTGGCCAACATGACCGTCACCCCGGAGCGCAAGGAAGCGGTGGAGTTCACCAACCCCAACCTCAAGGTCGCGGTGCAGGCCCTGGTGCCTAACGGCAGCGAAGTGAAGAACCTGGATGACCTGGCGAGCCGCACCACCATCGTCACCACCGGCACCACCGCCGATATCTGGCTGACCAAGAACCACCCGGACTGGAAGCTGCTGAAGTTCGAGAAGAACTCCGAGTCCCTGCAAGCCCTGGCCAACGGCCGCGGCGATGCCTATGCCCAGGACAACCTGATCCTGTTCAGCTGGTCCAAGCAGAACCCGGGCTACCGCGTACTGCCGCAGACCCTGGGGGAACAGGCACCAATCGCGCCGGCGGTGAAGAAGGGCAATATCGAGTTGCGTGACTGGGTCAACGCCGAGCTGGCCAAGCTGGGCGAGGACAAGTACCTGCTCAAGCTCTACGACCAGTACGTGCGCAAGGAACTGAGCGACGACACCCAGCCGGAAAGCGTGATTGTCGAAGGGGGCAAGTGGCAGGGGTGATTCGGTCTGAACGATCGAGGTGTTCTTAAGTACGCCATCGCGGGCAAGCTCCGCTCCTACAGAAGCATGTGCAATCTTCTTCTGTAGGAGCGAGGCTTGCCCGCGATGCTTTTGAGGCCGCTCAATCCGGCCAATACCACGCCGGTTCATCGAGCATGCCCTGGCCGACGATTTCGGTCTGGCCGAAATTCTTCTCCAGCACGATGGCGTTGCATTGCGGGTCCTGCTGCAACGCCGCGATCAGCCGGCTGGCATGGGACACCACCCACACCTGGCACTGCTGCGAAGCCCGGATGATCAGGCGCGCCAAGGCCGGCAGCAGGTCCGGGTGCAGGCTGGTTTCCGGTTCGTTGAGCACCATCAGCGTCGGTGGCCGTGGCGTCAGCAGGGCGGCGACCAGCAGCAGGTAACGCAGGGTACCGTCCGACAGCTCCGCCGCCGACAGCGGCCGCAGCAAACCGTCCTGATGAAACTGCACGCCGAACAGCCCGCCCGGCACCGCATCGATCTCCAGCCGCGACCCGGGAAAGGCATCGCTGATGGTCTCGTGCAGCGCCTGCTGATCGCCGACCTCGATGATGGTCTGCAACGCCGCCGCCAGGTCACGGCCGTCGTGGTGCAGCACTGGCGTGCGGGTGCCCAGCTGCGGCCGGCGCGCGGGGGCCTGGCTGTCGGTGCGAAAGTGATCGTAGAAACGCCAGCCACGAATCTGTTCGCGCAGATGCAGGACCTCGGGCGACGAACGCAGGTTGCCGACCTGGTCGAACAGGCTGTCGCCGCTGGAGGTGTGCTGCGCCAGCACTTCCCACTGCCGCCCCTGGCGGGCCCGCACCATCGGCCCCTGGCGATCCACCAGCACGCTGGCCGGGCGATACACCGGCCCGCTCCAGATGCTCTCGCGCTTGATCCGCGGGTCGAGGGTGAAGCGCGACGGAATCGGCGTGCTGTGCCCGGGCAGCATGAAATGGCCGCTCGAGTCCGGCAGCCCCAGGCCGATCGAGTAACCGAAATCCTCACCGGTAAAGCCCAGCTGCAAGCGCTTGACGGTTTTCCGTGGTCCGCCCTGGATCGCCACCTCGCCACGGCTCATGCGCCGGCTGATCTGTTCCGGCCCGGCCCAGAAAGTCGACTCCAGGCCGCCTTCGCTGGCCAGCGCATTGACCACCCCGCCCTGGGCGGTTTCCGCCAGCAGGCGCAGGGCCTTGTACAGGTTGGACTTGCCGCTGCCGTTGGGACCGGTGATCAGGTTCAGCCGCTCCAGCGGAATCACCAGTTTGTTGATCGAGCGGTAATTGGCCACTGCCAGGGTCTTGAGCATCCCGGGGCTCCTTGTGCATGAAGACGCAGTGTGCCTGATTTTCCCCCTGGCCATCGCCCCTGCTGACCGCCCTTGTAGGAGCGAGCTTGCTCGCGATCAGGTTCGCAGAACCTGAAAATCCGCGCGTCCCGACGCCCTCGTTGTTCAGCCGATCAGACATTACGCATTTGTTCCGCAGCCCGCGTGCAGCGGTTGAACCCTGTTCTAAGCTCACAGTCGTATCGTCACCTGTACGATTGCATCGCGTGAAGGAGCCTGCATGGCTGGTCTCGAATCGAAGTGGATAGTGGGTTTGACGCTGGCGGCACTACTGAGCGGTTGTGGTGCGGAGAAACCGACCGAAAAGGAGCGGCCGCGGGTGCGCGTGCAGCAGGTGCAGACCCGTGATTTCGCCGCGCAAGTGACCCTGACCGGCGATGTGCAGGCGCGGGTGCAGACCGAGTTGTCGTTCCGCGTCGGCGGCAAGATCATCCAGCGCCTGGTGGATGTCGGCGACCGGGTCACGGCCAAACAGGTACTGGCCCGGCTCGACCCGAAAGACCTGCAGACCAATGTCGATTCCGCCGCCGCCTCGGTGTTCGCCGAGCAGGCGCGGGTCAAGCAGACCAGCGCGGCCTTCGTCCGCCAGCAGAAGCTCCTGCCCAAGGGCTACACCAGCCAGAGCGAATACGATGCCGCCCAGGCGGCGCTGCGCAGCAGCCAGAGCGCCCTGAGCGCGGCCCAGGCGCAGTTGGCCAACGCCCGTGAGCAACTGAGCTATACCGCGCTGATCGCCGACGCGCCGGGGGTGATCACCGCGCGCCAGGCCGAGGTCGGCCAGGTGGTGCAGGCCACGGTGCCGATTTACAGCCTGGCCCGCGACGGCGAGCGCGACGCCGTGTTCAACGTCTACGAGGCGTTGCTGGTGGCCCCGCCAGAGGATGGCGTGATCAACGTCAGCCTGCTGGACAACCCGAATATCAAGACCACTGGCAGGGTGCGGGAAGTCACCCCGGTGGTGTCGGCGCAAAGCGGCACGGTGCAGGTCAAGGTGGCCCTCGACGGCTTGCCGGCGGGCATGGACCTGGGCTCGGTGGTCGGCGCCAGTGCCCATGTGCCCGGCAAGGCCAGTGTCGAGCTGCCCTGGGCGGCGCTGACCAAGAACCTCAACGAACCGGCCGTGTGGCTGGTGGGCGAGGACGGCAAGACCACCCTGCACACCGTCACGGTGGGGCGCTACCAGACCGGCAAGGTGATCATCAGCGACGGCCTCGAGGGCGGCGAAAAAGTGGTGATCGCCGGTGGCCAGTTGTTGCACCCGGGGATGCTCGTCGAGATCGTTCCCGAGACCGGTGCCCAAGGAGCCCAGCCATGAAGCGCCTGTCCCTGCTGTTGTGCGCCGGCCTGGTGCTGGGCGCCTGTTCCAAGGAAGAACCGGCGCCCGAGCCGGTGCGCCCGGTGCTGTCGTTCGAGGTGCGCGCCGAGTCCGAGGAAAGCCTCGGGCGGTTCGCCGGCAGCATCCAGGCCCGCTATGAAACCAACCTCGGCTTCCGGGTGCCGGGGCGCATCGCCAATCGCAACGTCGATGTCGGTGCCGAGGTGGGCAAGGGCGCCTTGCTCGCCACCCTCGACCCCACCGATCAGCAGAACCAGTTGCGTTCCGCCCAGGGCGACCTGGCCCGGGTCGAGGCGCAATGGATCAATGCCCAGGCCAACGCCCGGCGCCAGCAGCAATTGTTCGACCGCGGCGTCGGCGCCCAGGCGCAGCTGGATATCGCCCAGACCGACCTGAAGACCACCCGCGCCTCCCTGGATCAGGCCAGGGCCGCGGTCAGCCAGGCCCGCGACCAGCTCGCCTACAGCGAGCTGCGCACCGATCACGGCGGCGTGGTCACCGCCTGGATGGCCGAGGCCGGCCAGGTGGTCAGCGCCGGCCAGCAGGTGGTGACCCTGGCTCGCCCGGATATCAAGGAGGCGGTGATCGACCTGCCGGCGAGCCTGGTGGACCAGTTGCCGGCCGACGTGGTGTTCAAGGTCGCCTTGCAGCTGGACCCGAGCGTCAACACCACCGCTGTGGTGCGCGAGATCGAGCCCCAGGCGCAGAGCGCCACCCGGACCCGGCGTTCGCGCCTGACCCTGGCGCAAACCCCGCCCACCTTCCGCCTCGGCACGGCCATCAGCGTGACCCTCAGCTCCGCCATCGTTCCGCGCACCGAGGTGCCGTTGTCGGCCTTGCAGGAGGTGGACGGCCAGACCCGGGTCTGGATCGTCGACCCGCAGGCACGCACCGTGGCGCCGCGAGAGGTCACGGTGCTCAGCCGCGACCATGATTCGGCGTTGATCGGCAGCGGGATCAAGATCGGCGAGCGGGTGGTGAGCGCCGGTGTGAACAGCCTCAAACCGGGGCAGAAAGTCAAAATCGACGAGGACAGCCCACGATGACGCCGGCCACCAAAGGGAGCTTCAATTTATCCGAGTGGGCCATCAAGCATCAGTCGTTCGTCTGGTACCTGATGTTCGTCGCGCTGCTGATGGGCGTGTTCTCCTACATGAACCTGGGGCGCGAGGAGGACCCGTCCTTCACCATCAAGACCATGGTCATCCAGACCCGCTGGCCGGGCGCGACCCAGGAGGAAACCCTCAAGCAGGTCACCGACCGCATCGAGAAAAAACTCGAAGAACTGGACTCCCTCGACTACGTGAAAAGCTACACCCGCCCCGGCGAGTCGACGGTTTTCGTCAACCTGCGCGACACCACCAGCGGCAAGGACATTCCCGAGATCTGGTACCAGGTGCGCAAGAAGATCAACGACATTCGCGGCGACTTCCCCCAGGGCCTGCAAGGGCCGGGGTTCAACGACGAGTTCGGCGATGTGTTTGGTTCGGTCTACGCCTTTACCGCCGACGGCCTGAGCATGCGCCAGCTGCGCGACTACGTGGAGCAGGTGCGCGCCGAGATCCGTGAAGTGCCGAACCTGGGCAAAGTGGAAATGGTCGGCGAGCAGGACGAAGTCATCTACCTGAACTTCTCCACGCGCAAGCTGGCGGCGCTGGGCATCGACCAGCGCCAGGTCCTGCAGAGCCTGCAAGCGCAGAATGCGGTGACTCCAGCCGGGGTGATCGAAGCCGGGCCGGAGCGGATTTCCGTGCGCACCTCGGGGCAGTTCGCTTCGGAGAAAGACCTGGCCACGGTCAACCTGCGGCTCAACGAGCGCTTCTATCGCCTGGCGGATATCGCCGAGATCAGCCGCGGCTACGTCGACCCTTCGACGCCGCAGTTTCGCTACAACGGCCAGCCGGCCATCGGCCTGGCGATCGCCATGAAGAAGGGCGGCAACATCCAGGACTTCGGCAAGGCCCTGCACGCCAAGATGAACCAGCTCACCGCCGAGCTGCCAGTGGGCGTAGGCGTACACACGGTGTCGGACCAGGCCGAGGTGGTGGAAAAAGCCGTCGGCGGCTTTACCAGCGCGTTGTTCGAGGCGGTGGTGATCGTGCTGGTGGTGAGTTTCGTCAGCCTGGGCGTGCGCGCCGGGCTGGTGGTGGCGTGCTCGATTCCGCTGGTGCTGGCGATGGTCTTCGTCTTCATGGAATACAGCGGCATCACCATGCAGCGGATTTCCCTCGGTGCATTGATCATCGCCCTGGGCCTGTTGGTGGACGACGCGATGATCACCGTGGAGATGATGGTCACGCGCCTGGAGATGGGCGAGACCAAGGAGCAGGCGGCGACCTTCGCCTACACCTCCACGGCCTTCCCGATGCTCACCGGGACCCTGGTGACGGTTGCCGGCTTCGTGCCCATCGGCCTCAACGCCAGCTCCGCCGGCGAGTACACCTTCACCCTGTTCGCGGTGATCGCCGTGGCCATGCTGGTGTCGTGGATAGTCGCCGTGCTGTTCGCCCCGGTGATCGGCGTGCATATCCTCAGCACCAACGTCAAACCCCACTCCGAAGAGCCGGGGCGCATCGGCCGCGCCTTCAACGGCGGCCTGCTGTGGGCCATGCGCAACCGCTGGTGGGCCATCGGCATCACCGTCCTGGTGTTCGTGCTGTCGGTGGTCGGCATGCGCTTCGTGCAGAACCAGTTCTTCCCGTCCTCGGACCGGCCGGAGATTCTCGTCGACCTCAACCTGCCGCAGAACGCCTCGATCGCCGAGACCCGCATGGCGGTGGATCGCCTGGAGGCGACCCTCAAGGACGACCCGGACATCCTGCGCTGGAGCACCTATATCGGCGAAGGTGCGATCCGTTTCTACCTGCCGCTGGACCAGCAACTGCAGAACCCCTACTACGCGCAGTTGGTGATTGTCAGCAAGGGCCTGGAGTCGCGCACGGCGTTGACCGAACGCCTGAAAAAACGCCTGCGCGACGACTTCGTCGGCATCGGCAGCTACGTCCAGGCCCTGGAAATGGGCCCGCCGGTGGGGCGACCGATCCAGTACCGGGTCAGCGGCAAGGACATCGACCAGGTGCGCAAGCACGCCATCGAGCTGGCCACCGAACTGGACAAGAACTCGCACATCGGCGAGATCATCTACGACTGGAACGAGCCGGGCAAAGTGCTGCGCATCGACATCGCCCAGGACAAGGCCCGCCAGCTGGGGTTGTCTTCGGAGGACGTGGCGCAGCTGATGAACAGCATCGTCAGCGGCTCCACCGTGACCCAGGTGCATGACGACATCTACCTGATCAACGTGGTCGGCCGGGCCGACGACAGCGAGCGCGGCTCCCCGGAAACCCTGCAGAACCTGCAGATCGTCAACCCCAACGGCACCTCGATTCCGCTGCTGGCCTTCGCCACCGTGCGTTACGAACTGGAGCAGCCGCTGGTCTGGCGGCGCGACCGCAAGCCGACCATCACCATCAAGGCCTCGGTGCGTGACGAAATCCAGCCGACCGACCTGGTCAGGCTGCTCAAGCCGGATATCGACAAGTTCGCCGCCAGCCTGCCGGCCGGTTACTCGGTGGCCACCGGCGGTACGGTGGAGGAGAGCGGCAAGGCCCAGGGGCCGATCGCCAAGGTGGTGCCGTTGATGCTGTTCCTCATGGCGACCTTCCTGATGATCCAGCTGCACAGCGTGCAGAAGCTGTTCCTGGTGGCCAGCGTCGCGCCCCTGGGGCTGATCGGCGTGGTCCTGGCGCTGGTGCCGACGGGCACGCCCATGGGCTTTGTGGCGATCCTCGGGATTCTCGCGCTGATCGGCATCATCATCCGCAACTCGGTGATCCTGGTGACCCAGATCGACGAGTTCGAGCGCGCCGGTCATTCATCCTGGGATGCGGTGGTGCAGGCCACCGAGCACCGTCGCCGACCGATCCTGCTGACCGCCGCGGCGGCCAGCCTGGGCATGATTCCCATCGCCCGGGAAGTGTTCTGGGGGCCGATGGCCTACGCCATGATCGGCGGCATCATCGTCGCCACCCTGCTGACGCTGCTGTTCCTGCCGGCGCTGTATGTGGCCTGGTACAAGATCAAGGAGCCGAAGAACACCACGGCCTGAGATCGTGCTCCGTCCGACAGAACGCCATCGCGAGCAAGCTCGCTCCTACAAGAGGCGGCGCAACGCCGATCATAAAAAACTGTAGGAGCGAGCTTGCTCGCGAAAAAGGCCGATCAACGACGCAAGCTCAAACCTTGCGCCAAACACTCGCCAGCCACGGCTGCTGCTCGCGCGGCAGCCCGGCGGGCCGGTAGTAATGCTCCAGCTCGACAAACCCCGCCGCCGTCAGCAAGTGCTGCCACGCCGCCAGGTCGTGGTAGGCGCCATAACGCGCGCCGTTCCAGCCTTCCTGGTTGTCGCCGCGCGGGTTGGAGCTGAACAGCACGCCGCCGGGTTTCAGCGTGGCGTGCAGCTGGCGCAGCACCCGTGGCAGTTCCTGCGAGGGAATGTGGAACAGCACGGCGTTGGCGAAGATGCCGTCGAAGCGTTCGGCGGGCAGGTCGAGCTTGAGGAAGTCCTGCTGCCAGACCTCGCAGCCGCTGTCGTCGCGGGCCATCTGGGCAAAGCGCTCGGAGCCGTCGAGGCCGATGGCGATATGACCGAGGCGGGTGAAGGTCCGCAGGTCGCGCCCGGGGCCGCAGCCGAAGTCCAGCAGGGTGAAGGGCGCCGTGCCCTGGATATGCCGCAGCAGGGCGTCGATGTTCTGGCTGACATCGTGGTCGCGGGTGCCTTCGCGGAAGTCTTCGGCCACCTGGTTGTAGTGACCCAGGGTGGTGGAGGTGATCTGGTCGAGGTCGGTGGGGGCGAGTTTCATGGCGGGATTCGTTGGCTGGGGATATGAGGCTGAATATACCCCATGCCCACGGCCGAAACCGTCCTGTAGCCGCTGCCGAAGGCTGCGATCGGCTGCGAAGCGGCCGTGCTCTTGAGAGCGCCGAAGGTCCTGCGGACCTTATCGCAGCCTGCGGCAGCGGCTACAGGTTATTCGTCACAACGAAGGTGGCGTCCTCAACGCTTGTTGAGCACCCGTGCCAGGCGGTCGCCGCCGAGCTGGATCGCCGCGACGAGGATCACCAGCAGCACGATCACCGTGAGCATGATCTGGCTGTCGAAACGCTGGTAGCCATAGCGATAGGCAATGTCCCCCAGGCCGCCGGCGCCGATGGCCCCGGCCATGGCCGAGGAGTTGATCATGGTCACCAGGGTGATGGTGAAGCCGCCGACTATCCCTGGCAGCGCCTCCGGCAACAGCACATGCCAGACGATATGCCAGCGCCGGCAGCCCATGGCCTGGGCGGCTTCGATCAGACCGTGGTCGACCTCGCGCAGGCTGACCTCGGCGATTCGCGCGAAGAACGGCGTGGCGGCAATGGTCAGTGGCACCACCGCTGCCCAGACACCGTAGGTGGTGCCGACGATCAGCCGGGTGAAGGGGATCAGCGCCACCATCAGGATCAGGAACGGGATCGAGCGGAACAGGTTGACGAAGGCCCCCAGCACGCTGTTCAGCCTGGGCGCTTCGTAGATCCCGCCCTTGCCGCTGGTGACCAGGATCACCGCCAGCGGAATCCCCGCCAGCAAGGCGATCAGCGACGACACGCCGACCATCAGGAAGGTATCGATAACACCCTGGAGCAAGCGATCAAACCACATAACCCAGCACCTCTACCTGTTGTGTCCATTGCTTGTGCAAAAAGTGCTGCGCGCGCAGGCGTTGTTCCTCGGCGCCCAGGGACGAGCCGCTGACCGCCAGCAGCAATTGCCCCAGGGCATGCCCCTGGATCCGTTCCACGCCGCCGTGCAGCAGGCGCACGCGGCCGCCCAGGGTGCTGAACAGCGCGGCCAGGTCCGGCTCGTCGCTGGTCCTGCCGGTGAACTGCACGCGCAATACCACCGCCGCGTCCGAAGACTTCGGCTGGGCTTGCAGGCGGTTTTGCAGCTCTTCCGGCAAGCCGTGCTGCAAGGGCGCCAGCAGGGTTTTGCTGACCTCGTGCTGCGGGTTGCCGAACACTTCCCAGACCGGCCCCTGCTCGACGATATGCCCGTGCTCGAGCACCACCACGCGGTCGCAGATATCGCGGATCACCGCCATCTCGTGGGTGATCAGGATGATGGTCAGGCCCAGGCGCTGGTTGATCTGTTTGAGCAGGCCGAGGATCGACTGGGTGGTCTCCGGGTCCAGCGCCGAGGTGGCCTCGTCGCACAGCAGGATCGCCGGGTCGTGGACCAGCGCCCGGGCGATGCCCACCCGCTGTTTCTGCCCGCCCGAGAGTTGCGCCGGGTAGGCCTTGTGCTTGTCCTTCAGGCCCACCAGTTCCAGCAGTTCGCGGACCTTGCGCTCGCGCTGTTCCTTGGGCACGCCGGCCACCTTCAGCGGCAGCTCGACGTTCTGCCATACGGTCTTGGCCGACATCAGGTTGAAGTGCTGGAAGATCATGCCGATGCGCCGGCGCAGCTCCACCAGGCGGTCCTCGTCGAAGTCGCCGATGTCCACCTGATCGATCAGCACCCGGCCGCCCGACGGCTGTTCCAGGCGATTGATGGTGCGGATCAGCGACGACTTGCCGGCGCCGCTGCGGCCGATGATGCCGAACACTTCGCCGCGCTGGATCGCCAGGTCGATACCGTGCAGGGCCTGCACCGGGCCTTGCTGGCCCTGGTAGGTCTTGGTCAGGCCGATGAAGCGCACATGGGCGTGATTCAGATCTGGATGCAGTTCGGTCTGCTGCGCGTTTTGCGGCTGTTCGGGCGGCTGCCTGGAGGCCTTGTGCGGGAGATAGGCGACGCTCATCTCAACCTTCCCAGCCGGCTTGGTAGAGCTTGCCATGGGCTTTATCCAGGGCGGCGCGCACAGCCGGCGAATGCTGGTAGATGTCAACGAACTTGATCAGCCGCGGGTCGGTCTTGCTCTTGGGCTGGATCACGAACTGGATCACGTATTCCTTGTGGTCGAGGCCGTCGAACAGCAGCGCCGAACCGGCGTCGAAGGTCTTGGCCAGGCGGATATAGGCCGGGTAGCCCTGCACCAGGTCGGCGTCGTCATAGGCGCGTACCAGTTGCACGGCCTCGACCTGGAGGATCTTCAGCTTCTTCGGGTTGGCGACTATGTCGTCCTCGGTGGCCTTGTAGCCGACGCCCGGCTTGAGGCTGATCAGGTTGGCCTTGGCCAGCAACTGCAAGCCGCGACCGCTGTTGATCGGGTCGTTGGCGATGGCCACCGTGGCGCCTTCGGGCAGCTCGTCGAAGCTTTTGTATTTCTTCGAGTACAGGCCGACGTTGTTGATGATCCCCGGGGCGAACGGCACCAGGTCGAAACCGGCGGCGGCCTTGGCGTTTTCCAGGAACGGGATGTGCTGGAAGTAGTTCACGTCGATATCGCCGGCGGCCAGGCTGACGTTCGGCGCGATCCAGTCGCTGAACTCCACCAATTCGACTTTCAGGCCCTGTTTGCCGGCCTCTTCGACGGCGGCTTCCAGGGGAATGGCGAAGGCGGCGGTGGTGCCGACTTTCAGCGGCGCGTCGGCGGCGAATACCGCGCTGCTGAGCAGTCCGAGGGCGAGGGCCAGTGCTTTGACTGGGTGGCTGAGGAGCTTGGTTTTCATGGTCTTGGTTCCAGTCAGTGCATTGAAGTTTGGGGGTGTTTGGGCCGGCCTCATCGCGGGCAAGCCTCGCTCCTACAGAAGAGGAATGCGTATGCCTCTGTAGGAGCGAGGCTTGCCCGCGATGCTTTAGCGGCGGTAGTCCGCGCCAGTGTGTTGCTCCGGCAATTGCGCCTCGCGCTGGAACAGCTTTTCGCGCAGGGTGCCGTTGTCGTAGGCGGTCTTGTACGAGCCGCGGCGTTGCAGCTCGGGGATCACCAGGTCGATGAAGTCGACATAACTTTCCGGGGTGACGATGCGGGTCAGGTTGAAGCCGTCGAGGCCGGTTTCGGCGATCCAGGATTCGAGGTCGTCGGCCACCTGCTGCGGCGAGCCGACCACCGTGATGTAGCGCCCGCCCAGGGCGTGCTGGTCGAGCAGCTTGCGCCGGGTCCAGTCGTTGTTCTGCAGGTTCCGGGTGGCCGACTGGATGGCGTTGCTCTTCACGTACTGGATAGGTTCGTCGATCTCGTACTGGGAAAAGTCGATGGCGGTGGATGCCGAGAAGTGCGCCACCCCGGCCTCCGCGCTGGCATGGCTGCGGTACTCGGCGTGCTTCTTCCAGGCCAGTTCCTCGGTCTCGGCGACTATCACGTTGAGCCCCATGAACACCTTGATGTCCTCGGGGTTGCGCCCGGCCGCCACGGCGCTGGCGCGGACCTTGTCCACCTGGGCCTTGGTCGAGGGCTTGTTCTGCCCGCTGATGAACACGCACTCGGCGTGGCGCCCGGCGAACAGCAGGCCGCGATCCGAGCTGCCGGCCTGGAACAGCACCGGCGTGCGTTGTGGCGAGGGCTCGCACAGGTGATAGCCCTCGACCTGATAGAACTCGCCCTTGTGCTCGACCTTGTGCACCTTCTCCGGCCGGGCGTAGATCCGCTGTTCGCGGTCGTTGATCACCGCGTCGTTTTCCCAGCTGCCTTCCCAGAGCTTGTAGAGCACTTGCAGGTACTCGTCGGCCTGGTCGTAGCGTCGGTCATGCTCGGCCTGTTCGCTCAGGCCCATGGCCTTGGCGGCGCTGTCGAGGTAGCCGGTGACGATGTTCCAGCCGACCCGGCCACGGCTCAGGTGGTCCAGCGTGGACATGCGCCGGGCGAACAGATACGGCGGCTCGTAGGTGAGGTTGGCGGTGAGGCCGAAACCGAGGTTGCGGGTCACCGCGGCCATGGCCGAGACCAGCAGCAGCGGGTCGTTGACAGGCAGCTGGATCGACTCCTTGAGCGTCACGTCCACCGAGTTCTGGTAGACGTCGTAGACCCCGACGATGTCGGCGATGAACAGCCCGTCGAACAGCCCGCGCTCCAGCAGTTGCGCCAGTTCGGTCCAGTATTCGAGGGTTTTGTATTGGGTCGAGGTGTCCCGCGGGTGGGTCCACAGACCGTGGTTGATGTGCCCGATGCAGTTCATGTTGAAGGCATTGAGCAGGATCTTTTTCTTCGCGCCCATCAGATGGTCCCCCGCAGTGGCGGGTTCGTCTGGTTGAGGTAGTAGTTGCCCACCGCGTGGTATTTCCAGCGCACCGGGTCGTGCAGGGTGTGCACCCGGGCGTTGCGCCAGTGACGGTCCAGGCCATGTTCGGCCAGGGTCGCCTGGCTGCCGGCCAGTTCGAACAGGGTGCTGCCGGCGGCCAGGGAGATTTCGGTGCTGATGGCGCGAGCCTCGGCGACCGCTATGGAGGCGGCAGCCACGGTCTCGGCGTTGGGCTCGGCCTGGGCGGCGTCGAGGAACTCCCCGGAGCGCTCCAGCAGCGCCTCGGTGGCATGCAGGCGAATGCTCAGGTGGCCGAAGCTCTTGATCGTCAGCGGGTCTTCGGTGGCCTTGTCGTTGCCGGAATCGATCCACGGCCGGGTCTTGGTGCGCACGAAATGCAGGGCGTCTTCATAGGCGGCGCGGGCGATACCGGTGTCGATGGCGGCATGGAGAATCTGCGCCAGCGGGCCGACGGTGGTCGGGCGTTCGAAGGCGCTTTGAAAGGGAATCACGTCCTCGGCGGCGACGAACACCTCCTCGAACACCACCGAGCCGCTGCCGGTGGTGCGCTGGCCGAAGCCGCTCCAGTCGTCGATCACGTTCAGGCCCTGGCTGTCCGCCGGGACGAAGGCCAATTGCTGCACACCATTTTCATCCACCACCGAAGTGGGGATGCGCTGGGCGTAGATGGCGCCGGTGGAGTAGAACTTGCGACCGTTGATGCGATAGCCGTCGCGTCCTTGCTGCACGTCACGGGTCAGGCGAGTGGTGCGGTCGTGGGCGGTCTTGGTGCCCAGCTCGGCCAGGGCATTACCGAAGCGCTGGCCGGCCAGGACCTCGGCGTACAGGCGTTTTTTCTGCGCCGCGCTGCCGTTCACCCGCAGCACTTCGAGGGCGTAGAAATGGTTCTGCGGGATCTGCCCCAGGGAACCGTCAGCCTGGGCGATCAGCGCGATGACCTTGGCCAGGGTGACGTTGGACACGCCGGCGCCGCCGTATTCCCTGGGCACGCTGATGCCCCACAGGCCGGAGCGGGAAAAGGCTTCGAGTTCGGGGTGGGGCAGGCGGCGTTCGCGGTCGCGCAGGGCGCTGTCGCGCTTGAAATCTTCGGCCAGGTCGCTGGCGACGATCAGGGCTTGCTCATCGCTGGTTATGACCGCGACGTGTTGAGAAAGAGTCATGTGTTTCTCCAGAGGTCTGGTCGTTAAATCCAGGAATGGCGAGCCGGCAACGTGCCGTTCAGGTGGTAGGTGCCGACGGCGTGGTATTTCCAGCGCACCGGATCGTGCAGGGTGTGGACCCGGGCGTTGCGCCAGTGCCGGTCGAGGTTGAATTCGGCGAGGGTGGCGCGGCTGCCGGCCAGCTCGAAGAGCTTTTCGCTGGCCAGCAGCGAGATCTCGGTGGTCAGCACCTTGGCTTCGGCCACGGCGATCGAGGCGCGGGCGGCGGACTCGGCGCTGATCGGCGCGGCATTGACCTGGTCCAGCACCTGGCCGGCCTTGCGCAGCAGGGCCTCGGCGGCGTGCAGTTCGATTTTCAGCTTGCCGATGTCGGCGATTACATAGAGGTCGTCGCTGGCCCGTTCGACGTTGGCGTCGACCCACGGCCGCGAGCGTTCCCGCACGAAGCTGATGGCGTCGTCGATGGCCGCGCGGGCGATGCCGGCGTCGATCGCTGCCTGGATCAGCTGCGAGACTGCGCCCTGGATGTTCGGCGATTCGTTGATCCGCCAGTTGTCCACCACCAGGTCGGCATCGACCCGCACGTTGTTGAGCAAAATGGTGCCGCTGGCGGTGGTGCGCTGGCCGAAGCCCGACCAGTCGTCGACGATGCGCAGCCCCGGCGTGCCGCGCCGGACGAAGGCCAACACCTGCTTGCCGTCGTCGTTCAGCGCCTTGACCGCCACCCAGTGGGCGAACAGGGCGCCGGTGGAATAGAACTTCTGGCCATTGAGCAGATAACCGTCGCCGTCGGCGGTGATCCGCGCCTTGAGTTCCAGGGTGTTTTTGGTCCCGCGTTCCGGGCCGGCGTTACCGATGCGCCAGCCTTCCAGCACGCTCTGGAACAGCTGCTTTTTCTGCCGTTCGGTGGCGCTGCCGAGGATCAGGTTGAGAATGCCGAACTGGTTCTGCGGGATCTGTCCCAGGGCCGGGTCGGCCGCGGAAATGATCGCGAAGACTTCCGCCAGGGTGACGAAGGAAACCTGCGGGCCGCCGTATTCACGGGGGATGGCAATACTGCCCAGGCCACTGCGGGTGAAGTGTTCGATTTCCGCCCATGGCAGCTTGCGCTGCTGGTCGCGTCGGGCCGCCTGCTGGCGGGCGACGGTGGCCAGTTCATGGGCGGCTTGAAGGGCTTCTGCGTCGTTCAGCAGAACCCGTGCGGGCAACAACAGGGGGGCGACATCCAGATCGCTCTGGACATTTGCATCGGCCAGATTGGACATCAGTGCCACTCCTTGGCTGCACGCAATGCCCTGGCGATCTGCACTGGGGTGATTGTGTTCCGGACCATACCTACCTCACATCTTTGGAAGTGCCGCGCCGTGGCGGCGAAATCGGGTTCAAGAATGTCCGGTGGTCCGGTGCATATACCCTATGCGCGTATAAAAATTAAATAAACTAACTTTTAGGAATATGTATAGAAGGGGTTTACGTATACGGCAGGCAAGGGCTGCGAGGAGTAACGGGGGATGGATCCAGGGCTCCTGTAGCCGCTGGCGTAGCCTGCGATCGGCGGCGCAGCCGTCGTAAACCGGGGCATACGGTTTTCCGGGCGGAATGCAGTGGTGGGCCTGGCGGCCGCTGCGTCGGAATGCCGCCCAGACCGTTCGCAGCCTCGCGTTGCTCGGCAGCGGCTACAGGGGAACGTGGCTTCTATAGCCACTGGCGCAGACTGCGAATGGCTTCGAAGACGATGGAGTTTGTGGTTCCGTCGGAAGGCCCTGCGGGCCTTGTCGCAGCCTCGCGTTGCTCGACAGCGGCTACAGGGGAACGTGGCTTCTATAGCCACTGGCGCAGACTGCGAATGGCTTCGAAGACGATGGAGTTTGTGGTTCCGTCGGAAGGCCCTGCGGGCCTTGTCGCAGCCTCGCGTTGCTCGGCAGCGGCTACAGGGGAACACGGTTTCTGTAGCCGCTGGCGCAGCCTGCGCTCGGCGGCGCAGCCGTCGTAAAACCGGGGCATGGGATTTGTCGGGCGGAACGCGGTGATGGGGTTGCGCCCGCTGCCCAGCCCTTGGCGGGCTCGGCAGCGAGGCACAGGTCAGGCCTGGGGATGGCCCGCGGTGAGGAACTTGCTGAGGAATTGCCGGGTGCGTTCTTCCTTGGGATTGGCGAACAGCGCCTTGGCTTCGCCCTGTTCGACGATCACGCCCTTGTCGAAGAAGATCACCCGGTTGGCCACGTCGCGGGCGAAGCCCATTTCGTGGGTGACGATGACCATGGTGCGTTTCTCCTCGGCCAGGCCGCGGATGGTCGCCAGCACTTCGCCCACCAGCTCCGGGTCGAGGGCCGAGGTCGGTTCGTCGAACAGGATCACTTCCGGCTCCATCGCCAGCGCCCGGGCAATCGCCACGCGCTGTTGCTGGCCACCGGAGAGGCGCCGCGGGTAGGCGTCTTCCTTGCCCGCCAGGCCGACCTTGGCCAGCAGCCCGCGACCCAGGGCCAGCGCCTGTTCGCGGGGCGTCTTCTTCACCACCAGCGGCCCTTCGATGACGTTTTCCAGCGCGGTGCGATGGGGGAACAGGTTGAAGTTCTGGAACACGAAACCCACCTGCTGGCGCAGTTGCCGCACCAGGCCCTGCTGCTGGGTCAACGGCCGGCTGCCATCGATTTCGATGTTGCCGACCTTGATCCGGCCGCTGGTAGGTTCTTCGAGAAAATTCAGGCAGCGCAAAAAGGTGGTCTTGCCCGAGCCGCTGGGGCCGATGATGGCGACCACCTCGCCTTCCGCCACCGTCAGGTCGATGCCATTGAGGACGGTCTGACCCTTGAACTGCTTCGTCAGTTTTTCAACCACAATCATGGGTTCAGGACTCCTGGTCGTGCCGATTGACCCGCTCTTCCAGTCGGTTCTGCAGGTGCGCCAGCACGCTGGCCAGAACCCAGTAGATCAGCGCGGCGGCAAGATACATGGTGAAGACTTCGAAGGTCCGGGCGGTGATCAGCTGCGCCTGGCGGAACAGTTCCGGGACCTGGATGGTGGCGGCCAGGGCGGTGTCCTTGACCAGCGAGATAAAGCTGTTGCCCAGGGGCGGCAGGGCCGTGCGCATGGCTTGCGGCAGGATCGCCCGGCGCAGGGTCTGGGCCCGGGTCATGCCGATGCTGGCCGCCGCTTCCCACTGCCCGCGCTCGATGGAGCCGATGGCCGCGCGCAGGATCTCGCAGGCATAGGCCGCCATGTTCAACGAGAAGCCGATCAGCGCCGCCGGCAGCGGGTCAAGCTCGATACCCAGCTGCGGCAAGCCGTAATAGATCACGAACAGTTGCACCAGCAACGGCGTGCCGCGAAAGAACGACACATAGACGCGGGCGATCCAGCTCAGCAGCTTGAAGCGCGACAGGCGCATCAGCGCCAGGGCGAACCCCAGCGCCAATCCGAAGAACATACCGCCGAGGCTGAGGATGATCGTGAAATACGCGCCCTGGAGCAGGAAGGGCGCGGAGTTCAGCAACAGCTGGGTGGTTTCGGCGATTTGCTGGCTCAACTGCGGGAAATACAGTTCGAACTGAAAACCTGCTTCCATTATTGAGTGACGTCAGCGTTGAAGTATTTTTCCGAGAGCTTTTTCAGCGTGCCGTCGGCGCGCAGTTCCTCGATTGCCTTGTTCACCGCGGCCAGCAGTTCGGGTTCGCCTTTGCGCAGGGCCACGCCGGCTTCCTGGCGGGAGAAGGGTTCGCCGGAAACGGCCAGGGTGTCGTTGGTTTTCTTGATCAGTTCGAAGGCGGCCAGGCGGTCCACCAGGATCGCATCGATACGGCCTACGCGCAGGTCCTGGTACTTGGTCGGATCATCGTCGTAGGTCTTGATGATGGCTTTGGGTACGTTGTCCTTGAGCCATTGTTCGTAGTTGGTGCCCAGGCCGACACCGACTTTGTGCCCGGCCAGGTCGGCGGCGGTCTTGAACTTGCCTTCGTTCTTCTTCTGGGTCAGGGCCTGGATGCCGGAAACGGTGTAGGGGGTGGAGAAGTCGTATTTCTTCTTGCGCTCATCCGAGATGGTTACCTGGTTGATCACCGCGTCCAGGCGCTTGGACTCCAGGGCGGCGAGGATACCGTCCCATTTGGTCGGCTGCAGTTTGACCTTCACGCCCAGCTTCTGCGCCAGGGCTTCGGAGAACTCCACTTCGAAGCCGGCCAGCTTGCCGCTTTCGTCGACGTAGCTGAACGGTGGATAAGTGCCTTCCAGGCCGACGTTGATGGTGCCGGCGTCCTTGATCTTTTGCAGTTGCTCACCGGCAACCGCTTGCCCCAGCAAGCCGGCACTCAGTACCAGACCCAGCGAGCCAACGAGGATATTTCGACGTAGTGCGGAAAAAATCATGACAAGCCCCTGTGTTTTCTTATGAAGATGCGGTTGGGAAATGCAGGTCAATCGGTGAGCGGGAACGAGCGCCTTATCCTGCACTAAATGCAGCGTATGCGTCTCGCGGCAAATTCGCCTGCGGCGCGACTATAAGTGGCTGCTTATAGATGTAAAAATAATATAAATTCACATTGTTATTCTTTTCGTAAATATAAAGTGCTCGGTCCCTGTAGCCGCTGCCGCAGGCTGCGATCGGCTGCGTAGCAGGCGCAAATCCGGCGAACGCGTCTCTTCCGATACGCCGCATATGCAGGTTTACGACGACTGCGCCGCCGAGCGCAGGCTGCGCCAGCGGCTACAGGCATTTGTCAGGCAAACGATCCGGCATAAGCGAACAGCGCCGGTGCGCCGCCGGTGTGCAGGAAGATGATCGGGCCGTTGTCGAAGCGCTGGCGGCCGATGCCGTCGAGCAGGCCGGCCATGGCCTTGCCGGTGTAGACCGGGTCCAGCAGCAGGCCTTCCTGGCTCGCCAGCAGCTTCACCGCGGCCAGGGTGCCGGCGTTCGGTTCGCCATAACGCGGGGCGAAATACTCGTCCCACAGCTCCACCTTGAAACTGTCCGGCAGCGCCACTCCGAGCAATTCGGCGGTGCGTTCGGCCAGGCCCTGGACCTTCGGCCGCTGTGCTTCGTCGGTGCGCGACACGGTGACGCCGATCACCGGCAACTGCGGCAGCACTTCGCTCAAGGCCAGGGCCAGGCCGCTGTGGGTGCCGGCGCTGCCCGAGGCCAGGACCACGGCGGCGAAGTCGAGCCCGGTGTTGTTGATCTGCTCCGCCAGCTCCAGGCCGGCACGCACGTAACCCAGCGCGCCCAAGGCGTTGGAGCCACCAATCGGCACCAGGTACGGCTGCTTGCCGCTGCTGCGCAGGCGCTCGGCCAGGGCCTGCAACTGCTCGTCGGCGTTGTCCAGGTTGTCCACCAGCTCGACCTTGGCGTCGAACAGGTCGAGCAGCAGGCGGTTGCCGTTGCCCAGGTAATTGCCGTCGTCGGTGCCGATGGGGTTTTCCAGCAGGGCGACGCAACCCAGGCCCAGCTTGGCAGCCAGGGCCGCGGTCTGGCGCACGTGGTTGGACTGGATGGCGCCGGCGGTAATCAGGGTGTCCGCGCCCTGGGCCAGGGCATCGGCGGCCAGGTATTCGAGTTTGCGCAGCTTGTTGCCGCCCATGGCCAGCGGCGTGGTGTCGTCGCGCTTGACGTAGACATCGCGGCCGAGCCAGGTGGACAGGCGTTCGAGTTTTTCCAGGGCGGTAGCACCGCCCAGCAGGTCGAGACGGTTAAAACGGTCGAGCTGTTGTTTGATCATGAGGCCGCACGGGTTGTCAGAGGTGTCAGGGACTATAGGCAGCGATATTTGCCGGGGCAACCGTCAATCGCTTATGCCAAAAGGTGATTAGGCCAGCACAATTAGTTCTTAATTTGGCCTGGGGCGCATACCGTAAAGTGGCGTCGTTTACGCGGCCAGACAGTCCGGCCGCCTGAGTGAGGAGTCCTATCGTGAGCGAGCGTTCCAGCCATTGGCAATTGCAGACCATCGTCGGTCAACTGCGTGATGCCCGCGACCAGTGGCGTACCCGCAACGGGCGGGTCAGTGGTGAGCAGGGCGGTCGGGAACTGCCGTCGCGCGCGGCCATGGCCGAGATTCTCGAGGCGCTGTGCGGCGCCCTGTTCCCGATGCGCCTGGGCCCGGTGGACCTGCGCGAGGAAAGCGAAGATTTCTACGTCGGCCATACCCTGGACGCGGCCCTCAATGCGCTGCTCGCCCAGGCTCGCCTGGAGCTGCGTTACGCCGCGCGCCAGAGCGGCGAGTCGGACGACGACGTCAACGCCAGGGCCATCCGTATCATCCAGGACTTCGCCCTGGCCCTGCCGGGCCTGCGGGTGCTGCTCGATACCGACGTGCTGGCCGCCTACCACGGCGACCCGGCGGCGCGCAGCGTCGATGAAGTGCTGTTGTGCTACCCCGGCATCCTGGCGGTGATCCACCATCGCCTGGCTCACCATCTGTATCGCGCCGGCCTGCCGCTGCTGGCGCGGATCAGCGCGGAAATCGCCCACTCGGCCACCGGCATCGACATTCACCCGGGCGCGCAGATCGGCCGCAGTTTCTTCATCGACCACGGCACCGGTGTGGTGATCGGCGAAACCGCGATCATCGGCGAGCGCGTGCGCATCTACCAGGCCGTGACCCTGGGCGCCAAACGCTTCCCGGCGGACGAGGACGGCCAGTTGCAGAAGGGCCATCCGCGCCACCCGATCGTCGAGGACGACGTGGTGATCTACGCCGGCGCGACCATCCTCGGGCGCATCACCATCGGCAAGGGCTCGACCATCGGCGGCAATGTCTGGCTGACCCGCAGCGTGCCGGCCGGGTGCAACCTGACCCAGGCCAACCTGCAGCATGACGATGGGTCGCAGAAGTAAGAGTCTTCTGCGCCTGTTGGATTTTTCGCGGGCAAGCCTCGCTCCTACAGAAGAGGAATGTGTTCATCTGTAGGAGCGGCCGGTCGACGCTCGATTGCCCGCGATGCTTTTCAGTGGCTCACATGCCTGATGGCCATTCGCTTATTTAGCGCTGAACGATTCCCTCCGCGACACATCAGACCTTTCCTAAAACCTGCGAAATCAGGCGACCGCCGAGCCCGGCGATTAGTCCTTGCGCGCCTATCCGTGTTTAACTTGAACGCTTGTTCAAGTTAAACCGGCAGCTCGCTGCCCGCTCACAACAGGAGGCTTACCTTTGCTGAGTCCGATCTTTTCAGCCGCGTTTTACCCCCTCGAGGTGCACGTTTCATGAGTGCATCGTCCATTCCCGCCAGCGGCCTGATCCGCATGAATCCGCCGGTGTTCTACTTCGCCGCGAGCTTTATCCTGGCCTTCGGCCTGGTGGTCATTGCCCTGCCGGAACAAGCCGGCGCCTGGTTGCTGGCCGCGCAAAACTGGGCGGCCAATACGGTCGGCTGGTACTACATGCTGGCCATGACCCTGTACCTGGTCTTCGTGGTGGTCACCGCCTTGTCCGGCTACGGCAAGATCAAGCTGGGTGCCGACCACGACGAACCCGAATTCAGTTACCTGTCCTGGGCCGGCATGCTGTTCGCCGCCGGGATCAGCATCACGCTGTTTTTCTTCTGCGTCTCGGAACCTTTGACCCACATGCTGCAACCGCCCCAGGGCGAGGCCGGGACCGCGGACGCGGCGCGCCAGGCGATGCAGATTCTCTTCCTGCACTGGGGCCTGCACGGCTGGGGCGTGTTCGCCTTCGTCGGCATGGCCCTGGCGTATTTCGCCTACCGGCATAACCTGCCGCTGGCCCTGCGTTCGGCGCTGTACCCGCTGATCGGCAAGCGCATCAACGGCCCCATCGGCTACGCGGTGGATGGCTTCGGCATCATCGCCACGGTGTTCGGCCTCGGCGCCGACATGGGCTTTGGCGTGCTGCACCTCAACTCCGGCCTGGACTACTTGTTCGGCATCGCCCACACCCAGTGGGTCCAGGTGGGCCTGATCACCCTGATGATGGGCGCGGCGATCATCGTTGCGGTTTCCGGGGTCGACAAGGGCGTGCGGGTGATGTCCGACATCAACATGCTGCTGGCCTGCGCGCTGCTGTTGTTCGTGTTGTTCGCCGGCCCCACCCAGCACCTGCTCAACACCCTGATCCAGAACCTCGGCGATTACCTCGGCGCCTTGCCGATGAAGAGTTTCGACCTCTACGCCTATGACGAGCCGAGCGACTGGCTGGGCGGCTGGACGGTCTTCTACTGGGCCTGGTGGATCGCATGGTCGCCGTTCGTGGGCCTGTTCATCGCGCGGATTTCCCGTGGCCGGACCATTCGCGAATTCGTGTTCGGTGTGCTGCTGATCCCCCTGGGCTTTACCCTGGCCTGGATGTCGATCTTCGGTAACAGCGCCATCGACCAGGTGCTCAACCACGGCATGAGCGCGTTGGGCCTGTCGGCCATCGAGAACCCGTCGATGACGCTTTATCTGCTGCTGGAAACCTACCCCTGGAGCAAGACCGTCATCGCCGTGACGGTGTTCATCAGTTTCGTGTTCTTCGTCACCTCGGCCGACTCCGGCACCGTGGTGCTCTCGACCCTGTCGGCCAAGGGCGGTAACGCCGACGAAGACGGGCCGAAATGGCTGCGGGTGTTCTGGGGCGCGATGACCGCGCTGGTCACCAGCGCGCTGCTGTTCGCCGGCAGCATCGACTCGCTGAAGTCGGCGGTGGTGCTGACCTCGCTGCCGTTCTCGATGATCCTGCTGCTGATGATGTGGGGGCTGCACAAGGCCTTCTACCTCGAATCGCAGAAGCAGATCGCCCAGCTGCATTCGCTGGCGCCGGTGTCGTCAACCTCGCGTCGCGGCAAGGGCGGCTGGCGCCAGCGCCTGAGCCAGGCGGTGCATTTCCCGTCGCGCGACGAGGTGTATCGCTTCCTCGACCAGACGGTGCGTCCGGCCATCGAAGAAGTGACCGCGGTGTTCGTCGAGAAAGGCCTGAACGTGATCACCCAGCCGGACCCGGCCAACGACAACGTCAGCCTGGAAATCGGCCATGGCGACCAGCATCCGTTCATCTATCAGGTGCAGATGCGCGGCTACTTCACCCCGTCCTTCGCCCGTGGCGGCATGGGGCCCAAGGAGATGCGCAACCGGCGTTACTACCGGGCCGAGGTGCACCTGGCCGAGGGTAGCCAGGACTACGACCTGATGGGCTACACCAAGGAGCAGATCATCAACGACATCCTCGACCAGTACGAACGGCATATGCAGTTCCTGCATCTGGTGCGTTGATCGGTGGCGGTGGCGTTTGTGCCACCGCCATCGCGGGCCCTCAGGCCGGGCTCAATACCGTGAACAGCACCAGCGCCGCCACCGGCACGCCGAATACCACACTGCCGACCGCCAGCTCCGTACTCAGCGACTGGCCGGCGTGGACCATCCCCACCGCACCGTTGATCACCGTCAGCGCCAGCCACAGCACGACGAAGCTGTAGGCCAGGGTCTGGCGGCCGAGGCCGATCTTTTCGCCGATAAACAGCATCAGCACCAGGAGAACCAGGCCGAAGGAGGTGATGATCGCGGTGTGCATGATGAAGTCCTCGCGGGCGGGATTCGGGGTTGGCCTAAAGGGCGATGGCGATTCAAAGCTCCCGACCTAGAGTGTGGTCGAGGGAGTGGCGTCCTGCTCCGCGAAACAGAATGTAGAACGACAAAAACGCCAGCAGCACCGGGTATTCCATGCCTCGGTCGATCCATGGCCAGGTGGGGCCGAGCAGGCCGGCGATGGTCAGCATCTGCACGCCCATCATGGCGGCGAGCAGGCGCGTCCCCAGGCCGAGGGCCAGGAGCAATCCGCCGACGCCTTCCAGGAGCGCCACGAACAGCGCGATCAACGCCGGCGCCGGCAAATGCAGGACGTTCTGGATCAGGTTGATCGAGGCCGCCATCGGGTCGGCCATCGAGCCATGGGCCTGGCCCAGCAATTTCGGCAGGCCGTGGCTGATCATGATCACGCCATAACAGACCCGCAGCAGCGCATAGGCCAGGGGCTCGCCAATGCGATACAGCGGGGCGAGGGCGGGGATCAGCAGGGTGTTGGACGAAGCGGGCGAGTTGATGGTCGGGCGCATGGGTGTCTCCGCGGATAAGCCATAGGAAATCAGCGATGGCCCGAGGAATGCCCGGACCAGCAATGCCGTTGTTTCAGCGAACGGCGGGCTTGAGCAGGTCTTCCAGGCCGATGCGGCGGAACATCTCGGCGCGCACCCGATCGGCCATGGCGTTGACGATTTCGGCACCGTCCTGGGACGGGTCGATATGTCGGCGCAACGGTCGGGTGCCGAAGGGCAGGCCGACGACCTCGACGATGGCCCTGGCCACCTCGGCGACATCGGCATCAGCCGGTTCCAGGGCGGCCAGGCCGTTGAGCGCCTGTTCCGGCACGCCGGCATAGGGCCCCTGGTTGTATTCGGCGGCACGGGCCTGGTCGGCCGGTACACCGGAGTGCGCGAAGTGGTTGGTGCCCTGGGTGAAGGCGCCCGGCACGATGATCGAGGTCTCCACACCCCAGCGCGCCAGCTCCCCGGCATAGGACACCGCCAGGGAGTCCATCGCCGCCTTGGCCGCGAAGTACGGCGCCAGGTAGGGCGGGGTGCCGCCGCGGGCGCTGCTGGAGGACACCCACACCACCAGTCCCCGGCCTTGTTTGCGCAGTTGCGGCAGGGCCGCGCGGTTGACCCGCTGGGTGCTCAGTACGTTGATGTCGTAGAGCTGGGCGAACTGCTCGGGGGGGAAGGCTTCGGCGGGGCCGAAGGCCATGTGCCCGGCGTTGTGGATGACGACGTCCAGCCGGCCGCAGTCGGCAACTATTTGCGCGACACCGGCCTCGACCGAGGCGCTGGAGGCGACGTCCAGTTCGACGCTGCGCAAATCGACCCGATGCTCGTCGGCGTAGCGCCGCACCTCGGCCACCTGTGGCGCATTGCGGCCCAGGGTTTCACGCATGCTGGCGTAGACGATGTGGCCGGCGTCGGCCAGGGCGCGAGCGGTCAGGGCGCCAAAACCACTGGAGGCGCCGGTAATCAGGATGACGGATTGCATGGCATTGATCTCTTCAGGGAAGGTGGTTTCAGGCCTGGCGGGGCAGGCGTTGCTGGGCGGCGTGGGACAGCCAGCCGGCGCAGGTGCCGAGGGCTCCGGCGCCGCCCAGTTCGGCGAAGCTTTCCAGGGAGGGTTCCAGGTGGGCGGCGAACCAGGCGATCAGGCCGAGGAAGTAGGCGACTATGTTGTTCATCACTCGCAGGCTGCGCAGCGACACGACGAGCATCGCCACCGCGAACACCACCAGCGGCAGGGCCCAGGGGCCGAGGCTCGGGCTCAACGCGCCGATGCTCAGCGCCGCGCCCATGCCGATGGCGAGGCCCATCAGCACGCAGCCCAGGTTGACCAGGCCGTCGCGCAGGGTCAGGCCGCGGCTGAAGAACGCCACCCAGCCAACGAACATGGCCCAGACCGGCAGGCTCAGCAGCAGGCTGGAGCCTGCCGCCAGTGCGGCGGTAGCGGCGGCCACCGCGGTGAACAGGGTGAACATCAGTTTCGTCTGCCTGCTACGGGCGGATGTCGGGGTGGAGTGATTCATCAGCGTGGCTCCTTCGACCATGGGTGAGGCTACTCAGACGAGCCCGCCGTTGGCGCGCAGGATCTGCCCGTTGACCCAGGCGGCTGCCGGGCTGACCAGGAAGGCGATGACGTTGGCGATGTCTTCCGGCTGGCCGAGGCGCTCCAGGGGCGGCATCTTGGCGAAGTTCTGGATCTGCTCTTCGCTCTTGCCGTGCAGGAACAGTTCGGTGGCCACCGGGCCGGGGGCGACCGCGTTGACGGTGATGTCGCGACCGCGCAGTTCCTTGGCGAACACCTGGGTCAGGGACTCCACCGCCGCCTTGCTGGCGATGTACACCGCGTAGCCCGGCAGGTTGAGGCCGACGGTGCTGCTGGAGAAGTTGACGATGCGTCCGCCGGCGTTCAGGCGGCTGGCGGCTTCGCGCAGGGTGTTGAAGGTGCCGCGGGTGTTGATGGCGAAGGTCTGTTCGAACAGCTCGTCGCTGTGTTGCGCCAGTGGCAGGACCTTGAGGATGCCAGCGTTGTTGATCAGCACGTCGACCTTGCCCAGTTGGATTTCGGTCTCGTCGAACAAGCGGCGCACATCATCGGCATTGGCCACGTTGGCCTTGACCGCTATGGCCCGGTGGCCGGCCTGGCGCAGTTCCACCACCAGGGCCGAGGCTTCGGTGGCGCTGCTGGCGTAGTTGATGGCGACAGCAAAACCTTCGCTGGCCAGTTGCTTGGCGATGACCGCGCCGATGCCGCGGGAGGCGCCGGTCACGATGGCAACTTTCGAAGTCTGGGTAGTCATGGCGAATTTCCTTCTGGGAACGGTTGGGTGTGAAAGCAGGTTCACATGGTTGTCCAGAGTGATAAATGCGCCAGAGTTGGCTTGACTGTTCAATAATCGCCAACAATCAGCCGCCCTGGGAGCCAGTCATGGATCAAGTCAAAGCGATGAAAGTGTTCGTGCGGATCTACGAACGCAGCAGTTTCACCCTGGCCGCCGATGACCTGAACCTGCCGCGCGCCACCCTGACCCATACCCTCAATCAGTTCGAAGCCTGGCTCGGCACCCGCCTGCTGGAGCGCAGCACCCGCCGCGTGCGCCCGACCCTCGACGGCGAGGCCTATTACCTGCGCTGCATACAGTTGCTGGCGGAACTGGAAGAGGCCGAGCTGGCGTTTCGCACGGTGGCGCCGAAAGGGCGCTTGCGGGTCGACCTGCATGGCACGTTGGCCAAGTACTTCGTGATTCCGGCCTTGCCCGAATTCATGGCGCGCTATCCGGAGATCGAGCTGTCCGTCAGCGAGGCCGATCGTTTTGTCGACCTCATCGCCGAAGGCGTGGACTGCGTGCTGCGCGCCGGCACTTTGGGGGACTCGTCGCTGATCGGCCGGCGCGTGGCCAGCCTGCAGCAGATCACCTGTGCCAGTCCGGCGTACCTGCGCAAATACGGTGAGCCGAAGAGCCTCGACGAGCTGTCGCGGCACCGGGCGGTGAACTATGTCTCGCGCACCACCGCCAAGCTGTTTCCTTTCGAATTCATGGTCGATGGCGAACTACGGGAAGTCGCCATCGAGGGCGCACTGTCGGTGTTCGGCGCCGAGATCTACGCCGCCTCGGCCGTGGCCGGGCTGGGCATCATCCAGTGCCCGCGCTATCGCATGGCGCAGCAGATTTCCCAGGGGCTGGTGCAGGAAATCCTCACCGACACGCCGCCACCGCCCATGCCGGTTTCCGTGCTGTACCCGCACAACCGCCAGATGTCGCCACGGGTGCGGGTGTTCGTCGACTGGCTGGCGGAGGTTTTCGCCAGGGCAGTTTGAGCGGTGCCAGGGAGACGCCGGTCATCGCCGCTTTCTGTATTGATTATCTGAATGTGTATAGTGTGTATTGTTCGCCTTCGGCTGGGTATTGTGGTTTTTCGGGACGTATCGAAAGGACACGGCAATGCGCAGTCGGGAACTGATCAGGATGATCGAGGAGGACGGGTGGTATCTGATCGCGGTCAAAGGCAGTCATCACCAATACAAGCATCTGCACAAGCCGGGGCGGGTCACTATCCCTCACCCGGATGCGGATCTGCCCAGGGGCACGATCCACAGCATCTTGAAACAGGCGGGCCTGAAATGAGGCCGGCCTTGAACGAAGAGGTCAACGAGATGAAATTCCCGGTCGTGCTGCACAAGGATGCCGACTCCGGATATGGAGTGATCGTCCCCGATGTGCCGGGCTGTTTTTCCGCCGGTCATACCGCTGCGCAAGCCTTCGAGAATGTGAAAGAGGCCCTGTCGCTGCATTATGAAGGCCTGGTCGCCGATGGTGAGCCGCTGCCCCAGGTGCATGAGGTCGACGTGCATATCGACAATCCCGATTACGCCGGTGGCGTGTGGGGCGTGATCGAGTTCGACATCACGCCTTACTTCGGCAAGGCGGTGCGTTTCAATGCGACGTTGCCGGAGCAACTGTTGGAGCGCATCGACCAGACGGTGAAGCGCGACCAGCGCTACCGTTCGCGCTCGGGCTTTCTCGCGGCAGCGGCATTGCGCGAACTCTCCGCCTAGGCATTGCCCGTCCCCATGGTCCTCATGGGGGCATGCCTGGCCTATGCCCCTCGGCAATTTTCCTGTACCGCCCAGGCTTGGGAACCTTCGGTTCGGCCCGGCAGAGCGGTGTTTTACCGTCTATAAACAACTGATACAGCGCCTTGTTCGAGGCCGTATTCCTGGTTTTTCCAGGCAGCACCGGCAGCGACAGGGCCCTGTGTTTCCAGGGTTTCCCCCCGTATTCCCACCTTCAGCCAGCGTTGCCATTAACCGGGAATTTGTTTCGATTGAGACTACCTCTGAGCGACGATTTCGTACTGTGCTACGTGGTACGTAATAAAATATTCTAGTCGTCATATTTTTCATTCGGTTTTTTCTGGTCATTCCTCCTCGGCAGCAGGTTCTGTCCGTCAGCAGGCGCCGGATCGTTTCAGTCATTCACCGATCTGAAGTGGCCGCGATCTCGCCTGGGCGTATGCTGGGCAACTTTCAGGCGTTCCGCTGATTCAGATGTTGCGAGGGCAACTTGCCCTGCACCAATGTGCATGTGCTTAAACCTGGGTGTTCAGGATCAATAGAGAGGGTTCGATGACTTACCTTGCTGCCGAAAACCGCTACGACTCCATCCCCTACCGCCGCGTCGGACGCAGTGGCCTGGTGCTGCCGGCGCTGTCCCTGGGCCTGTGGCACAACTTCGGCGACAGCACGCCGATCGACACCCAGCGTTCGTTGCTGCGCACCGCCTTCGACCTGGGCATCAACCACTTCGACCTAGCCAACAACTACGGCCCGCCCTATGGCAGTGCCGAGATCAATTTCGGTCGCCTGCTACGGGAAGACTTCAAGCCGTATCGCGACGAGCTGATCATCTCCAGCAAGGCCGGCTGGGATATGTGGCCCGGTCCCTACGGCCAGGGCGGCGGCTCGCGCAAGTACGTGCTGGCCAGCCTCGACCAGAGCCTGCAGCGCCTGGGCCTCGACTATGTGGATATCTTCTATTCCCACCGCTTCGACCCGGACACTCCGCTGGAAGAAACCGCCAGCGCCCTGGCCACCGCGGTGCAGCAGGGCAAGGCGCTGTACATCGGCATCTCGTCCTATTCCGGGGTGAAAACCCGCGAGATCGCGGCCCTGCTCAAGGAGTGGAAAGTGCCGCTGCTGATCCACCAGCCGGCCTATAACCTGCTCAACCGCTGGGTGGAAAAAGACCTGCTGGACACCACCGACGAACTCGGCGCCGGGGTGATCGCCTTCACACCGTTGGCCCAGGGCCTGCTGACCGACAAATACCTCAATGGCATTCCCGAGGACGCACGGGTCAATCGCCCGGGCGGTGGTTCGCTGCAAGCCGCGCACCTGTCCGAAGCCAACCTTGCTCATGTGCGCGCCCTCAACGAAATCGCCAAGCGTCGCGGCCAGAGCCTGGCGCAACTGGCTCTGGCCTGGACCCTGCGCGACCCAAGGGTGACCTCGGCCCTGATCGGCGCCAGCCGGCCGGAGCAGATCGTCGAGAATGTCGGTGCATTGCAGAACCTGAGCTTCAGTGCGGAAGAACTGGCGGAGATCGATCGTTTCGCCCGGGAAGGCGGGATCAATCTGTGGGAGAAGCCTTCAACCGCCGAATAGAGCCAGCCGTCATGTTGTGAGGCTGTCGCGGCTTCTGTAGGAGTCAGGCTTGCCGGCGATCGAGGCGGTGAGTGGTGTCAGGCATACCGCTATCGCGAGCAAGCTTCGCTCCTACAGGCCTGCGGCGGTTCAGACCTCGAGCGGCAGCCAGGGGTTGATAACGATCAGCCCGGTGTCGGTGAAATCCTTGGTGTTACGAGTGGCGATCGCGGCGTCGTGGACCCGGCATATCGCTGCAATTTGCGCATCCACCAGATTGATCGGCTGGCCTGATCTTTCGCGATGCGAGACCAGATGCGCGTAGTAAAGAGCCGCTTGGGTTCCGAAGGGCACGATGCGGTCGATGAAGTCTTCCTCGAACATGGCCAGCGCCGATGCATGCAGCGTCTGTTTGCGCTTGCCGTGGGGCAGGCGCGCGATACCGTGGAGAATCTCGGCCATGGTCATGGCGCTGATGTAGAGGTCTTCGACGGGTTGCGCTTCGATCCACAGCAATACCGCCGTATCCGGTTGAGGGCGCATCAGTTCTGACAACACATTTGTGTCGAGTACTATCATTCGCCCAGGTCCACCAAGCGTGCCGGTTCGGTACGTTCAGGCAGCTCCAGCTCTACTCCGCCGGTCTCGGCAAAGCGTGCCCTGATACGGCTGCCCAGGCCTTGGCTGTCAGCTGTCCTGCTCAATGCGCGGCGCAAAATCAATCGGGCTTCTTCTTCCATGGAATGACCATTGTGAGCGGCCTCGATGCGCAGGCGTTCTTTGATGTGGTCGTCCAGATTACGGATCGTAAGGCTGGCCATGGGCTCCTCCGAATGAAATCAATGAAATCAATGAAATCATTGATAGCATAACGGCGAGTCATTGGAGGAGGGCAACCGCTGGTCGTTTGGGTTCGCCTCGATCACTGGCAAGCACTACTGAAGCCGTGAGCTTGCTGATGATCATGGTTTATCGAAAAAATGGCACATCCCCAAGAATCGTCGCGCGGTGCATCACGCGGCGTTGCGGGCGGTAGTCGTCGACGGCGTAGTGCTGGGTCACGCGGTTGTCCCAGAAGGCCACGTCGTGGGTCTGCCAGCGCCAGCGGATGGTGAATTCCGGGCGGGTGGCGTGGGCGAACAGCAGTTTCAGGATGACTTCGCTTTCGCTGTCCGACAGCTCGTTGATCCTGGTCGTGAAACCTTCGTTGACGAACAGCGACTTGCGTCCGCTGACCGGGTGGGTGCGGATCACCGGGTGCGACAGCGGCGGGTTTTTCCGCTTGGCTTCTTCCCAGCGCGCCAGGTCCTCCGGGGTATTGCCGAAGCGTTCCAGGGGGAATGACTTGATGAACTCGTGAGTCGCGGTCAGGCCCTGCAGCAGGTTCTTCATCGGCTCCGAGAGCGCCTCATAGGCCGCGATGCCGCTGGCCCACAGGGTGTCGCCGCCGTAGGCCGGCAACAGCTTGGCACTGAGCACCGCGCCCAGGGCCGGGGTCGGCAGGAAGGTCACGTCGGTGTGCCAGATGGCGTTGTCGCGCACGTCGATTTGCGCGGTGTCGAGGATCAGCACTTCCGGCTGTTCCGGCACGTTGGGGTAGATCGGATGGATGTGCAGGTCGCCAAAGTTCGCCGCGAAGCGCGCCTGCTGCTGCGGGTCGATCGGCTGGTCACGGAAGAACAGCACCTGATGCTGCAGCAGTGCCTGCTCGATGGCATCGCGCTGTTCGCTGGCCAGTGGCTGGCTGATGTCGACGCCACTGATCTGGGCGCCCAGGGCGGAGCTTAAAGGGGTGATGGTCAGGCTCATGTCGTTCTCGAATGGAGCGCCGAATTGCCGGCGTGGTCAGTTCTGTCTGTAAGAAGTCTTGCCCGCTACCCCTGTAGTCGCTGCCGAGCTTTGGCGAGGCTGCGATCGAACGCAAAGCGCTCGCAAAACCTGGCGCCGCGGTATTCCAGATACAACGCGTCAGGCGGGTTGCGCCTCTGCGCAGGCGATCGCAGCCTCGCCGGGGCTCGGCAGCGGCTACAGGGTTACCGAGGTTTCAATGGGCCTGGCCATGCCAGGGCACCAGCTTGCGCTGCAGGGCGCGCAGGCCCATTTCCATGGCGAAGGCGATCAGGGCGATGACCAGGATCCCCAGCACCACCACATCGGTGACCAGGAACTGCGCCGCGGACTGCACCATGAACCCCAGGCCACTGGTGGCGGCGATCAGTTCGGCGGCGACCAGGGTCGACCAGCCCACCCCAAGGCCGATGCGCACGCCGGTGAGGATGTCCGGCAGGGCGCTGGGCAGGATCACATGGCGAATCAGCTGGGCCCGGGTCGCACCCAGGGACTGCGCGGCGCGCAGCCGGGTCGGGTCCACGGTGCGCACGCCGGTGGCGGTGGCGATAGCGATCGGGGCGAAAATTGCCAGGTAGATCAGCAGCACCTTGGACAGCTCGCCGATGCCGCACCAGATGACGATCAGCGGCAGGTAGGCCAGGGGTGGAATCGGCCGGTAGAACTCGATCAGCGGGTCCAGCACGCCACGGGCGATGCGGTTATGGCCGATGGCGATGCCCACCGGGATCGCGGTCAGTACGGCAAAACCCAGGGCCAGGCCGATGCGTCCGAGACTCGCGCCCAGGTGCTGCCACAGGGTGGAATCCATATAGCCGCTGGTCACCAGCAGCCAGCCCTTTTGCAGCACGGCGGAAGGTGGCGGCAGGAACAGCGGTTCGATCAGGCCGCTGGCCGTCACCGCCCACCACAGGGCGAGCAGCACCACCAGGGTCAGCACGCTGATCCAGCGGGTGCTCAGGCTGCGGCGCAGGGGCGCGGCAGTGTGCGGGGTAGCGGCTTTGGTCGTGGTGGCCGGGAGGTCGTAGCTGTTCATGCGCGCTCCTGCCGCAAGACGGCACTGCGTTGGGAGAACACCCGGGCCAGCACGTGTTCGCGGGTTTCGATAAAACGCGGGTCGGACTTGATTGCCCGGGCCGATTCGCCGGCTGCATAACGCTGGCCGAAATCCAGGCTCAGGCGCTCGACGATCTGCCCCGGGTTGGGCGCCAGCAGGATCAGGTCGGTGGCGAGGAACACCGCTTCCTCGATGTCGTGGGTAATCAGGAACACCGGCTTGGCGGTGCGTTGCCAGACTTGCAGCAACAGCTCCTGCATCTGTTCGCGGGTGAAGGCATCGAGGGCGCCGAAGGGCTCGTCCATCAGCAGCACCCGCGGGTCAGCGGCCAGGGCGCGGGCCAGGCCCACGCGCTGGCGTTGTCCGCCGGAGAGCTGCCAGATGCGCCGCTTGTCGAAGCCGGCCAGGTCCACCAGCGCCAACATTTCCCGGGCGCGGGCTTCACGTTGGTCGCGGGCGGTGCCGGCCAGTTCGAGGCCGAAGCCGACGTTGGCCAGTACGTCCTGCCAGGGCAGCAGGGCATCATCCTGGAACACCACGCCGCGTTCGGCGCTCGGGCCGGCAACCGGCACGCCGTCCAGGGTGATGCGCCCGGCGCTGGGTTCGACGAAGCCGGCGATCAGGTTCAACAGTGAAGTCTTGCCACTGCCGGATGGGCCGAGGGCGACCAGCAACTGCTGTGGCCCGAGCGTCAGGGAAATATCCGCCAGCACCGGTTCGGCGGCGCCGGGGTACTGTGCGCTGATGCGCTCCAGTTGTAGCAAAGCCATGACGGCGCGCTCCTTGTT
>NZ_JACMZT010000039.1:0-58520 GCF_017349615.1 Pseudomonas sp. GW531-T4
AGAAGAAAGAACAGAAGAAAAAAGATGCAGCACAACCCGACAACGGAGATCGTCCATGGCCCGTGTTTCCCTTCTCAGCTTGCCGTTGGCCGCGCCCTCCGCTAAGCCGCTGTCCTGGCCGCGCATCCACCGGCGGCTGTTGCCCTGGTTGCTGCCCCTGAGCCTGTTCGTCCTGTGGTGGCTGGCCAGCCGTAATGCCTGGATGAGCGAGCAGATCCTGCCGGCACCCGCGCTGGTCTGGAGCAGCGCGCTCGATCTGGCCGGCGGCGAGTTGTGGAGCCATCTGGCGATCAGCCTGCAACGGCTGGCCTGGGGCCTGCTGGCAGGTATCGGCGCCGGCGCCGTGCTGGGCGCGGCACTGGGCTCCAGCCGGCGCCTGGAGCGCCTGGTGTTCCCGACCTTCGCCGCCCTGGCCCAGGTCCCGACCCTGGCCTGGATCCCGCTGTTCATGGTGTTTTTCGGCATTGGCGAACTGCTCAAGCTGGTGGTCCTGGTCAAGGCCATCGTGGTGCCCGTGACCCTGCATACCCTGGTCGGCGTGCGCGACGCCCAGCCCAGATTGCGCGAAGCCGCCGCCGTGCTGCGCCTGCCGCCGCACCTGCTGATCCGCCGGCTGATACTGCCCGCCGCCCTGCCCGCCTTCATGGCCGGCGTGCGCCTGGCCCTGGCCGCCGGCTGGACCTCGTTGCTGGCGGTGGAACTACTGGCTTCCAGCGAAGGCATCGGCTACCTGATGGTCTGGGCGCGCCAGCTGTTCATGCTGGATATCGTCTTCGTCTGCATCGTGGTGATCGGGGTGATTGGCGTGGCCATGGACCGCGGCATCGGCCTGCTGGACAAGGCCCTGGTGCACTGGCCGCACCCGGCCATCGCGCAGATCCGCCGCGGCCCGCGCTACCAGGGCTGGCAACGCCTGCAACCCTGGCTGCTACCGCTGTTCCTGCTGGCGCTGTGGCAAGTGGCGAACCAGTTGGAATGGGTCGACGCCAACATTCTGGTGAGCCCGCTGGCAGTGCTGCAAACCACCTGGAACGGCCTGCTCGACGGCAGCCTGTCCGGCGGCCTGGGCCTGAGCCTGCGGCGCACCCTCGGCGGCCTGTTGCTGGGCGGCGGCCTGGGTTTTGCCCTGGGCCTGCTGCTGGGCTTGTCGCATCTGAGCGAACGGATTCTGGGCCCTATCCTGGCGGCGTTCCGGCAGATCGCCATTTTCGCCTGGGTGCCGCTGCTCACCGCCTGGTTCGGCCTGGGGGAACTGGCGAAATGGGTATTTGTCGCGCTGGCCGCGTTCTTCCCGCTGTTTATCGCCACCCAGCGCAGCGTCGCCAACCTGTCGCCGCAACTGACCGAGGCGGCGCAAGTGCTGCGCCTGAACCTCTGGCAACGCCTGCGCCGCCTGGTGCTGCCGGGCGCCGCGCCGGGGATCTTCGCCGGGCTGCGCCTGAGCCTGATCTACGCCTGGCTGGGGACCATCGGCGCGGAATATTTCATGCCGTCCAACGGCGGCATCGGCAGCCAGATGATCGGCGCCCAACAACTGCTGCGCATGGACCTGATCCTCGCCGGCATGCTCCTGGTGGGCCTCACCGGCGCCCTGCTCAACCTCATTGGCCAACAGCTCGAAACCCGCGCCACGCGCTGGAGACACGCATGAACGCACTCGTACCTTCCCCCATCGTCAGCTTCAACCAGGTGGGCAAGACCTTCGAGGTCGCCGGCGGCGAACTGGAGGCGATCCGCGAATTCAACCTGGAAATCGCCGAGGGCGAATTCGTCGCCATCGTCGGCTCCAGCGGCTGCGGCAAATCCACCCTGCTGCGTCTGCTGATCGGCCTGGATACGCAGTTTCGCGGCGAGATCCGCGTCGACGGCAAGGCCGTCAACGGCATCGGCGGCGAACGCGGCATCGTGTTTCAGGAACACCGCCTGTTCCCCTGGCTGACGGTCGAGGAAAACATCGGCCTGGGCCTGGTCAACGAAGCCCTGAGCGCCAGCGAACGGCAAACCCGCGTCGCCGATTTCATCGAACTGGTGGGCCTCACCGATTTCACCCGCGCCTACCCGCACCAGCTCTCCGGCGGCATGGCGCAACGGGTGGCCATCGCCCGCGGCCTGGTGGCCAGCCCGCGCATCCTGCTGCTGGACGAACCCTTCGGCGCCCTCGATGCGCTGACCCGCCAGCAGATGCAGGACGAGCTGCTGGCGATCCGCGAGCGGGCCAGGATCACCACGGTGCTGGTCACCCATGACGTCGAGGAAGCGATCTTCCTCGCCGACCGCGTGGTGGTGATGGAACCGCGCCCCGGCCGGATCAAGCGGGTGGTGGACATCGCCCTGCCCCATCCGCGCCAGCGCAGCAGTTTCGACTTCCACCAGCTGCGCGAAGAACTGCTCCACGAACTGACCAGCGACGATCACTACCAGGTGCCTTTGCCCGCCCAGATCCGTGACCTGCCACTGGCCTTTATTGCTTGCTGATAAGGAGTGAATAGATGCCGCAACGTCCCAACTTCCTGGTGATCCTCGCCGACGACCTGGGCTTTTCCGATCTCGGCGCGTTCGGCGGCGAAATCGCCACGCCGAACCTCGATGCCCTGGCTTTCAACGGCCTGCGCCTGACCGACTTCCACACCGCGCCGACCTGCTCGCCGACCCGCTCCATGCTGCTCACCGGCACCGACCACCATATCGCCGGCATCGGCACCATGGCCGAGGCCCTGACCCCGGAACTGATCGGCAAGCCGGGCTACGAGGGCCACCTCAACGACCGCGTGGTGGCCCTGCCCGAGCTGCTGCGCGACGCCGGCTACCAGACCCTGATGAGCGGCAAATGGCACCTGGGCCTGACCGCCGAACTGGCGCCCCACGCCCGTGGTTTCGAGCGTTCGTTCTCGCTGCTGCCCGGCGCCGCCAACCACTACGGTTTCGAGCCGACCTACGACGAAAACACCCCGGGCCTGCTCAAATCCACCCCGGCGCTGTACATCGAGGACGACCGCTTCATCGACGAGTTGCCCAAGGACTTCTATTCCTCCGACGCCTTCGGCGACAAGCTGCTGCAGTACCTCAAGGAGCGCGACCAGACCCGGCCGTTCTTCGCCTACCTGCCGTTTTCCGCGCCGCACTGGCCGCTGCAGGCCCCCGAGGAAGTGGTGGCCAAGTACCGTGGTCGTTATGACGTCGGCCCCGAGGTGTTGCGCCTGGAGCGCCTGGAAAAGCTCAAGCAACTGGGGCTGATCGAGGCCGATGTGGAACCGCACCCGCTGCTGGGCCTGAGCGCCGAATGGGCAGCCTTGAGCGAGCAGCAACGCCAGGTTTCCGCGCGGGCCATGGAGGTCTACGCGGCGATGGTCGAGCGCATGGACTGGAACATCGGCCGGGTGGTGGACTACCTGCGCAAGCAGGGCCAGCTGGACAACACCTTTATCCTGTTCATGTCCGACAACGGCGCCGAAGGCGCGCTGCTGGAGGCCTTCCCCAAGTTCGGCCCGCAGCTTTTGACCTACCTCAACCAGCACTACGACAACAGCCTGGACAACATCGGCCGCGCCAACTCCTACGTCTGGTACGGCCCGGCCTGGGCGCAGGTCGCCACCGCCCCGTCGCGCCTGTTCAAGGCCTTCACCACCGAAGGCGGGATCCGCGTGCCGGCGCTGGTGCATTACCCACAGCTGTCGCTCAAGGGCCGGATCAGCCATGGCTTCGGCACGGTGATGGACATCACCCCGACCATTCTCGACCTGGCCGGCGTGCGCCATCCGGGCAAGCGCTGGCGCGGCAAGGAGGTGACGCCGTTGCGGGGCAAGTCGTGGCTGGGCTTCCTGTCCGGCGAGACCGCGCAGGTGCACGACGAACACACGGTCACCGGCTGGGAGCTGTTCGGCCGCCGGGCGATTCGCCAGGGCCAGTGGAAAGCGGTGTACATCCCCGGCCCCGTGGGCCCGGCGACCTGGCAGCTGTACGACCTGAGCCAGGACCCGGGGGAGATCCACGACCTGGCACAGAGCAATCCGGACAAGCTCAGTGCGCTGATCGGCCATTGGCAGCAATACGTGGACGAAACCGGGGTGATCCTCAGCGCCTCGCCGTTCCAGCCGGATTGATCCCGTAGCCGCTGCCGAAGGCTGCGATAGGTCCGCAGGACCTCCTAGGGCCTTGAGATCGCTGCGGCCGTACCGGCCGATCGCAGCCTGCGGCAGCGGCTACAGGGTTGTGCAAGGCGCCGGGGATTGCGGCGTCCGGGTAATCGTTATCGCGGGCAAGCCTCGCTCCTACGGATGGGCGTCGTTCATAAATGTCGCGAACGACACAGCTCTGTAGGAGCGAGGCTTGCCCGCGATTGGCCCTCAACGCCGATCCATCACGCCCTGACGCCCCGCACCACCTGCGCCGCCGCCTGTTCCTTGCGGGTAAAGCGATTGGCCCGGCCGAAGGTGCCGAAATCGTTGAAGCGCACGCCCATCTCGGCCATCACCTTGTGCGCCACCGGCGCGGTCAGCTGGCGGATATAGAAGGGTTCCTTGACCACGAAATGGTGGATGCCGTGGGTGCTGCCGAAATTGAAGCAGAACGCCTGCAACGGCCACAACCACCAGGGGTTGAGCACCTGGGTCTGCTGGATCACGTTGCCCGCCTCGATGTCGCCGTAGTAGTGCATGTTCGAGCTGACGAAGTGCAGGCAAAAGGTGCGCAGCACATTGGGGCCGATGATCACCACCACGGCGATATCGATCACCTGCATCACCGCCAGGGTGTCGGCCGACCAATCGATGGACGAACCCAGCAGCGCGGCGACGCCATTGGCGGCGTGGAAGCCGAGAAACACATACCAGGCCCCCCAATGCAGTAACGCCAGCGGTGCGTACACCTTCAGGGTGCGCTTGAGGATATTGAGTTTGTGCGCCCAGGTCCTGGCCCGCAGGGTGCGGATCAACGACGACATGACGTTGTCGCCAACCATCAGCAGGCGGGCGAAACCCCAGGGCTCGCCGTTGGTGATGGCGCGCTCCTCCATGTCGGCCTCGGTGCCGGACACCTTGTGGTGATTGAGGTGCAAATGACGGCGGATCCAGGGATTGATGGTGCTCGGCCGCGCCAGCCAGACCAGCGCCAGCATCAGGTTGTGGGGGATGCGCTGCTTGCGGAAATACATGCTGTGGATCAGGTCGTGTTCCAGCTCGTGGGTCAAGGAGGCGAAAAATGCGTTGAGCAGCAGGCAGGCCCACCAGGCCATGTACCCGCCGATATAGAGCGCCGCCGTGCCGATCATCCCGGCCAGGGCCAAGGCCAGGATGCCCGCGCCCAACGCGTCCTGATGCTTGAGCAGCGGGTAGCGCTCGCGCAACTCGACGCCCCTGGCCAGCACCACCTCACGAATATGCGCCGATCGTTGCTGAGCATTCAGCCGGTCGGGACTTGCAGAAGTACCGTGCATGCTTCCATCCTCTGGTTATTGATGTTCGCATCCTGCCCTGCGCCCGCGCGCCGGGCGCTAGCCGCGGACGCCAACCTGTTGACCGGACGCGCCAACCGCCATGACCGAACCCACTTCCCTCGCCAGCTGGACCCGCGCCCTGCGCAAGCAGCTCGACGCCCTGGGCCTCGACAGCACCGCCCTGTGCCAGCAGGCCGGCCTCGACCCGCAACTGATGGACGACCCCAACGCCCGCTACCCGCTGTCGGGCACTACCCGCCTGTGGCAACTGGCGGTGCAGGCCAGCGGCGACCCGGCCATCGGCCTGCGGGTCTCGCGCTTCGTCAGCCCGACCACCTTCCATGCCCTGGGTTATGCGCTGGTGGCCAGCGGCAGCCTGCGGGAAGTGTTCGAGCGCATCGTGCGTTATCACCAGGTGGTCAGCGATGCCCTGGAGCTGGAGCTGACCCGCACCGAGGACCGTTATCGCTTTCGCCTGAAGGTCCCCGAGGGCAACCCGGAACCGGCGTTCGAGGCCATCGACGCCTTTGTCGCGATCTACGTGCGCACCTGCCGCAACCGCCTGGGCCGCGACTATGCGCCGCTGGCGGTGTACCTGCGGCGCCCCGAACCGGTGGACCCCAAGCAATGGCACACAGTGTTTCGCGCGCCGGTGTTTTTCAGCGCCGACGAGGACCGCCTGGAGTTCGGCCTGCACGACTTCGACAGCCACCTGGACGACGCCAACCCGGAACTGGCCGAACACAACGAGGCCGTGCTCAAGCGCACCCTGATGCAACTGCAACCCTTGACCTGGGAGCGCAAGGTGCGCGGGGTCATTGAGTCCCAGTTGCCGGAAGGCGAACCCTCGGCCGAACGGGTCGCCCAGGCCCTGCACCTGAGCCTGCGCAGCCTGCAACGCCACCTGGCGGACGAGGGTTGTCGCTTCGACACCCTGCTCAACGAATGCCGGGAGAACCTGGCCCTGCTGCACCTGCGCGACCCGCAGTGTTCCCTGAGCGAGATCAGTTACCTGCTGGGGTTCGCCGATGCCAGCAGCTTCAGCCGCGCGTTCAAGCGCTGGACCGGGATGACGCCGGGGCAGTTTCGCGATGGGCTGCGTTAACTGGGAGACTGGCGGTGCTAGTGCCGGCCTCATCGCGAGCAAGCTCGCTCCTACATGAACAACGCAGGCCCCTGTAGGAGCGAGCTTGCTCGCGATAGCGATCTGACGGTCAAACCCCGGCCAATATCCGCAACCGGTCTTCGTCGAGGATCTCGATCTCGCCATACCCCAGCTTGAGAATGCCCTGCCCCTGCAAATCCTTGAGGATCTGGTTGGTGGTCTGGCGCGACAGCGACAGCAGCAGCGCCAGTTGCTCCTGGGGCAGGTGCAGGACCCGGCGCGGGGTGTCGGTCTCGCCGTAGCCGCGGGCGATCATCAACAGGCGGTTGGCCACCCGCGCCGGGGCCGGCATCAGGCTCAGCTGTTCGAGGTTGATAAAGGCCAGGCGCAGCTTGTGGCTCATCAACAGCGCCAGCTGCCGCCAGTATTGCGGGTGCTCGTCCAGCAGTTCGAGCAGCGCCGCCTGGGGCACATTGAGCAGGCTGCACGGGCCCACGGCATAGGCGTCATGGGTGCGCGGCTGGCCGTCGAACAGGCAGATCTCGCCGAACCAGTGCGGCGCCTCCACCAGGCTCAGCAGCGCCTCCTTGCCTTGCTCGCTGACCGCGCCGACGCGCACCGTGCCTTCCAGCACCGCGTACAGGCCGCAGGGCGGATCGCCGCGCTGGAACAGGCGCTGGCCCGGCGCCAGCGAGCGCAAACGGGCATTGGCCAGCAGACTATTCTGTAATTCAACGGGCAAGCGGCTGAACCACTGGCCGCTCATCAGGCGCTCACGCCAGACCTGCATCTTCATCGATAGCGTTATCCACACGGGCAGCGAGCCGATTGTCGCCTAGCTGACAGAGCCGGCAACCGGCGCAGGGCATGATTCGATCACCCTACAGGAGGAACAACAATGAAAAGCCTCGTCGACCATCTCAGTCAATACGCCGCCTACCACCGTGATCCGCGCAACATCGCCAGCCACTTTATCGGCATTCCGCTGATTGTGCTGGCCGTCGCGGTCCTGCTGTCGCGCCCCGCCTGGCCGGTCGCCGGGCTGTGGCTGTCGCCGGCGCTGTTGCTGGCGCTGGCGTCATGCGGGTTCTACCTGCGCCTGGAGTTGCGCCTGGGCCTGCTGATGACGCTGCTGATGGGGCTGTCGGTGTGGGCCGGCCATGCACTGGCGCAACAAAGCACCCTGGTCTGGCTGGCCAGCGGGGTGGGCATGTTCGTGATCGGCTGGGTGATCCAGTTCGTCGGCCATTACTACGAAGGGCGCAAGCCGGCCTTTGTCGACGATGTCTCGGGGCTGATCGTCGGGCCGTTGTTCGTGGTGGCGGAGCTGGCGTTTCTGCTGGGGCTGCGCCAGGCGCTCAAGCATGAGATCGAGGCGCGGGCGGGAGGGGTGCGGGTCAATCCGAAGCGCGCGGCGGTGTAGATCGCTATCGCGGGCAAGCCTCGCTCCTACAGGTTCGTGTCGTTCGCGACATTTACGAACGACGCCGATCTGTAGGAGCGAGCGGGCGGCGATCCGACTTGCTCGCGATGCTTTTGACGTTTAGATATTGGCGACCTTCTGCCAGACCTTGGGCTTGAAGAACAGCGTCTCGCCCTTGGCCAGCCCGACCAGGCTGTCATGGTCTTTCACCACTTCGGCCTCGATCAGTTCGCTCTGCCCTTCGACCTTCAAGGTCACCCGGGTGGTGGCGCCCAGCGGACGGATATCGCGCACTTCGGCGGCATGGTGGTCGGCCAGTTCGGAGCGCGACAGCGACACTTCGTGCGGACGGAACAGCACATGGTGGTCCTCGCCCAGGTGCAGGCGGTTGGAGTCGCCGAGGAAGTGGTAGACGAAGTCGCTGGCCGGGTTCTCGTACACCTCGCCCGGCGAGCCGATCTGCTCGATCACGCCTTTGTTCATCACCACGATGCGGTCCGCCACTTCCATGGCTTCCTCCTGGTCGTGGGTGACGAATACCGAGGTCAGGTTGATGTCTTCGTGCAGGCGCGCCAGCCAGCGGCGCAGCTCCTTGCGCACCTTGGCGTCCAGGGCACCGAAGGGTTCGTCCAGCAGCAGCACTTTCGGCTCCACCGCCAGGGCGCGGGCCAGGGCGATCCGCTGGCGCTGGCCGCCGGACAGTTGCTCCGGATAGCGGTCGGCGAGCCAGTCCAGCTGCACCATGTTCAACAGCTCATGGACCTTCTCGGCGATCCTGCTTTCGCTCGGGCGCTGGTTTTTCGGCTTCATGCGCAGGCCGAAGGCAACGTTGTCGAACACGCTCATATGGCGGAACAGCGCGTAGTGCTGGAACACGAAACCGACGTTGCGATCGCGCACGTCGTGGCCGGAGACGTCCTCGCCGTGGAACACGATGCTGCCGGCGTCCGGGGTTTCCAGGCCGGCGATGATCCGCAGCAGGGTGGTCTTGCCGCAGCCGGACGGGCCCAGCAGCGCCACCAGCTCGCCGCTCTGGATGTCCAGGTTGATGCTGTTCAGGGCCTTGAAGGCGTTGAAGTTCTTGCTGACGTTACGGACTTCGATCGACATGATTCATTCCTCCGCGGCGCTGGCGCGCAGGCGGTTGATTCGGTTTTCGCTCCACTGCTTGAGCAGCAGGATGAAGAGCGCCAGGATCAGCAACAGGCTCGCGACGGCGAACGCGGCGACGTGGTTGTATTCGTTGTAGAGGATCTCGACGTGCAGCGGCAGGGTGTTGGTCACCCCGCGAATGTGCCCGGAAACCACCGACACCGCGCCGAATTCCCCCATGGCCCGCGCGGTGCAGAGCACCACGCCGTAGATCAGGCCCCACTTGATGTTCGGCACGGTCACATGCCAGAACATCTGCCAGCCGTTGGCCCCCAGCAGCCGCGCGGCTTCCTCTTCCTGGGTGCCCTGCTCCTGCATCAGCGGGATCAGCTCACGGGCGACGAAGGGCACAGTGACGAAGATGGTCGCCAGGACGATGCCCGGCAGGGCGAACACGATCTGGATATCGTGATCCTGCAGCCACGGCCCGAACAGGCCCTGGGCGCCGAACATCAGCACGTAGACCAGGCCGGCGATCACCGGCGACACCGAGAACGGCAGGTCGATCAGGGTCACCAGGATGCTCTTGCCGCGGAAGGTGTATTTGCTCACGCACCAGGCGGCGCTGACGCCGAACACCAGGTTCAGCGGCACCGAGATCAGCACGGCGATCACCGTCAGCTTCAGGGCCGACAATGCGTCCGGCTCGAAGATCGCGGCGAAGAACGCACCGAGGCCGAGCTTGAGCCCCTGGGACACCACGATGAACAGTGGCAGCAGCAGGAACAGGGCGAAGATCAGCCAGCCAAGGCCGATCAGGATGCGCCGCGAAGTGGCGCTGCCACGACGGTCGGCGTTGGCCGAAGAGGCTGCGGAAATGGACGATTGGGACATGCTTCGCGCCTCCTTAAGGTCGTTCGATGCGCCGTTGCAGCAGGTTGATCAGCAGCAACAGGACAAAGGAAACCACCAGCATCAACACGCCGATGGAGGTCGCGCCGGTGTAATCGTACTGGTCGAGCTTGACCATGATCAGCAGCGGCAGGATTTCGGTTTTCATCGGCATGTTGCCGGCGATGAAGATCACCGAGCCGTACTCGCCGACGCCCCGGGCAAAGGCCAGGGCAAAACCGGTCAGCCAGGCCGGCAGCAGCGCCGGCACCAGGATGTGGCGGAACACCTGCCAGGGTTTGGCGCCAAGGCAGGCGGCGGCTTCTTCGACTTCCCGGGGAATGTCGGCCAGCACCGGCTGTACGGTGCGCACCACGAACGGCAGGGTGACGAAAGTCAGCGCCAGGGTGATGCCCAGCGGGGTGTAGGCGATCTTGAACCCCAGGTCGGTGGCGAACTGGCCGACCAGGCCGGTCGGCGCGTACAGCGCGGTCAGCGCGATACCGGCCACGGCGGTGGGCAGGGCGAACGGCAGGTCGATCATCGCGTCGATGATCTTGCGCCCGGGAAAGCTGTAGCGCACCAGCACCCAGGCCAGCAGCGTGCCGATCACGCCGTTGATGATCGCCGCGTACAGCGCCGTGCCGAAGCTCAGCTTGAGCGCGGCGAGTACCCGCGGAGCCGAGACAATGGCCCAGAACTGATCCCAGGTGAGTTGGGCGGCATGCACGAACATCGCCGCCAGGGGTATGAGCACAATCAGGCTGAGGTACACCAAGGTGTAGCCCAGCGTCAGCCCGAAGCCGGGTATGACGGGGGAGATACGACGCGACATAAAAGTCCTTGGTTAGCGGGTAGATACCATTGTAGGAGCGAGCTCGCTCGCGAAGAACTCAAGGGCACCGCGCTCATTCAGAATGTACGCGTCATCGTTGACGATCTTCGCGAGCAAGCTCGCTCCTACAGGTAGTGTTGCTTATTGCGCCTGGTAGATCTGGTCGAACACCCCGCCATCATTGAAGAATTTCGGTTGGGCAGTTTTCCAGCCGCCGAAGTCCTTGTCGATGGTCACCAGGTCCAGTTTCGGGAACTGCTGAGCGTATTTGGCCGCCACATCCTTGTCCCGCGGACGATAGAAGTTCTTCGCCGCGATTTCCTGGCCGGCCGGGCTGTACAGGTGCTTGAGGTAGGCCTCGGCGATCTCGGTGTTGCCCTTTTTCTCGGCGTTCTTGTCCACCACCGCCACTGGCGGCTCGGCGAGGATCGACAGCGAAGGCACCACGATGTCGAACTTGTCGGCGCCGCCGTCTTCCTTCAATGCCAGGAAGGCTTCGTTTTCCCAGGCCAGCAACACATCACCCTGACCGTTGTTGACGAAGGTGATGGTCGAGCCGCGGGCGCCGGTATCCAGCACCGGTACGTGCTTGAACAACTCCTTCACGTATTCCTGGGCCTTGGCTTCGCTGCCACCGGCTTTCAGGCCATAGGCCCAGGCGGCAAGGAAGTTCCAGCGGGCACCACCGGAGGTTTTCGGGTTCGGGGTGATCACCGACACGTCTTTCTTGATCAGGTCGCCCCAGTCCTTGATGCCCTTGGGGTTGCCCTTGCGCACCAGGAACACGATGGTCGAGGTGTAGGGCGTGCTCGCATCCGGCAGGCGTTTTTGCCAGTCGGCCGGCAGGCTCTTGCCGAGCTTGGCGATTTCATCGATGTCGCCCGCCAGCGCCAGGGTCACCACGTCGGCGCGCAGGCCGTCGATCACCGCGCGGCCCTGCTTGCCCGAGCCACCGTGGGATTGCTGGATCTTGACGTTGTCGCCCGGGTGTTCCTTTTTCCAGAAACTCGTGAATTCGGTGTTGTAGTCCTGGTACAGCTCACGGGTCGGGTCGTACGACACGTTGAGCAATTCGTAATCCTTGGCAACGGCGGAACCGGCAAAAACGGCGCTGGCGAGGGCGGCCAGGGCATAACGGCGAATCGACGACATGATGGAGCTCCCGAATTTTTTAATGTGCTGGCATTTTTCTTATGGCGAATCAGGCCCGCATTCGTGGGCGAACGCTGGGGTTCAGGTTGGGGGTCATGGATGACGCCCTCCGGTGGTCCAGTCGGGCCTCTCGCGGCGAGAGGTAGTGCGAAATTCAGCTTGGTTTATTGCCAGGGTTTTGCAGGCGGAATTTTTCCTTGCGTTCGATCTGCACGACCTGGGCGTTGTGCACGGTGATTTCCACCGCGCCGAAACGCAGGTCGCGCAACGCGCTTTGAATCTCGCGCAAGATGGTTTGTTCGTCCTGGCCGTCAACGCTACGAAGAGATGCGCTCATGGTGTTGCTCCTGAATGAGATGTGCCTGGCAGTGGCGGCACTGCTTGCGGCGTGAGGGCAATAGTAGATAGGCGCAGATATTCTTAAAAATACTATTTAAGAATGTTTATATAACCAGAAGAAATTATTTGAGCTGACACGGGGTTGCGTGGGAATCGGCGCTGATTGCAGCGCGAACCCGCCTCTTGTAGGAGCGAGGCTTGCCCGCGATGGCGGCCTGCCTGATACACCGCGGCGCCTTGATCGCGAGCAAGCTTCGCTCCTACAGAAGCTGCCGCAGGCTGCGATAGGACCGCAGGTCCTCCTACGTCCTCACGCGCGCCACGGCCGTCCCGGCCGATCGCAGCCTGCGGCAGCGGCTACAGGTGGAATCGATGCAAGTCCGGCAATCAGTGGATCTGCGGCACCCGGCCCCATTCCAGTTGCGCCGCCGGCACCGGGCGGCCGAACCAGTAGCCCTGGCCCAGGTCGCAGCCCTGGTCGAGGAGGAACCGCGCCTGCTCCACCTGTTCGATGCCTTCGGCGTGCACCTGCATGCCCATGCTCTGGGCCAGGGCGATGATCACCCGGGAGATCGCCGCGTCGTCTTCGTCCCACGGCAGGCCGGCGACAAAACCCTGGTCGATCTTCAGTTTCTGCACCGGCAGGCGTTTGAGCCGCAGCAGCGAGGAATAACCGGTGCCGAAGTCGTCGATGGCCAGGCGCAGCCCCAGTTCGCGCAGGCGATGCATCTGCTCCAGGGCGACTTCCGGGTCTTCCATCACCGCGCTTTCGGTGACCTCCAATTCCAGGTAGGCCGGGTCGAGGCCGGTGTCGTGCAGCACCTGGGCCACCTGCTGGTACAGCTCACGACGGGCAAACAGGCGGCTGGAGACGTTCACCGCGACGAAGGACAACGCCATGCCCTCCGCCTGCCATTGGCACATCTGCCGACACGCCTGCTGCATGACCCAGGCATCGATCTCGGCGATCAGCCCGGTGCGCTCGGCAATCGGGATGAACTCGCCAGGCGGCACCAGGCCACGCTGTGGATGCTCCCAGCGCACCAGCGCCTCGACCCCGACCAGGCGGCTGCTGGCGAGGTCGTGCACCGGTTGGTAGAACACCCGCAGCTCCTGCTGCTCCAGGGCGCGGCGCAATTCGAAGGCGATCTCCACCCGTTGCTGGGCGTGGGCCGTCAGTTCCTCGGTGTACAGCGCGTAACTGTCGCGCCCGGCGCTCTTGGCCTTGAACAGCGCCGTGTCGGCATTGCGCAACAGTTGCTCGGCGCTCAGGGCGTCGCTGGGGAACAGGCTGATACCGATGCTGGCATTGATGAACAGCTGATTCTCGTCCATCAGGAAAGGCTGCTTCACCCCGTCGATGATGCGTTGCGCCAGCACCGCGGCCTGCCCCGGCTGCGCGCAGCTCTCGACCAGCACGGCGAACTCGTCGCCGCCCAGCCGCGCCAGGGTGATGCCCGGGCCAAACATGCCTTGCAGGCGCTGGGCCACGGCCTTGAGCAGGCGGTCGCCGACATTGTGCCCGAGGCTGTCGTTGATCATCTTGAAGTGATCCAGGTCGACCATCAGCAGCGCGCAGCCGCGTTTGTGAATCTGCGCCGACGCCAGGGCCTGCTCGGCGCGGTCGGTGAACAGCAGGCGATTGGGCAGGTCGGTCAGCGGATCGTGGTGCGCCAGGTGGGCCAGTTCGTGCTCGGAATCCTTGATCGCGCTGATGTCGGAGAACACCGCGACATAGTGGCTGAGCTGACCCTCGTCATCGCGGATGGCGCGGATGGTCTGCCACTGCGGGTAGATCTCGCCGCATTTGCGCCGGTTCCAGATCTCGCCGCTCCACTCGCCCGTGGTGTTCAGCGAATCGAACATGGCCTGGTAGAAATCCGCCGTGTGGTGCCCGGACTTGAACATGCTCGGCTGGCGGCCCAGCACCTCGTCGCGCTGATAGCCGGTGATCTCGATGAACGCGCGGTTCACATGGACGATCTGGCCCCGGCGATCGCTGACCAGCACCCCTTCGCGGGTGCAATCGAACACCGCGGCCGCCTGGCGCAGACGCTCGCGGTCCTCGCGCTGGTGGTGCAGCCAGGAGTCGGCGCCCAGCAAACGCAACAGGCGGCCCCGTGCGATGAAGATCAGGACCGCGCTGACCAGCGCCCAGAGATACCCGTTGATCAGTTGCCAGCGCGCCAGATCGTTCGACTCATCGAAGAAACTGCTCAATAAATGACCACTGAACTGCAGCCACAACACAGACAACAAGAGGTAGAGCAGGGCTGCGCGCAAAGCGTCGCGAGAAGAAACCGACATAAGGTCGTCAATGTCCTTACGGAAAGCTAGGGATTATAGAGGAAGAAACATCTCGCCACTCTTATCTGAAAGGGCGACTGGTTTTCTCTGTGGGCTTGGTGATAATGCGACTGCTGTTTTTTCTTTATCGAGGGCCCTACAGCCTATGTGGTACGAAGGTTTTCTTGGCTTGTCGGCCTGGCAACTGGTGGCAGTCACCCTGTTAATGACTCACGTGACCATCGTTGCGGTCACGGTTTACCTGCATCGCTATTCAGCCCACCGCTCCCTGGAGCTCAACGCCGGCCTGAAACATTTCTTCCGCTTCTGGCTGTGGCTGACCACGGCGCAGAACACCCGCGAGTGGACCGCCATCCACCGCAAGCACCACGCCAAATGCGAAACCGCGGACGACCCCCACAGCCCGGTGATCAAGGGCCTGTCCACGGTGCTGCGCAAAGGCGCCGAGCTGTACCGCGAAGAAGCGAAAAACCCGGAAACCCTGCGCATCTACGGCAAGAACTGCCCGGACGACTGGATCGAACACAACCTCTACTCGCGCTACAAGCTGGGCGGCGTGGCGCTGATGGCGGTGATCGACCTGCTGCTGTTCGGCACCATCGGCATCACCATCTGGGCGATCCAGATGATGTGGATCCCGTTCTGGGCCGCCGGGGTGATCAACGGCCTGGGCCACGCGGTCGGCTATCGCAATTTCGAATGCCGCGACGCGGCGACCAACCTGGTGCCCTGGGGCATCCTGGTCGGCGGCGAAGAGCTGCACAACAACCATCACACCTACCCCAACTCGGCCAAGCTGTCGGTGAAGAAGTGGGAGTTCGACCTGGGCTGGGCCTGGATCAAGGTGTTCAGCTTCCTGCGCCTGGCCAAGGTGCAGCGTGTCGCGCCGATCGCCCACCGGGTCGAAGGCAAGGGCCACCTGGACATGGACACGGCGATGGCGATCCTCAACAACCGTTTCCAGATCATGGCGCAGTACCGCAAGCTGGTGATCGCACCGCTGGTCAAGCAGGAGCTGGACAAGGTCGATCACTCGGTGCGCCATCAGTTCCACCGCGCCAAGCGCCTGCTGTCGCGGGAAACCAGCCTGCTGGAAGAGCGTCACCATGCGCGCATCCAGAACATGCTGGAGCACAGCCAGGCCCTGAAAGTGATCTACGAAAAACGCCTGGCGCTGCAGCAGATCTGGGCCAAGACCAGCTCCAACGGCCACGACATGCTGGCGGCGATCAAGGACTGGGTCCACGAAGCCGAGGCCAGCGGGATCCAATCGCTGCGCGACTTCGCCAGCCAGCTGAAAACCTACTCGCTGCGCCCCGCCAGCGCCTAACGCTGGCCCGTTCACCCGCCACGGCAAGCTCAGCTACCGTGGCCGGTGGGCTTCGCTACCCGCGCCGTCCCCTGAGTTCCAGCCCGTCATCCGCGGCACCGTGACCGCCCAGCGGCTGCCGGCACCCAGACCACGGAAACCGGGAACTTCGTCGCCAATCCCCTATCTCAAGCAACACTTCGCCATCCAGGCGGGCTTTCTGTGGCCGCTTCGTTTCCCGAGCGGCATGCGCTTTGAGATCGGTGCCGATGGTCAACAAGAACCCACAACTCCCATCCGCTTTGCCCCAGTGGCCCGAGGCCGCGCAAACCCTGATGGCGCTGATGCACGCCCAGGGCGAGGTTGCCCGGCTGACGGAACGCGAACAGCTGTTCAGCTCGTTGCTGGTCAGCGTCAATGCCGTGCTCTGGGCCTTCGACTGGGAAGCCCGCCAGGTGCTGTATGTCAGCCCGGCGTATGAACGCATCTTCGGCCGCTCCGCCGGCCTGCTGCTGGCCGACGCCAACGAATGGCGCGACAGCGTCTACCCCGACGACCTCGAATACGCCGAGCGGACCCTGGCCCAGGTGCTGGAAAAAGGCGCGGTGGAAGACCGCGAATACCGCATCATCGATGCCCAGGGCCAGGTCCGCTGGCTCAGCGACAAGTGCTTCATCAATCGCAATGCCGCCCCCGGGGACCGAGTGATCATCGTCGGCCTCGCCGAGGACATCACCGAGAAAAAGCACCTGGAAACCGAGCTGCAACGCCTGGCCACCACCGACGTGCTGACCCAGAGCAGCAACCGCCGGCACTTCTTCGAATGCGCCAACCGCGAATTCGAGCAGGCGCGCCAGCAAGGCACGCCGCTGGCCTTCCTGTTGCTGGATATCGATGATTTCAAGGTGGTCAACGACACCTACGGCCACCCCGAGGGCGACAACGTCCTGCAACGCATCGCCGAGACCGGCCGCGCCACCCTGCGCCGTGGCGATCTGTTCGGGCGTATCGGCGGCGAGGAGTTCGCCGCCCTCTTCCCCGGCTGCGCCCCGGACATGGCACGCCAGGTTGCCGAACGCCTGCAGCGGGAAATCCAGCGCCTGACCTTCAGCCATGCCGAGGGACAGTTCAGCATCACCGTCAGCCAGGGCCTGACCAGCCTCACCGCCGACGACGAAAAACTCGACAGCCTCTTCGCCCGCGCCGACGCGGCGATGTACGAGGCCAAGCGCCAGGGCAAGAACCGGATCGTTTCGGGGTAGACGACCTCACGGGAACTCCGTAGCCGCTGCCGAGCGTCAGCGAGGCTGCGATCGAGGTGGGCGGCATTCCGACGAAGTCCTCGCAAAACCTGAACTCACGTTTTGTCAGGAAGAACTTTACGGCTGCTTCGCAGCCGATCGCAGCCTCGCGGGGCTCGGCAGCGGCTACAGATGTGCTGCGCCAGCCGCTGGTCGAGGTATCAGCTTTTACGCAGCCGGGTCAGCTCCGGCAGGCCAATCTTGAGCAGGCGTGCGGTCTTGCTGTTGGCCAGCTCTTCGAGGCCCTCGGATGGCTGCAGGCGCGCGAGCTGGGCGGAGAGGTTCATCACCAGGGCCTCGCGGGAATAAACCCCGCCACCGAGCTGGTAGGCCGAGGCAATCAGCTCGCGCAGCTCCAGCGGCAGGCGCCAGCGGGTGCGCAGGGCCGAACCGTAGGCCGCGCCGAACTGTTCCAGGGCATCGCCGATCTCTTCCATATCGTCCAGCGCGCCACCGGCCTGTTTCCACTCTTGCAGGCAACGCAGCAGCGCCAGGTCACCCAGGCGATGCAGCATGCCGGCGCAATAGCAGCGCTCCTGGTCCAGGTCCAGCAAGCGGGCCAGGGTCCGGCCGTATTCCGCGGTGTGCAGCGACAGCTCCCAGTAACGCTCGGCGTAATCGCCCAGGGCCGGGTCGCTCAGGCGCGCGCTGCGCTTGAGCGCCAGGCCGAGAATCAGGTTCATGCTCTGCCCGGTACCCAATCGATGCAGGGCCTGGGCCAGGGTCTGCACGGCGCTGCCATGGTGCTGGGCGGCGCTGTTGGCCGCGGCGATCAGCACCGCGGTGATCTGCGGGTCGGTACGCACCTCTTCTTCCAGCAGCTTGAGGTCGAGGCCGTTGGGGTTGAGGCTGCGTTTCACCGCCAGCTGCACATCGGCGAGCAACGGCGCGCCGTCGGCCAGCTCGCGACGGCGCTCGAGAAAGGTCCACAGGGTCATGCCCGGCGCCAGGGTCGGAACCTCGCACGAGACTTCCTGGCCAGCGTCCAGCAGCAGGTCCTGCAGGCGCTGGGTCAGGCCTTCCATGTTCAGCGGCTTGGTCAGGTAGGCCGTCGGCGCCAGCGGCAGGGCTTCGCGCACGCTGGCACTGTCGTTGCGAGTGCTCATGAGGATAAAAGGCAGCACCGGGTTGCGCTTGCGCTGGCGCACGCTGCGCAGCAGGCCGAGGCCGTCGACGCCGGGCAACTCCCAGTCAGCGATCACCAGGTCATAGGGGTTTTCGGCCAGCAATTGCAGGGCTTCCTGACCGTCGGCGCACACATCCAGCCGCGCGTCGCAACGTACACTCAACAACACTTGCTTGAGCAAATCGCGAGACCAAGGGTCCGCCTCGGCAATCAACACTCGCGGTACAGCGGGTAAATCCACAGCAGTCATGCAGCACGCTCCCTGGGCAATCCCTTGCACCTTAGTCAATGCCGAGGCTTCCATACAACGCAAATGCACCGCGCAGCCGCGATCGGCACAAAAAAACCCGCCGAAGCGGGTCTTTTTGTCGATCGGGTCACAGGCGGGATCAGAGCTCGGAGAAGCACTCTTCGATGATCGCCAGGCCCTTGTCCAGTTGCTCGTCCGGCGAGGTCAGCGGAACCAGCACGCGCAGGACGTTGCCGTAGGTGCCGCAGGACAGCAGGATCAGGCCCTTGTCGCGCGCCTTGGCAACAACCTGTGCCACGGCGGCAGCGTTCGGCTTGTGGCTGTCGCCGTTCTCGAACAGCTCGACCGCGATCATCGCGCCCAGGGCACGCACGTCGCCGATCACCGGGTACTTGGCCTGGATCGCCTTGAGGCCGGTCACCAGACGCTCGCCGACCGCCTTGCAACGGTCCAGCAGGTGCTCTTCCTCGAACACTTCCATCACGGCCAGGGCCGCGGCGCAGGCGATCGGGCTACCGGCGTAGGTGCCGCCCAGGCCGCCTGGTGCGATGGCGTCCATGTATTCGGCCTTGCCGCAGACACCGGCCAGCGGGAAGCCGCCGGCGATGGACTTGGCGAAGGTGGTCAGGTCGGCGGCAACGCCCATCTGCTCCATGGCGAAGAAGGTGCCGGTACGGCCAGCGCCGGTCTGCACTTCGTCGGCGATCAGCAGGATGCCGTGCTGGTCGCACAGGGCACGCAGACGCTTCATGAACTCTTTAGGCGCGACGTAGAAACCGCCTTCGCCCTGTACCGGCTCGATGATGATCGCGGCGATGTCACGTGGCTCGGCATCGTTCTTGAAGATGCGCTCGATGCTGGCGATCGAATCGTCGATGCTCACACCGTGCAGCTCGTTCGGGTACAGCGCGCGGAAGATGCCGCCTGGCATCAGGCCCATGCCGGCCGAGTAAGGCACGACCTTGCCGGTCAGGCCCAGGGTCATCATGGTGCGGCCATGGTAGGCGCCGGTGAAGGCGATCACGCCGGCGCGGCCAGTGGCGGCACGGGCGATCTTCACCGAGTTTTCCACGGCTTCGGAACCGGTGGTCACCAGCAGGGTTTTCTTGGCGAAATCGCCCGGCACCTTGGCGTTCACTTTTTCGCACAGTTCCACGTAAGGCTCGTAGGCCAGGACCTGGAAGCAGGTGTGGGTCAGCTTGTTCAGCTGCTCGGTCACCGCGGCGATGACTTTCGGATGCAGGTGGCCGGTGTTGAGCACGGCGATACCGCCGGCGAAGTCGATGAACTCGCGACCTTCAACGTCGGTTACCGTGGCGTTCTTCGCGGAATCGGCGAAGATCGGGTGAATCTGGCCGACACCGCGCGGTACGGCGGCTTCACGGCGTTTCATCAGGGATGCGTTGGTCTTGCTCATAGTGTCCTCATTCGCCGCTCATCGGTCGGCGTGGCTCAAGGATGACGTGGCGGGGAGGCAACCGCGGCAGCATGCGATGATCGACTGCCCCGGCTATCCCGGCCACTACTCAAATAGCGTTTGCAGCACGCCAGGGGACAGCGCTCTCGTGCCCCTGGCGTTTAAAACCATGCCTTGGCGCGGGTATCAGATGCCCAGGCAGAGGTATTTGATTTCCAGGTAATCCTCGATGCCGTACTTGGAGCCTTCACGGCCCAGGCCCGAGGCCTTGATGCCGCCGAACGGCGCGACTTCGTTGGAGATCAACCCGGTGTTGACGCCGACCATGCCGTATTCCAGGGCTTCGGCCACACGGAACACACGGCCCAGGTCGCGAGCGTAGAAGTACGAGGCCAGGCCGAACTCGGTGTCGTTGGACATCGCGATCACTTCGGCTTCGTCCTTGAAACGGAACAGCGGCGCCAGCGGACCGAAGGTTTCTTCCTTGGCCACGGCCGCGTCTTTCGACACGTTGACCAGGATGGTCGGCTCGAAGAAGTTGCCTTCCATCGGCTTGCCGCCGGCCAGCAGGGTCGCGCCTTTGCCCAGGGCGTCGGCGATGTGTTCCTGGACCTTGGCCACGGCTTTTTCGTCGATCAAAGGACCGGTGGTGGTGCCTTCTTCCAGGCCGTTGCCGATCTTCAGCTTGGCCACCGCGGCCTTGAGCTTCTCGGCGAAGGCGTCGTAGACCGAGTCCTGGATGTACAGGCGGTTGGCGCAGACGCAGGTCTGGCCGTTGTTGCGGTACTTGGAAATGATCGCGCCTTCGACGGCCTTATCCAGGTCCGCGTCGTCGAACACGATGAACGGAGCGTTGCCGCCCAGCTCCAGGGAGACTTTCTTGATGTCCTTGGCGCATTCGGCCATCAGCTGGCGACCGATTTCGGTCGAGCCGGTGAAGGACAGCTTGCGCACGATCGGGTTGCTGGTCAGCTCGCCGCCGATGTCGCCGGCGCTGCCGGTGACCACGCTCAGCACGCCTTTCGGGATGCCGGCGCGGTGCGCCAGCTCGACCAGGGCCAGGGCGGAGAACGGGGTCTGCGAAGCCGGCTTGATCACCATGGTGCAGCCAGCGGCCAGGGCCGGGCCGGCTTTACGGGTGATCATCGCCGCCGGGAAGTTCCACGGGGTGATGGCCGCGGTCACACCGATCGGCTGCTTGATCACGATCAGGCGCTTGTCCGGCTGGTGGCCGGGAATCACGTCGCCGTAGATGCGCTTGGCTTCTTCGGCGAACCATTCGATGAAGGAGGCGGCGTAGGCGATTTCGCCCTTGGCTTCGGCCAGTGGCTTGCCCTGCTCCAGGGTCATCAGGCGACCGAGGTCGTCCTGGTTTTCGATCAGCAGCTCATACCAGCGACGCAGCTTGGTCGCCCGCTCCTTGGCGGTCAGCGCGCGCCAGGCCGGCAGGGCCTTGTCGGCGGCTTCGATGGCACGGCGGGTTTCAGCCGCGCCCATCTTCGGCACGGTGCCGAGGATTTCGCCCGTTGCCGGGTTGTTCACTTTGATGGTCTGGCCGTTATCCGCGTCGACCCAAGCCCCATCGATGAAGGCTTGCTGGCGGAACAACTGGGCGTCTTTAAGCTGCATGTCGGTTTCCTTAACAGCACCGCGCGGGGCGGAGCGAATTGTGATTGTTGAAAGGCGCCTTGACAGGCTGCCGTCAGGAAAAACTGTTACCGGGCTCAAGCACAGAAATAGCGCCTATCAGAATAGACGGGCGGGTCGGCTCTCAGACAAGAGCGTTTGAAATCTCAAACGAATCCTAGGGTCAACCGGGGGACAGGGCAATAGGCTGTTCGAAAAAAAGAACGAAAACGCCGCTTTGGCAGAATCTTTCGGATCAACGACACCGCCCCGGCGGTTGGGGGCAGATGCCCCCTGTAGGAGCGAGCTTGCTCGCGATGGCGGCCTGACGGTCGACATGGGTGTCGAATGGGCGTCCTTTATCGCGAGCACGCTCGCTCCTACAGGGGATTGGGGTTGGGCTGGCGTTGCGCAAACGCAAAAAACCCCGCAGCCGGAAGGCTGCGGGGTTTTCTCAGGGCCAGGTCTTAAGTGAACGACTTGAGCACTGTCAGCAGGCTGGTGAGGTTGTCGCCCACACCGCCCTGGGCCACTTTTTCGGTAGCCGAGGCGCCGGCGGTGGTGTCGACACTGTAGATCTGCATCACGCCCTGGTTGGTGGCCGCCTGGGCCAGGGTGTTTTGCTGTTGCTGGGCCGAGACCGAGTTCTGGAACAGGATCGCTACGGATTGCCCCATTGACTGGTAGATGGTGCCCATCGACATGGCCGGCGCTTCGGCCACGACCTTGACGTTGGTCTGGGTGACGGCATCGGTGATTTGCGGACTGACTGTACTCATAGATGAAACTCCTTATTAAGAAAAAACAACTTCCGTTAGCGTTCGCCCGATCAAGGGTTGAACGACTTGAGGATCGTCAGCAGGCTGGTCAGGTTATCGGCCACGCCGCCCTGGGCGACTTTTTCAGTCGCCGCCGCGCCGGCGGTGGTATCGACGCTGTAGATCTGCATCACGCCCTGGTTGGTGGCCGCCTGGGCCAGGGTGTTTTGCTGCTGCTGCGCAGAAACGGAGTTCTGGAACAGGATCGCCGTGGCCTGGGCCATGGACTGGTAGATGGTGCTCATGGCCATCGCTGGCGCTTCAGCCACCACTTTGACGTTGGTCTGGGTGACCGCGTCGGTAATTTGCTCGTTGACTAATGGCATGGTTCAACTTCCTTTGTTAGTACACGGCGGGTTCCGTGTTAATCAATGAACGTGGCAAAACACAGGCTGTGAATACGCAATCGCTCAATGCTCCGCCGGGGCGCCGGCTGGCTGGCCGAGACGGGAAATCACCGCCTCGACCTGCTCGACCAGCCCCTGCATCCGCGCCTGGACGGCCGCATTGACAGCCTGCTGGATCAGCTCGGTCTGCTCGGGCGTCAGCGCCTGCGCGGGCTTGGCGCCCGCCTCGGCGGCAGCCGCCTGTTGCTTGGCCGCCAGCCACTGGCGAATCACCGCTTCGCGCTGCTGGGCGCTCTGCTGCAGCGCGCCTTCGCTGGCCTTGGCCTGCGCCATCAACTCGCTGGTGCGCTGCTTCTCGTTGTCGATCAGGTGCTGAGTCTGGGTGAGCACCTGGTCGATGACACCCGTCTGCGGCTGACTGCGCATCCAGGCTTCGAGAATCTGCTTTTCACCCGCGGACAGGCTCAGGTTGAGCGCGTCGGCCAATTGGTAGAGACCCGCGAGCGAGTCCTGGTTTTCCTGGGGCATCTGGATGTCCTCCTTCAGACACGGAGCCGCGCCGCTAAAGCCGCACCTCGATGCCGTCCTGCCAGAAACCGGCGAAGTAGAACTTGCCGTCGCTGTCGCAGGACGAGGCCAGGTCCCAGGGGGTCATGGCGGTGGGACGGGTATCGAAGACCGCGGGCGGCGGTGGCAGCAGGTTGGCGTTGTTGTAGAGGTTGCCGACCTCGTAGCTGTTGGCGACGAATTGCGAACAGAACGAGACGTTGCCGATCGCCACCGACTCGTTGATCCGCGCCTGCAACTCGGGGGTGAACGGGGTGCGCTTGAACACCGACAACGCCGCGTTCCATACGCTGTAGCGGCCACTGATCTGGGTACTGCCGACGTCGCCGTTGAATTGCTCGGCGGCCACCACGGCGGCCCGGGCGAGATCGTCGTCACCGCAGGAATAGACCATCGCCGAGCGCTTGACCGCCTCGCTCGACAGATCGGTCATCTGGATGCCACTGCCGACGCTTTCGATCACACAGGTATCGCTGATCGCGATGGCCGCGTGCACCACGGGCACATTCGGCGAACCGTCGCCGAACATCTTGGCCTTGATCCACTGCCCCGCGCGAATGAACGCGCGGGGAATGCTGGTGGACAGCTTGTCGTCCACTTGGGCTACTGAAAAAACAATATCTCCAGGCTGCATGATGTCGCTCCTCATTAAAGAAAAGTGCGTGTTGAACGTGCTGCTGCACAGTCCCGGAGGGGCTCCGGGACTGGGTGCTCATGACGCCGGGACGGCGTGAATCAGGACGGCGGCGCGCCGCGATTGGCCAGGGTGTTGCTGTACTTGGCGATGCTCTCGTCGATCTTGTCGATGGCGATGCCCGCCGCTGTCGCCTCCAGGGCGCCAGCGGCCGCGGCGACCGCGGCCGCCGCCCCCACCAGCAGGTCGGTGGCCAGGGCACCCAAGGCGTCCTCGGCGGCTTTTTCGGGGTGGTTCTCGACGATGTTTTTCGTCATCTGCTCGAGCAATACCGCCTGGGCCGCCAGCGCCAGCTTGCTGACCCCGTCGAAATAGCCCGCCGCCGATTGCGCGACCAGGCCGGCGGCCTGGCTGATCATCATGTCCGGGGCGATGGCGATCTGCGCCGGGGCATAGCTGAAGGTCTGCGCGTTGGTGAACTCCACCGCCTCGACGATCTGGCTGTTCAGCGCATCGGTGCTGCCGGTCGGCGGCGCCGCGACCTGGACCATCATGTGCTCGTTCATGCGGTCCATCACCGTGCGCGGCGACTTGGCGGGAGTGCTGGGTGGCGGGGAGGTGCCCCTTGTAGTGGAATCAGCAACCTGCGGCCCCGCAGCCGTAGGCTCAGCGGCTTTGGGAGTGCTCGGCTTGGGATTGCTCGGCTCGGTATCGCCTGGCTTGGGATTGGCCGCCTCAGGGTCGGTCGCCGGCGTGGCGTCAGTCTCCGGCTCGGCGGTGGCAGCAGGTTTTTTCTTGAACCAGAACATGAGGTCTCTCCCCAGGCGTCAAGGCTTCTCGCCGATCTGCATGATCAGCGACACAGCCTTGGAGATCACCGCGTTGGAGATCTGATTCAACGCCTGCTGGCTGTTGACCGCATTCTGCAGGGACAGCCCCGCCGAATGACTGGCCACCTGGTACAGCGAGGCAATGGCCTGGGCCGGCGCCTCGGCCACCACCTTGACGTTGGTTTGCGTTACCGCGTCGGTAATCTGGCTGTTGACCTCTGGCATACATCTCTCCTTGATGGAAGACGCCAGCGCAGGCGCGCTGGCGGTGAACTCGTCGGCGGTTTCAGGTGCTCATGAAACAAGAACGCCCGACATCCGCGGCTGTGAATGCAAAAGTGCTGTCAGCGCAGCGCCTCGCGCAGCAACTGCACGCGCTTGCGCGCCAGGGGCTGGGCGATGCCCAACTCGGCGGCGATCTGCGGGTACGGCAGTTCCTCGACAAAACGCATTTCAAACAACCGCCGCTGGAGCACTGGCAACTGCGCCACGCGACTGCCCAGTTGCGTCAGTCGCTCGAACTGCTCGACGTACTCGAGCACCGACAGGCAAGGCGCGGCGAGCAGGGCCTGGTGATCGTGCTCAAGGTCGACCGAATGATCGAACACCTGCCCTTCGCGCTTGCTGCGCCGCAGGCTGTCGAGAAAGACGTGGTCCAGCACCAGAAACAGAAAACCCTGCGGCTCTCGGATGCGTTCCGGGGAACGCCTGAAGAACAGCAGGGCTTTGACGGCCGTGTTGGACAGCCATTCCTGGGCCAGGGCCAGGTTGCCCCTGGCTCGCCGGTTGGCCCGGCGCATCAGCTCGGGGTAGACCGCTCGCCAGCTTGCCTCGAACAACCGATCGACCGCCGCCACTTCACGAAAAGATCCCATCGCCAGCACTCCCTGTGCATTCCTTGATGAGCCGACAGTCTCTGATCGCGCAACAGGCGTTCGCTGTTACCTGGGGAACAGTTGAACAATTAATTCAGCGAGCAAGCCTTGCGCCGCAGATGCTCGACATCGTTGATCACCAGCCGGCCGCTCTGGCAACTGATCACCCCCGAACGCCGCCACAGCTGTAACTGAACATTCAGCTTCGGCCGGCTGGTGTTGAGCATCGCGGCCAGGATGCCCTGGTTGCGCGGCACCGCTGCACAGGTCAGCGGGGCCAGCTCGAAGTCATCGATACTGGCCAGCAGGAACCGCGCCAACCGCGACTCCAGGCGGTGCAGGCAAACCAGTTCGAGCAACTCGAGGACCTTCATCAGGCGCGTCATCAGCAGCATCAGCACCCGCTGCCAGAACAGCGGCTCGTCGTACAGCACCCGGAAATGTCGCCGCCCCAACAGCAGCACCCGGGTCGGGCCACAGGCGAAGGCCGAGGTTTCCCGGGCGTGGCCCTCGATCAGCGCCGACTCGCCCACCACCTGGCCGACGCCGGCGCTGCCGACAATCTGCTCGCGCCCGTCCGGGCCATGAATCACCGAATACACCTGCCCTTCGGCGACCAGCGCGATGAAATCCAGCGCCTCGCTCTTGAGATAGAGCACCTCCCGGTCACTCAGCGAGCGCTCCACGGAATGGGTGGCCACATAATGGATCAATGTGTCCGGCATCCCCCTGAACAGATCGGAGCGTGCCAGCAGAGTCTGACGCAACGAAAAATCGAGCATTACCGCGCCTTTTGAATGCATGCGTTCGCCTTGACTGGTAGGAAATCGCTGCGCCAGCACGCAGCGGTTAGAGCGCTTGAAGCCATAGAGCAAAGCAAACAAAGGGACGTCCGACGGGAGGACTTGTGAATAGGGCGAAGGGGCTTTCGGGTATCGCGAAGGACAAGACAAACAACGAGGCGACGACCAATCATCACGCGAGAAAAAACCGCATGGACGCCCCAAGCCGACATGGGTATGATGTCGCCCGCACTGCACTCGTAGCTCAGCTGGATAGAGTACTGCCCTCCGAAGGCAGGGGTCGTGGGTTCGAATCCCGCCGAGTGCGCCAGCCAGAAACGCAAAAGCCCCAGGTCGCATGGCCTGGGGCTTTTTCGTTTGCATCCGTTGAGTCGATCGAAGAATCACCGAGGTGTGTGCCGACCCACGCCTCGCGGACAGGAGGTCCCGATGCTGCGCCATCCTTTGCTCAACCAGCCTTATCAGCCGGACCTGCGTTCCTGGATCGGCTGTTTCATCGGCTATGACATGCCCCCGGCACTGGATGCAGAGCTGAGCCGCTACGACCCCAACGACCCCGATGATCGCGAACACCTGATCCGCCATTACTGCCTGGCGCACTTCAACGACCGGGAGAATTTCCGTCACCGGCAGCGGTTGGTGGAGGTCCTGCAAGCGGCCCTGGACGATCCGGACTTCGACTTCGAGGAGGTTTGGGAACCCGTTGAAGACGACTACGACTACGATCAATGGCCCACCGGCTGGCCGGCGCAGATCGACGACAGCCGGGACTTCTTCCAGCGCCTGCTCCTGGCGGCCCGGCAGCTGTGGCACGACGACCTGATCCGCGCCCGATTGCCGTCCCTGGCCGAATGCCGGGCGATCCCGGCGCGGGATCGCGGCTCCCGCGACTGGCTGTTCAGCGTCGACAATCCCCAAGCCTGGAAAGCCGTATTCGATGTGGCGGCCACGCCCTACGACCTGCACACCCCGGGCCCACAGTTCCAGGGCGAGCAACTGAGCCTGCAGTTGGCAGGCCCGATGCTGCGCCAGTCCCTGCCATCCACCTGGCCGGCCAGCCAGGCGCTGACCCACTGCCGCCTGGACCTGAAGATCCAGGGCATCAGCGAACTGCACGTCAGCGGCACGCGTTTCGACGGGCGTATGCGTACCCAGCTCACACACTTGCAGCCTGGTTTTTACCTGCGCCTGGACATCGGCTTCGACTGCGTCATCGAATGCGTGGCGCAGTCCGTCGGCATCGCCAACGTCCAGGGCTCACGAGAGGAAGAGCGGCATGAGCAGCAACTTTGAACGGGCCCTGGCGCGCCAGGAAATACCGCAGTTCTTTCGCGGCCAGGGTGAGTACCTGACCCGGGACGGCGATTGGGACGAGCACCTGTTCTGCATCAACTGGCCGGGGATATTCGCCTACCTGCGCGATAACGCCAACGGCGAACAGCAGTTGAGCGCCGGCTTCGAGCTCTATGTGCACAGCATCGAGGAAAGCTTCGAGGACTGCTTCGGCCTGCGGGAAAACCTGTTCGGCTACTACTCGACCCGGGCCCGCTGGGCGCCCGACAGCGCCGACCTGCTGGCGCAGCTGCCAGCCCCTTGCCGACGACGGATAGTCCAGCGCCTGAGCTGGTATCGCTGGCAGCTGGAAAACCACGCCCGGCTGCTGCCGGAGCGAGCCCGGCGCATGGCCGAGGACGGTGCCGCCACCGAGTTCATCGACCTGCCCGCTTCGCCTTACACTTGAATGCGCCTGCTGCCGGTTTAGGTATCTCCGCTCTTTTTTGCGATGATGCCTGCGCGCTGCCCATTACCGAGCAGATACCCGCCTTTTCTCGGCCAGACTCATGGAAGACCCCACACGATGAATATCTCGAACCTTTCCGCTAATACCGCGCCATCGCACCAGGCGCGTTATTACTACGGGCCCAACTACAAGAAAATGACCCTGGCGGGCCTGGTCTTCGGCGGGCTTTCGCTGTTCGCGGTGTTCGGCACACCCAGCGAGAACAACGGCGTGATCCGGCTGCTAGAGGCCCTGGGGCTCAATGGTCATCTGGTCATGCAACTGCTTGGCGTCGTGGGCGTGGCCATGACCGTCGCCGTCGCCGGTGCGCTGATCTTCCTGCGCGGTGCCGGCAATCGTTATGTGGTGCTGACGGACAAGAAGCTGGTGGCCCCGGTCAGCAACTTCAGTTCGAAGATCCGCGAGATTCGCCTGATCAATATCGCGGACGTCGAGCTGGTGGAAGTCTTCAACCAGCGTTTCATCCGCGTCCAGCACAGCGACGGCAAGATGGAACTGGTGGAGAACATGTTCAAGAACCAGGAACTGTTCTACGACTGCTACAAGGCGATTGCCCTGGCCATCGAGGCCAAGGGCCAGAACGTGAAACGCGCGCCCGCCCGCAAGTAAAGGCTCCGGGTTTCAGTCTGGCGTCTGCCGCTTCTGCGTCGACTCATCCTGATCCGCGGCAGGCTGGGCCTGCTGCGGGTCTTCATCTTCTTCCTCGGCCTCGAGCAGAAAGTCCTTGCGACTCTCCTTGATGGCCTGGCGGATATCCGCGCCCTTGGTCGGGCAATTCAACAGTGCAGCGATACGGTCGATGCGTGGCGCCATGGCCAGCCTCTCACTTTCAGGAAACTGGCTCGATAGTGCGCGTTTTCCGGGTGCCAGGCCATTACTTGCGCGCGTTTACCCTCAGGGTTTCTGCAAAGCCTCCAGTCGATCGGCAATCTCCTCGTCGGGGAAGCGCTGTTTCAAGGCAATGATGTACTGGTCGGCGATCTTGTCCTGGCCGGTCTGGCGCAGCCGCAACACCTCACGCAGGGCGTCGTCGAGAATCGACTCCGGCGCCTCGCGCTCGCCCTGCTCCTTGCCCGGAAACGACGCCAGGTGCCCCAGGGACTCATAAGGTTTACCGGCGAAAGCTTCGGTGTCCCGGGTCAGCGGCAGGCCCGCCACGGGGGCGGCGGGAGCGGGCGCCGACAAGGCGCCGCTGGCATGCGGTGTGGTAGCCAACTCGAAGTGGTCCGATGCATCCATGCGTGATTCGGCACGGGCCGACTCTGCGGAGGCTGCAGTGGATTCGGCCTGGCGGCGCGCCAGCTGGGGGGCCGCGGCCTTGGCCATGGGCGCCGGGGCGAGCACCTGGCGGGGCGCAGGCTCTGGAGTGCGCTGCAACACGCCCAGCAACAAGGTCACGCCAAACAGGCCGGCGAACGCCACTTGCCAGCGCGGCTGGCGGCACAGATCGAACCAGCGTTGCCACAGGGAAGGTTTAGGCGCCGGGGCTTCGCGGCGGGCCGTGGCCATGATCAGGGCGTCGAGGCTGGCCGGCGGTTCGCCGTGGCTGTGCTGGCGAATGTGCTCGAGCATGCGCTCTTCTTCGGTGGGCGGAAGCTGTCGGGCGTCAGTCATGTCAGTACCTCCTCGGCCAGGAGCCGACGCAGTTTTTTCAGCGCATAACGGAAACGGCTTTTCACCGTTTCCAGCGGCGTATCGGTAAGGCTGGCGATCTGCGGCAATTCCAGTTCGCCGTGGGCGCGCAGCAGGAATACTTCGCGCTGGTCGGCGGGCAGGTCCTGCAAGGCGGCGTCGATGCGCTGCCGTTCACGGCTCAGGCTCAGGTGCTGTTCCGGGCCGCTGGCGTCATCGGCCAGCTCATGCAACTGCTCGTCGTAGCTGTCGTGCAGCGGGTTGCGCAGGCCGTGCTTGCGCCAGTGGTCGATCAGGCGGTTGCGGGCGATCTGGTACAGCCAGGTGCGAAAACTGGCCCGGCCCTGTGGCGCGCTGCTGGTGCGGATCAGGCTGAGCCAGGTGTCCTGGTAGACCTCGTCGGCCAGCTCGGCCTTGTCGCACAGGCTCAGCAGAAACCGGTACAGCCCCTGGCGATGGCGTTGGTAGAGGACCTCGAAGGCAGCGCTGTCACCCGCGCGATAACGCGCCAGCAGCGTTTCGTCGCTGCTGGCGGGTCCTGACCGGTTCACCGCAGGCATGGTCGTGCTGAACTCCTTCTGGTGGTGGGTCATGACGTTACTCACGGCGGCTCAAGGCCTCCCCGGAGCGTCCCGGTTGATCCGCCGGAGCGGCAGTCTGCAGGCTCTGCGCCAGTTCCACCAGTTGCACGAACTCGCCACGCAGGCCGAAACGGTCTTCGCCCTTGGCGCCGCGGGCCAGGGCGACGGTGTCCTTGAGGCCGAAGTCGCCGGTGTAGCGACCGTCCTTGAGCTGCTGGGCGAACGCCGCCACGGCTGCGGAAAATCTTAGATCATCGCTGGCCTGGGCAAGTTTGCCATGCTGCTGCGAAGCCAGGATCGGCCGCTCGATCAGCCGGCTGCTGCCGCCTTGCGGGGCCTGGTAGCGCACCCGCAGCATGGCCAGTTCGTCGCCCTTGCTGTTCGATTCCGACGACGCCTGGGCCTGGCCATAACGCAGCGGCTCCAGCCAGCCCTGCTCGCCCTTGGGCACGATTTCATACAGCGCGGTGACCGTATGCCCGGCGCCGATCTCGCCGGCATCGACCTTGTCGTTGTTGAAGTCCTCGCGTTTCAGCGCGCGGTTCTCGTAGCCCAGCAGGCGATATTCGCTGACCTGGGCCGGATTGAATTCCACCTGCAGCTTCACGTCCTTGGCCACCACCGCCAGGGTCGAGCCGAGCTGGTCCACCAGGACCTTGCGCGCCTCGCGCAGGTTGTCGATGTAGGCGTAGTTGCCATCGCCGGCGTCGGCCAGTTGCTCCATCAGGTGCTCGTTGTAGTTGTCCACGCCAAAGCCGAGGGTGGTCAGCGACACACCGCTTTTACGCTGCTCGACGGCCATCTGCTTGAGGCGGTCGAAGTCGCTGATGCCAACGTTGAAGTCACCGTCGGTGGCCAGCAGGATGCGGTTGATGCCGTTCTTGATGAAGCCCTGGCGGGCCATCTGGTACGCCAGCTGGATGCCCGAGGCGCCGGCGGTGGAACCGCCCGCCGTCAGTTGCTCGATGGCGTTGCGGATCTTCGCCTTGTCGCGCCCGGAAGTGGGCTCCAGCACCACCCGCGATTCACCGGCATACACCACCAGCGACACCCGGTCCTGCTCGCGCAACTGGTCGACCAGCAGCTTGAGGGTGCTTTGCACCAGCGGCAGGCCCTCGCGGCGATCCATGGAGCCGGAGACGTCCACCAGGAACACCAGGTTGGCCGGCGCCAACTCGGCAACGGTGCGATCCGAAGCCTTGATGCCGATGCGCAGCAGGCGGATGTGGGGGTTCCAGGGCGACGGCGCGATCTCGGTGGTCACGCCAAACGGCGAACCATCGCCGGGCAGGGCGTAATCGTAGGGGAAGTAATTGACCAGTTCTTCCAGGCGCACCGCGCCTTGCGGCGGCAGGCTGCCCTGGTTGAGCAGGCGCCGGACGTTGGCGTAGGCGCCGGTATCGACGTCGACGCTGAAGGTCGAGACCGGGGCCTGCGCCACGCTCTGGATCGGGTTGTCCGGCAAGTTCTGGTACTGCTCCCGCGGCTCGGCGCGATAGCCGGCGGGCAGCGATTCGCGCGTCATCATCGAGGTGTGCAGGGGCGTCGGGGCGAGCGCCTTGGCGTTGTTGTATCCGGCCAGGATCACATCGGCGCGCTGGGCCTCGCTCGGCGAGGGCGCGGCGGCCTGGGGTGCGACCGCGCCCTCGACGGGCAAGGCTGCGCCCCGGGTATCCGGCGCGGACGGGCCGCAACCGGCCATGGCCAACAGCAACCCGGCGGCGCACCCTTGAACGGCGGGGCGAAGGTAGTACGGAGGAAGGAACATGGGGGCTGACCTCGGGAAAAATTGATCCATTCCCCCCTTCAGACGAAGCCCCTGGGCGATTCGGGTTAAGCCCCGGAAATTTTTTTCTTAGCGCAGGTAGCGCCGCACCACGCTGCTGTTACGCAGCACGTGGCCGTTGATCTTCTCCAGCAGCTGGGCACGGGTCAGGCCGGCCGGCAAGGCGTCAGGCGCCAGCTCCAGGGCGTAGATCTGGATGATGTAGTGGTGCGCGCTGTCGCCCACCGGCGGGCACGGGCCGACGTAGGTGGTGGTGCCTTTGCTGTTGGTGCCGCCCAGCCCTTCCAGGGTGCCCTTGGCCCCCGCGCCCGCGGCGATCTGCCGGGTCGTGGCCTTGATCCCGTAATGCACCCAGTGATCGATACCCTGGCCTTTGGCGCCGTCCGGGTCGTGCATCACGATGGCGTAGCTGCGGGTGCCTTCGGGGCCGGCGGTCCAGGCCAGGGCCGGCGACAGGTTATGCCCGCCACAGCCCTTGGCATCGCTGGCGCTGGCCGGGGTGAACAGGCGGTTGTCCGAGACACCGGGCACGTTCAGGGTGAAACGCTCCTGGGCCTGGGCCTGGGCCGGCAACTGCAGGCACAGCAGGACGGCGCTGGCGGCCAGCCAGGTATTGAGAGAAGCAAAACGGGACATACGCGAGCACCTTCTGCGAATGGGTTCATCGGAGCCTGGAAACAGGAGCCTGGAGACTATAGCTGCGCGACGAAGCGTCGCGCTTGGAGCTTGGAGCTTGGAGCTTGGAGCTTGGAGCTTGGAGGCTGATTGAGCTTGAGCCGCAGCCGCTTGTAAACGAAAAAACCCCGGTTTTTTTCAGCTCCGGGGCTTTTTTCGACGGCAACCGGGATTGTTACCCGGTCGCCCTGACCCTGCCACCTTCAATCAGCGTTGCACGGCATCCGCCAGCAACGGCGCATGCGGTGCACGTTCGGCGTTGAGGCGCATGAAGCCGGTGGTGACAAGGCTGATGCCGCCCTCCTCGTCGTTGTGCACCGTCATGGTTCCGGGCTGGCGCATGCGCGCAAAGTTGGCGGCGCTGAGCTTGAAGCTTTCGCTCAGGCGCCGGTCGTCCACCGCCGGCGACGGCAGGCGGCGCCGGGCAAAGCTTTTGCTCTTGCGCTGCTGGTAACGCGCCCAGAGGATCAGCACGGCGGCGTTGAGCAGGGCCACCCACAGGTAGATCTGCAAGGTGCCGAGCGCCTCGAGCACGCCGATTTCGATGCGCGGGCCGTCGTGGGTGTCGATCAGCGGCCACAGGCCGCGTACCAGCAGGTACACCAGGCCGATCCAGGCCAGCACGGTGAACGCCGCATCGACGAGCACCAGCACTGGGCGTTGACGGGTTCTGATGATCTTCATCAGCGAGCCTCCTCTTCATCATCTATGGGCTTGATGCCACGGTCGGGGCTGACCCAGCGCGCACGCTTCTGGTGTTGGCTGAACAGCACCTTGGGGAAACTGACAAGGGTGGTGAACAGGCTGACGAGCCAGAACACCAGGGGGTACCAGACCACCCAGAACATGGTCTTGCCCAAGCCCTTTTCATAGCGGCGGTCGATCAGGATGCTGACCGCGAACTGCAGCAGGCAGACCATCGCCAGCACCAGCCCGGTGAAGGCCGGCGGCATCAGGCGGTCGACGGCGATGGCCTCGGGCATGACGATGAACTTGCCGACGCCCCAGAAGATCACCGACAGCAGGAAGGTGAAGGCCCAGCCGGTGGACAGGCAGTATTCGAACAGCAGCGGCCACAGGTAGCGGTGGCGCCATTGCCAGATCCCGCGGATGTTCTTGAACAGCACCTCGGCGCCGCCCTGGGCCCAGCGCAAGCGCTGCTTCCACAGGCCGTGCAGGGTTTCCGGCATGAGGATCCAGCACAGCGCCCGTGGCTCGTAGAAGATGCTCCAGTGATCGAGTTGCAGCTTCCAGCTGATGTCGATGTCTTCGGTGATCATGTCCGGGCTCCAGTAGCCGACCCGGTGCAGGGCCGAGCGGCGGAAGGCGACAATCACCCCGGAGACTGTGAAGATCCGCCCGAACACCCGCTGGGTGCGCTTGATCAGGCCGATGATCGAGGAGAACTCGCCCACCTGGACCCGGCCCACCAGGGTCGAGCGGGTACGGATCCGCGGGTTGCCGGTCACCGCGCCCAGGCGCGCATTCTCCAGCAGCGGCGCCACCAGGTAGGCCGCAGTGTTCGGCGCCAGCAGCGCATCACCGTCGATGCACACCAGGTATTCGCTGCGCGCCGCCACGGCACCCATGCGCAGGGCCACGGCCTTGCCCTGGTTTTGGGCCAGGTGCATCACCCGCAGCCGTGGATCCTCCAGCGCCAGGGCGTCCAGCACTTGCGCGGTGTTGTCCTTGGAGCCGTCGTTGATCGCGATGACTTCGATGTTCGGGTAGTGCTGGGCCAGCGCCGCGTGGATGGTGTCCGCCGCGTTGTCGCCCTCGTTGTAGCAAGGGATCAGGATGCTGATCAGCGGCTCGCCCGCCAGCGCCGGCGGCAAGGTGTCGTCCTTCCAGGGCCAGTGGCGTTCCCAGTGCAGCCAGAAGTACAGGCCGCCGGCGATCCACAGGCCGGACATGAACAGCGGGTAGAAGAACACGAAGTCCATCAGGAACTGGCCGGTCACCAGGAAGATCAGGCCCAGCGGCACACCGAGGACAATCGCCAGAACGAGCAGGGCTAGCAGTCGATCCAACATGATTTAAGGATTCCACTTGGTGGAGAGCGCAGGACGGATGGTTTTCAGGTCCGGCGAGTTCTCGAGAAAGTTATCCGGGTAGTAGCCGAAACTGGTCGCGCCCTGGCGCTTGAGTCGGCCCATCCAGTCGGCCATCTGCGCGGCGTCGATATCGCTCGCCGGTTTTTGTGCCCAGTCCCGGGCCTGCAGTTCGAAGACGGTACGGTTGAGCGCGCCGGGGCGTGCCTTGACCGTGGCCACCAGTTGCTCCAGCCAGGCGCCGGAAGCCTTGCGCTGCTGGCCCTCCATCAACGGCATGGCCATCGGCGCGGTCCAGTCGTAGTTGGCGAGGAAGTCGTCGAGGTTCTGGGCGAACCAGGCTTCGCTCTGCGGGTTGAGCATCGGCTCGGCGAACAGGTTGCGCGCGGTCAGCACCTGCGGCCCGCGGATCGCCTTGACCTTGGCGGTCAGCTCATGGGTGAAGTCGATCAGGTAGCGGCTCTTGAAGCGGGTCCAGCGCTGCAGGGTCGCCGGATCGGCGCGCAAGGCGGCGATCGAACCGGGCAGGCCGTTGGCGGCGTAGGTGCGCAGCGCTTCGGGGCTGGCGTCTTCGAAGTCGGAGAGCACCGCGTCGTCGTGGTAGAGGATGCCGTCCACCGAGGTCAGGCGCGCCACGTCCTCGTAGATCTCACCGATGATGCGTCGCACCTTCGGGTCGAACGGCGACAGGCGCCGGTACTGGTCGGGGTCGGCCGCGACCTGACCGGTTTCCGGGTCCCAGCGGGTCACGCGCGGCAGGCTCGGGTCGAGGGCGAAACTCAGCACCGGCATCCAGGCGAAGACCTTGACGTTGGCCCGGGTGCGCAGTTGCCAGGCGACCCGATCGAAGATGTCGGCGCGCACCGGCAGGTGACGGTTGGCGAAGTACAGCGAGTGCACCAGGCCATCGCCCTTGGGGTCGGCGAAGGCTTGCAGGAACACGGTATTCACGCCCAGGTCGGCCATGCGCTGGACCAGCTTGCCGAGGTTGATTTCCTGCTGCTGCGGGTCCGGGTCGTAGACGTTGTCCAGGTCGACATGGGCCACGCGCATCGGGTTGCTGGCTTCGACGCCGACGATGCTGTTGGAGAAGTGGATGCCATCCGGGTCCGAGGACACCAGGAACCGCGGGCTGCTCATCAGGTTGTCGAGGGCATCGAGGCCGTCGTCGAGGGTCAGGGCCATGTCGTAGCCCTGCTCGCCCACCACCCGCAGCGCGGTGCCGTCGGCGGCGCCGTAGGGCCAGACCCAGACGCGCGGGCTGTAGCCGGTGGCGGCGCGGATTTTTTTCGAAATGGCCGCCACGTCGCTGCGCAGGCGCGCCTCGAACTCGGCCTCGCTTTCATAGCGCCCGCTGCTGGCGTCATAACGCCGGGTGGCGGCGGCCGGTTGCAGGTTGCCCTGGGGGTTGGCCAGCACGCCCTTGTGGTTGGCATCGGTGTGGGCGGCGATTTCCACCAGGCCGGAACGGGAAATCTCGCGGACCTGCTGCCAGGTCAGGAAGTCCGAGCGCTTGCGCGGGGTGCCGGCAAAGTCCACCGGCTGGTTCAGCGGGGTATCGACCCACGCCCCCACCGGCGCCAGCAGGGCATGCCAGTTGTAGCTGCGCAGCACCGGCAGCACGCGGGTGTAGAAGCTCGCATAACCGTCGTCGAAGCTCAGCAGCACGGCCTTGGCCGGCAGCTCGGGGCCGCCTTTGCGCGCCGCCATGATCTGGTCCACGGTGACCGGCTGGTAGCCGTTCTCGCGCAGCCAGGCCAGCTGTTCGATCAAGCGTTCGGTGCGCACGGCCACCACCGCCTGGTCGGGGTCGCGGTCTTCGACGTCGTGGTAGGCAATGCCCAGCACGTGGTTTTTCGGCCACGGGGTTTCGCTGGCGGGCACCGGGCGCTGCGCCGGCGGCAGGAAATCCGCGGCGGGCTGGGCGCAGGCGCTGAGAATCAGGGCTCCCAGCAGGAGGATGCAACGGGTCATCGGAGGCATCTTCGGACTCTTCTAGAAGCGATAGGTAAGGTCGAGGAGCAGGCGCAGGTCGGTTTCCCGGTCGCCGTCGTAAGGCCGGTTGAGCACGCTCAGGGCGGCCCCGGCTTCGAACACGTCATTCCAGGTCACGCGCTGGCCATAGCTGAGCAGGCCGATCGCCCCGGTGGAGTAATCGCGCTGGCTGTAGGTACCGGCGCCCACCTGGAACTGCTGGCTCCAGGAGGTTTCGTAGCGGTGATAGAGCACGTGGTTGACGTTCACCGTCGGCAGCACCGTGAAGTCCGACCTGGGGTTGAAGTAGGGCGTGTCTTCCTTGGTGTTGCGGCTGGCGCCGACTTCCAGGCCCAGGTCGACCTGCACGTGCGGCGTGGCATAGACACCCTCGCGACCGGTGAGCAGGGCCTCGAAACGGTTGTTGCCGTCGCTGAAATGCGAGGGGCTCAGGGCCAGCCGCCATTCACGGCTCTCGTTGGCCCGCCAGCGCAGGAACGCGCTGCCGCCATTGGCGTAGATGTTGCTGTTGAGCGCCCGCAGCGGGGTATTGGCCGAGAGGTATTCCAGGCTGCCGCCGTACTGCCAGTGATCGTCGATGTCGCGGGCCAGGGACAGCCGCGCGCCCTGCTTGTCGTCGAAGCCGTAGGAGTGGTTGGAGACTTCCGCTTCCAGGGTCATGTCGCGGGTCCGGCGCTCCACGCCGATACGCTGCCAGCGGTGATGCCCGGTGCCTTCCTGGAAGTCGCCGGTGGCATAGCCGAGGCCGCCGAACAGCCGCCAGTCTTCATCGATCGGCGGGCTGTAGAGCACTGTCTCGATGCCGAAATCCTTGCTGCCGGAAACCGCGCCGGCGCCGCTGTTGCCGCCGCCGTAGCTCTTGCCGCCATAGGTTTCGACCCGCAGCTCGGCCATGTCGTGCACTTGGCGCTGGCGGGCCAGGCGCTGCACCTGACGGTTGTCGGGATAACGCTGCACCACGTCGTCGGTCAGGGCATCGAGCTGACGCCATTCCTGCAGGTCCTGGGCGGTGTGGCCCTGGGCGACCTCGAGGCCGACATCGCGCGGCGCCATGCTCTCGGTTTCCTTGAGCAGGCCCTCGGCGCGGCGCGGCCAGTCCCGGGCCTGGTACAGGTTGGCCTGGGCCACGCGCAGGCCGATATTGCCCGGCGCCTGGTCCACCAGGCTGGCCAGGCGCTGCTCGCTGCCCGGCAGGTCGGCGCTGTAGGTGCCGGACTGCGCGGCGAGTTGCTGGGCGTCCATCCATTCATCGTTGGGGTTGCCCACCGGCAAGCCCTTGAGCTCGACCCGCGGCTTCTGGTTCCTGGCCAGGTCGTCGGCGACCTGTTGCGCCTCCTGTGGGCGGTCGCTTTCCAGCAAGGCGTAATACAGCGCGGTGCTGTCTTCGACGCGGTCGCTGACATCGGCATCCGGCGCCGCCAGCACCTGGCGATAGAGGTCGCTGGCGATCTCCGGCTGGCGCTGGTCCAGGTAGGAGGCCGCCACCCAGCGCAGGGCGTAGGTGGGGATGGCCACGTCTTCGGCGGTCAGCTTGTGGTATTGGTCGATCACCTGGGCGGTACGCGCCCGGGCCTTGAGCGCGCCCATGCGGTCGATGCGCCAGCGGGTCACGTCGTCCTTGGCCGCCGGGTCCGGGGTCCAGGTGGCGAGCAACTGGTCGTAATCGGCCAGGGCGCGGTCGGCGATGACATAACGCTCTTTCTCGCTGCGGGTGGCCAGCTCGGCCAGGCGCACACGCTCGGCGGCCAGGTCGCCTTGCAGGCGACGTTCTATGACGGGATCGATCAGCCCCGGGCGCTGGCGGGCCAGGCGCAAGGCCGGTTCCGGCAGGCGCGCCCGTTGCAGGGCGAACAGGTATTCGCGGGCGACTTCCGGCCGGGTGCCGGCGCGGATGAACGCCTGGTCGAACTCGAACAGCGCGTCATACGGCGAACCGGCGCGGGTCAGGGCGTAGCCCAGGGCCAGGCGGCGGGTGGCATCGTCAGGCTTGGCCGCCACCAGCTCGCGGGCGCGGCGCACGGCTTCCTCGGGCTTGCCGGCGTCGGCCTGGGTCAGGGCCAGGCCCAGTTGCAGGTCGGGATTGCGCGGGTCGCGTTCGAGGGCCAGGCGGTAGACCTGGATCGCCGAGTCCCAGCGCTGCAGATTACGGTAGGCACGGGCGGTGGCGGTCAGCGCCTGGATCGGCAGCACCCGGCCACGGGCCTGGGTTTCATAGACATTCACCACCTCGGCGTCAAGGCCGGCCCAGCTGGCGATCTGCAGGTGGTCGCTGACCAGCCCGGTGTTCAGGCGCTCGGCCGGCACCTGGCGCAAATGGCTCAGGGCTGGCGCATAGCTGCCGGCGCGGGCGTCGAGAATCAGGCGGTCGTACGCCGGGTCGGCAAGGGCCAGGGTCGGCCACAGCAATTGGCTGCATAACGCCAGGCGAAACAGCGGTCGCAAACCATAAAGGCGAACGGGGTGAACAATGGGCGGCATTTTCTTCAGCGTCCTTACATGGCTAGCCGGGGTCTTGTGTCCCCCGCCTGATACGTGCCAGGAAGCCGAATCAGATGACTCGGCCAGATTGGGGCGGAGTCTTCCACGCAAGGCTGATGCAGATGCGCAAATGTAATATTTCTTCAGATTCGTTTCTGCCCGAATCCGCGAACGACGTGGCCTGTAGCCATGTTCAGGGAGGCTCTGGGTGGGGGTTCTGCCGTCGGATGCAGGCAAAAAAACGCCCGGCAGATCCGTGCTACGGAGGCCGGGCGTTTCTGGCTGAAAACCCCGCGAAGAGGGTTTTCGAGGCTTACTGGATGGTGACGGGTCCCAGTTTGCTCATGACAAAACCGACGAACTGCTCAGGCGTCATTTTCTGGCCGTTGAAGTCCACTTCGTTATTGGCGTAGCGCACCTTGGAGACGATGTCGTTGCCTTCCAGCTTGGCCAGCTGGGTACCCAGCGCCATGCCGCTGACCATGTCGGCGGCCATGCTGCCCTGGTCGGCGATCGCCTTGGCGTCGGTCACACCGTCCAGTTGCGCCTGCAACGCCGCCACGTCGGCGATCATCGGCTTGGACAGCAGCAGGTTCAGGTTCAGCTGGGTGAGCAGTTGCTTGCTCAGTTCGGCCGGCGGCAGATCCATGGATTGCGGCTTGTTCAGGTCCACCACCAGGCTCAGGCGGCTTTCGCCGTTGGCGGTCTTGAACGAGAGGTTTTCCAGGGCGATGTGCGGCTGGGCAGCCAGCAGCTTGTCCAGGTCAGCCTTGACCTGGGCCTGCTCGGCCTCGCTCAGGTTCAGCTCGGGCGCTGGCTCCCCGGCGGCTTCGGCCGCGGCGACGGCGTCTTCGTAGGGTTGCAGCTTGTTCTGGTAGACCTGCATCAGCGACATGCCGGAGGCGATGTCGAGGTTCTTCATGCTCCAGGCCATTTGCGCCGAACCGACGGCTTTGCCGTTGAGGGCGACTTCGCTGATCTTGTAGTCGGCACGACCGGCCAGGTGGGCGCCCTTCTCGTCGGTGGCGCTCTTGATCTGCGAATTCTTGAAGCTGAGCACCGACTGTTTCTCGCCGAACGTGGCCTTGGTGCTGGTCAGCTCCAGGGTGTTGTCGCCGACGTAGAAGCCATAGTTGCTCTTGGTCAGGTTGCTGGCCAGGGTCAGGCCGTTGAGCTCGACCTGCACCGGGGTCTGGTCTTCGGCGACGCTGTTGAGCTTGAGGCTGTCCATGTAGCCTTCGGCCTTGACCTTCTGCGCTTGGGCGCTGGTCGAGAGGTCCAGCTTCAGGCCGGAGAACTTGAGGGTCGACTTGTCGTCCAGGGCCGTGTCCAGCGGCAGCAACTCCAGGTTGCCGGTGGCGGAACGGTCGTAACCCAGGTTGACCACGCCCTTGAGCGGGGAAACATCCTTGGTGGCGGCGAACCATTTTTCGGTCAGGGCGTTCTTTTCCAGCTCGTAGTGACTGGTGGCCATGACCGGCAGCCATTTCAGGGTCATCAGGCGCGAGAACGGCAGCGGGCCGTGTTCGATACGGTCGACGAACACCAGTTCGACGCCCTCGGCACTGTCGCCGAACATCTCGCCCTGGCCCTTGAGGCGGTAGCGCGCGGTGCTGCTGAACAGATTGCGCTCCAGCGATACCAGCTCCAGGCTGGCGGTACCGTTGGAACCGACCATGGCCGCCTGGAGTTCCTTGTTGGCATCAGCGATAGAGGTTTGCAGCACCCCTTCCAGCTTGGTCCCGGTATACCAGGCGCCGCCGGCGCTGATAGCGCCCACTGCGACGACGATTCCTAACAGTACGCCTGCTGATTTATTCATTATTTGACCCGATCGATCCGTTGTTGAATGTGTGGTCGTCTTCCCTGAACCCGGTACGGGTTGTGGCTCGACTGTGCGTAAAACTGCCGAAGATTAGCACCGGCCAGGCCGGGCGGCCCAACCTTTCCATGTGAAAAGTAGTGAACGTGCGGGACGGTTCCTGTAGCCGCTGGCGCAGCCTGCGATCGACTTGGGCGGCATTCCGACGTAGCGGTCGCCAGGCCAGGCGACGCGTTTTTCCAGGTGGACCGCGGATTCAGGTTTTGCGGTTGCTGCGCAACCGGTCGCAGCCTCGCGGGCTCGGCAGCGGCTACACAGGCGCCGCGGTTCCTGTAGCCGCTGGCGCAGCCTGCGATCGACTGCGTAGCAGTCGCCAGGCCAGGCGACGCATTTTTCCAGGTGGACCGCGGATTCAGGTTTTGCGATTGCTGCGCAACCGATCGCAGCCTCGCGGGCTCGGCAGCGGCTACACAGGCGCCGCGGTTCTTGTAGCCGCTGGCGCAGCCTGCGATCGACTGCGTAGCAGTCGCCAGGCCAGGCGACGCGTTTTTCCAGGTGGATCGCAGGTTCAGGTTTTGCGGTTGCTGCGCAACCGGTCGCAGCCTCGCGGGCTCGGCAGCGGCTACAGGGTTTGCGTGCCTCCCTTCGGCCGCTACGCATGTTCGGAGTATTCGACTTCCAGTGCGTCGAGCTGATGATCGAAGCTTTTCAGGCGGGCGGTCCAGGTGTAGACCAGCACTTCGAAATCGCGGTTGATCACCGCACCGCCCGGCGTTTCCGAACGCGGGTCGCAGAAATCCAGTTGATAACGCTCGCGGGCCATGGCGGCGGCGACATCGGACAGTTCGCGGGCATTGTTCAGCCAGTGGCGACCGTCGGCGGCCTGCTTATCCAGCAGTACGCACTGTTTTTTCAGGGCTTCGAGGCTTTTCTCCAGGGGGGTGCCGGTCAACTCGCCCATGACCTCCTGAAAGGTCCGCCCCGGCTGCCAGTAACTGCCCCAGAAGTAACGGTCGAACACGGTTTCGACCCGGCGCAGGGCGACTTTGGTGTCCCAGATCGCCACCAGGGTCTTGCCCTGCTCCAGCTGTTTTTTCTTGATTTTCTGGGTCTGGAACGACGTCCAGGCCACGAAGACAATGGCGCTCACCGCAATCAGCGCGCTGGCGCTGTCGAGAAAGATCATTGCCTTGTCGATCTGGTGCGCCAGCATGACACCGTAGAAATAAGTCGCAGAAAGCAGCACCAGTGCAACGATGGCGCACCAGAAGCCGAGAGCATAAGGGTTTTTCATTATTCGAATCCCCATGACCATCACGTGCCTGACCGCTGGCCGAGCACTGGACGCAAGGTGCTCACCCAACTGATCAAAGCATAGCAACGGCCTCAGGGTTTGCCGGGGTTCGAGGCTTGCGTTCGTCCGCTTTCCCAGCCACCGCCCAGGGCCAGGAACAGGTCGATCTGACTCATCGCCACCTGGGTGTTGGCCGCCGCCAGCTGGGCCCGTACGTCGGTGTAAGTGCGGGTCGCCTGCAGGTCGGCGAGGAACGACTCGCGGCCGGCCTGGAAGAAGCGGTGGGTCTGGTCGGCGGCCTGCCGCGCCGACTGCTCGGCATCGGCCAGGGCGTCGCGACGTTGCAACTGGGCGCTGTATTGGGCCAGGCCGGTCTGGGTTTCGCGGATGGCGTTGAGCACCACCCCGTCGAAATGCGCCAGGGCGCCCTGGCTGGCGGCTTCGGCCTGATGAATGCGTTCGCGGGCGCCGTTGGCCGGCACCGTCCAGCTGATCAGCGGGCCAAAGCCCCAGCGGTTGGTGGAGGGCTTGCCGAGGTTGTCGACGATGCCCACGGTGCCAACGGTCGCGCCGATGCTGATGTCCGGGTACAGGGCGCCGGTGGCCACGCCGATTTCCGCGGTGGCGGCGGCCAGCCGGCGCTCGGCCTGGCGGACATCCGGACGGCGCTTGAGCAGCGCCGCGCCGTCACCCACCGGCAACAATTGCGCAATGTGCGGCAACTCGGCGCAACTGCCGGTGCCGGCGGGCAGTCGCTCCACCGGTTTGGCCAGCAGCATCGACAGGCGGAACAGCGCCGACTGGCGCGCCGCCTCATAGCGCGGCAGCTCGGCGCGCAGGGATTTGAACTGGGTCTGGGAGCGGGTGACCTGGGTTTCGTCGCCGCGCCCGGCGTCGCGCAGGCGCTGGGTGAGTTCGGTGCTCTGGGCTTGCAGGTCCAGGGAATGCTCGGCGATCTCGCGCTCTTCGTTGGCCGCGCAGACCTGCGTGTAGGCCCGCACCACATCCGCCACCAGGGTGATGCGCGCGGTATCGGCCGCCGCCTGGGTCGCGTCGGCGTTGGCCTTGGCCGCCTCGATGCCGCGCTGCAGGGTACCGAACAGGTCGAACTGATAAGAGGTGCTGACGGACAGGTTGCCGACGTTGGCCACCGGCACTTTTTCCGGCAGCAGGAAGGCCTCGCCGGACTCCTGCAAACGCTCGACCCCGGCCTTGGCCCCACCACTCCAGCCGCCGGCCGCCTGGGCCTCGTCGACCTGGGCGCGGGCCCGCGCCAGGTTGGCCGCCGCGACCCGCAGGTCGGTGTTGGAGGCCATGGCCTGCTGCACCAACTGGTCCAGGCGCGGGTCCTGGTACAAGCGCCACCAGTCTGCCGGGACCGGCGCCGAGACCACGCTGTCGCTCGAACCGGCCAACTCGCCCTGCAAATCGCTGCGATGCACCGCCGCGTCGGCCGGCAGCCGGTAGTCCGGGCCGACCATCTGGCAGGCCGACAGCAACAAACCGAGCCCGGCCGTGGCCAAACGCAGGGCGCTGTTCATTGCGCCGGCTCCGACCGGGTTGGCGCCTGATCGTCGATGATCGACACGGTGGCGGTGCGTCCGGCGATCATGCGGAAGTCTTCCGGCACCTCGTCGAAGGCAATGCGCACCGGAATCCGCTGGGCCAGGCGCACCCAGCTGAAGGCCGGGTTGACGTTGGGCAGCAGGTTGGAGCCGCTGCTGCGGTCGCGGTCCTCGATGCCGGCGACGATGCTTTCGACATGCCCGCGCAGCCGCGCGCGATCGCCGATCACCCGGATATCGACGCTCTGGCCGATATGAATGCCGTCGAGCTTGGTTTCCTCGAAGTAGCCGTCGATGTGGAAGGAGTTGCTGTCCACCACCGACAACACCGGGCGACCGGCGGTGACGAATTCCTGGGTGCGCGGCGCGCGGTCGTTGACGTAGCCATCCACCGGGCTGCGGATCACCGAACGGTCGAGGTTCAGCTGGGCGCTGTCCACCGCCACCTGGGCTTCGGCCAGGGCCGACTGGGCACGGGCCACGCGGGACTGGCTTTCCTCCAGTTGCTCGCGCGGCACCAGGTTGCCCAGGCCGAGGTTGCGCCTGGCCTCGCGCTGGGCCTGGGCCAGGGTTTCCTGGCGGTCGGCCAGGGACGCCTTGGCCTGGCGCAGGGCCAGGCTGAAACGGTCCTGGTCGATGCTGAACAGCACCTGGCCGCGCTTGACCAGCTGGTTGTCCCGCACCTGCACCTGCTGGATCAGCCCGGAGACGTCCGGAGCGATCTGCACGATGTCGGCACGGATATGCCCGTCCCGGGTCCAGGGCGCGAACATGTAGTACATCACCATGCGCCAGACCACCACGACCGCGAAGCTCACCACCAGCAAGGTCAGGACCACACGGCCGATGGTCAATAAAGGTTTTTTCATGTCATCAGGTATCGACTGAGTGAGTCCACGGCGCCGAGCAGCAAAGCGTACAGACCAACGTTGAACAAAGCCCGGTGCCAGACCAGGCGATAAAAATGCAGGCGCGTCAGCAGCCCGTGGACCACCAGGTACAAGCCATAGGTAAGGCCCATCAGCACCAGCAGCGTGGGCAAAAACACCCCGCTGATATCCAGGTCACCGATCATAAAGGCGCTCCATCGATGCCATGGGGCAGCGGTTCTTCAAGCTCGCCACCGCCGACGAACTCCACGCCGGGCAGCAAGGCCAGGCGCAGGCCACTGAGGGCGTGCAGCAGGTGCAAACGGGTTTCGCGGTCGTCCTGGCTGCGGGCATCCAGGGTGCGGCGGGCGCGGTCCAGGGTCATCAGCAGGCCGCTCGGCGCCGGCAGGCGTTCGCCGGCCTTGAGGCAGGCCTTGAAGTAGGCGCCGACCTCGGCCACCACCTGGCGCAACAGCGCCTGCGCGTTGCCTTGGGCCCGCGGGGCGTAGGCCAGCAGGTCCAGCAGGTTCAAACCGACGCGCACTTCGCGCAGGGCCGCGCCGGTGTCCTGGCCGGTCATGGCCAGCCGCGGCAGGTGCTGCATCAGGCGGTCGAGCATCTGCACGCCCAGATGGCGGTGTTCGGCCAGGTTGGCCGGTTCGGTCATGCCGACGATGTCCTGCCAGCTGAAACGGGTCAGGCGCTTGGCCGCCAGCTCCGAACCGAACGGCCGCGCGACCAGGGTCCAGACAAAGGCGAACAGCAGGCCCATGGGCCCGGCCAGGTTGGAATTGGCGAAGCTCATGAAGTCGGCGTCGTAGGCGCCCTGGATGCTGATGAAGGACGAGGTGTTGACGATGGTCAGCAGCATGCCCAGGTAAAAACGCGGCTGTACCGTCAGGGTGCCGACGCAGATGAACGGCACGGCGAAGGCCAATACCAGCATCGGGAAATCGTGCAGGTTGGGCAGGATCAGGAACAGGTAGAGGCTGGCGAACAGCACCGACATCGCGGTCCAGAAGAAGAACCGGTAGATCTGCGGCGCCGGGTCGTCCATCGAGGCGAAGAAGCTGCAGGCCACCGCCGCGAGGATCACCGCGCTGCCGCCGTCGGTCCAGCCCAGGAGGATCCACAGCACCGAGGCGACGATGATCGCCAGGACAGTGGAGGCCACCGAATACAGCATCAGCCCGCGGTCGAGGAACGGCGTCAGACGGCCCAGGCGCCAGTGGCGATAGACCGCGCGCCAGATGTCCTGGCTTTCGCACTGGATGGCGTGTTGCAGGCTGCGGCAGTCCTGCCACAGGTCGATCCACTCGCCGAGGCGGTACAGGGCGTTGGAAAACAGCAACTGGCGCCGGTCGTCGAGGGCTTCGGCATCGGGTTGCAGCGCTTCGAGCTGGCCACGCAGAGCCTGCCAGCGCTCGACCGAAGCGCCCTGGGCGGTGCTTTCCAGCCATTGCCCGGCCTGGGCCAGCAGCGGCGCGAACTTATCCACCAGCTCCGGGGTACGTCGCTCCAGGGCGTACAGGGCATCGTCCAGGGCATCGACCACGGGCAGCAGGTGGATCATGCGCCCACGCAGTTCCTTGGTATTGCGCACGGTCTGCGGGCGCGCGCCTTCGTGGGGCAACTGGCCGATCATCAGCTCCAGGCTGTTGAAGGTGGCGACCATGGATGCGCGCAAGGCACTGACTTCTTCGGGCCGCACGTCGCGGCTGAGAAAACGCTGGCTGTAGGTGGACGCATCGGCGAACCATTTGCCCGCCGAATCGACGAACACCGGCGCCAGCCGCCGTGGCCAGAACATGCTGCCGATCACGGCCGCGCAGACGATACCGAGGAATATCTCCTCGGTGCGCGCCTCCGCCACGTCCCACACCCCCAGCGGGTTATCCACCACCGGCAGGGCGATCAGCGGCAGGCTGTAGCCGGCCAGCATCAGCGCATAGCTGTTGGCGGTGCGCAGGTGCAGCGACAGAAACAGCAGGATCCCGGTCCACAGGGCGATGATCACCACCAGCAGATAAGGGCTCTGCACGAACATCGGCACGAACAGCACCGCCGCCGAAGCGCCGAGCAAGGTGCCGATCGCGCGGTACAGCGCCTTGGAACTGGTGGGCCCGACGAACGGGCTGGAGACGATGTACACCGTGGCCATCGCCCAGTACGGACGCGGCATCTGCATGAGCATGGCGATGTACAGCGCGATCATCGACGCGGCAAAGGTGCGCACGCCGTAGAACCAGTCGCGCGCGGGAGGGACGCCGGTGAAGAATCCGCTCAAGACGGCACCACCGGCAGCTGGGCAGCCGACTCGAAGGCGCGGATCACCTTCAACGCGGCCTCCAGGTCCGCTGCTGTGATGCCTTCCAGCACCTCGCGGCGCAGGCGCACCAATTCGGCTTCCACCGACTGCACCAGTTCGCGGCCGGTGTCGGTCAGGCTCAGGCACTTGGCCCGGCGATCGTGGGGATCTTCAGAGCGTATGGCGTAACCGGCGTTGCACAGCTGGTCCAGCAGACGCACCAGGGACGGGCTTTCCATCCCCGCCGCCTGCGCCACCGTCACCTGGCGCACGCCCTCGCCCAGGCGCCCGATCATCAGCAGGGGCACGGCGCAGGCTTCGGAGATTCCATAGTTGACCAGCGTACTCTGGCAGATCCGCCGCCAATGCCGGGCGGCGACCACCATGCCACTGCTGATATTCATCTGGAGTGATTCAAGAGAGTCGGGCAAAGGAAAGTTCGCACACAGTTAGTTTGCTAACTATCAATGGTGCATGGGGAGGATAATCTCAGTCAAGTTTTGAAACAATTGAACGACCATTGACCCGAAAACGCCTCAGCGCTTTCGGGCCCGCTCATACACGGCACTGCGTTCACGTTTGCCCACGGCCACCACCGAAACCACAACCTGATCCTCGATCACTTGGTAAACCAGGCGATAGCCAGAGGCCTTGAGCTTGATCTTGTAGCAGTCCGCCATACCGTGAAGGGCGTCCGCGGGCACCCGCGGCATTTCCAGGCGCTCGGCCAGCTTCTTCTTGAATTGCTCGCGCAGGGTATGACCGAGCTTGTCCCATTCCTTGCGCGCCGAAGGCAGAAACTGGAGCTTATAAGTCATCCAGATTTACCGGGACCGGGGTCTCGTGACGACGGGCACGGACAATCTCCGCCAGTTCAAGATCGTCAAGACGCTCCATCATGGCTTCAAACACGTCGGCCGGGACCATATAGCCCATGACCCGGTTGTGATTGAGCACCGCAACCGCACCACCCTGTGCGCCGTTCAGGACAGCCGAAGGATTTTTTTTCAGTTCAGACACGCTGACAGCTTTATCAGCCAATACGCTTTGCATAATTAAGACCTCTAATTTGGTCTTAATTCTGGTCTATTTACATGACGACATCAATCCACTTGCCTCACCCCCCCCGCCCCTTCCTCAACAACACATCCAGCTGATCCACCACTTCCGCCCAGTCGGCGTCGTCGAGGATCTCGTCGCGCAGGAAATCCGCCTGGCTGGGGGTCCAGAAGAAGGCATCCGCCAGGTGCAGTTCCGGCTTGAGCGGTGAATGGGTGGCGATGAAACGGTCGATGTCCACGGGGTCGTCGGACAGACCGAGTTGTTTGAACAGGGCAGGCAGGCTGTGGGATGGGGATTCCATGGGGGGCTCCTGAATGGGTCGGGAATGTCGGACGACTGCCGCGCAGTCGATCGCGTGCAGCCGCGCTCCTGCAGAATCAGCCTGCAGGAGCGGGCCAACCAGCAAAGGGTCGCTACAGGCACCGACGGCGCTAGTAGCTGACCTCGCACACCTCGGCATGAGGCACCATTTTCAGGTACTCGTCCATGCTCAGATGCACCAGGTTGTTGTGGTTGCCGGCTTCCAGGTAGATGTCTTTCTGCCGGGTCAGCATCGGATCGATCACCACGTCCAGCCCATAGGATTCGCCCAGGGCCGGTACCGCGCCGCGTTCGCAATCGTTGAACAGATGCGCCAGGGTGCTTTCCCGGGTGATCTGCCATTCGTTGCTGCCGCGCACCTTGCTCAGATCCAGGTGGCGGCTGGCCGGCAGCACGGCCATCAGGTAGTGGCCATGACTGTCGTCGAGGATCACCGACTTGGCCACGCGTTCGGCGGGAACTCCCGCGACCCGGGCGGTCTCCAGGCTGCTCGACGAATGTGGATGAGCCACCACGTCAAAATCGCAATGCGCCTGTTCCAGGCTGCGTTGCACGGTTTTTGCCATACGCATGATGCACCTCGGTGTCCTGAACGGCTTTGCAGGACGATGGGTTAACGACTGTCACTCCCTCCCCAAAGTCTAGGCCGCGCCGCCCTCGCCCACTGACGAACTTCCGAACGGCACGCGAGCATGAGGTTGTTCAAAATTTGCTCAATCCCACGCTCTACTAGACTCAAGGACAAAGCCAGCGAACGGCTGGCAACCGAGGCACATGACTCTCCAGGAGGGTCGGATGAACGAGCGTGGGTGGCGGGCGACACTGAAGGGGCTGCTGCTGGGTGTGCTGATCGGCCTGCCGACCGGGCACGCCCAGGCCGTGAAGCCAGTGGTGGTGCTCACCGTCAACGATGTGATCAGCCCCGCCAGCGCCGACTACGTGGTGCGCGGCCTGGACAAGGCTGCCGACGAACAGGCCCAACTGGTGGTGCTAGGCATCGACACCCCCGGCGGTCTCGACACCTCGATGCGCTCGATCATCAAGGCGATCCTCGCCAGCCCGGTGCCGGTGGCCAGCTACGTCGCCCCCAGTGGCGCCCGCGCCGCCAGCGCCGGCACCTACATCCTGTATGCCAGCCATATCGCCGCCATGGCCCCGGGCACCAACCTCGGGGCCGCCACCCCGGTGCGGGTCGGCATGCCGGGGCAGCCCGACCCGGGCGGCAACCCGCCCGCCGCGCCACGCTCGGACAAGAACCCGGAACCGGAACCCGACACCCTCAGCCAGAAACAGATCAACGACGCCGCGGCCTATATCCGCGGCCTGGCGCAATTACGCGGGCGCAACGCCGAATGGGCGGAACAGGCCGTGCGCGAGGCCGTCAGCCTGCCGGCCCAGGAAGCCTTGAAGCTGAAGGTGGTCGACTATGTCGCGGATGACCTGAACGGCCTGCTCAGGCAACTTGACGGCAAGTTCCTCATCGCCGCCGGCCAGGCGGTGCAGCTGCATACCCTGGGCGCGGCGGTGATCCATCACGACCCGGACTGGCGCACGCAGCTGCTGTCGGTCATCACCCACCCCAGCGTCGCGCTGATCCTGATGATGATCGGCATCTACGGGCTGTTCTTCGAGTTCGTCAACCCGGGCACTGCGGTGCCCGGCGTGCTCGGCGGCATCTGCCTGCTGCTCGGTCTGTATGCCTTGCAGCTGCTGCCGGTGAACTACGCCGGCGTGGCCCTGATCCTGCTGGGCATCGCCTTCATGGTCGCCGAAGCTTTTCTACCGACCTTCGGCGTCATCGGCTTCGGCGGCATCGTCTCCTTTGTGGTCGGCGCGGTGATCCTGATGGACACCGATGTCCCGGGCTACGGCATTCCCCTGCCGCTCATCGTCAGCCTGGCGGTAATCAGTGCGCTGCTCCTGGCGACGCTGGCGAGCATGGCGGTGCGTGCGCGACAACGCCAGCAGGTGGCTGGCGACGCTGGGCTGGTGGGCAGCATAACGGCGATCACCGCGGTGCAAACGGGCAACCCTTACAACGGCTGGGTGCTGTTGCAGGGCGAACACTGGCAGGTCCTGAGCGCGACACCGCTGCAAACCGGGCAACGGGTTCGGGTGGTGGCGCGCAAGGGGCTGCTTCTGGAAGTGACGACGGCCGAGGCCGCGCCGCGAGGAGGATGAAATGGGTCTGGAATTGGGTTTTGGCGCGCTGCTGGCGCTGCTGTTGGCGCTGGCGGTCTCGACGTTTCGCATCCTGCGCGAATACGAGCGCGGGGTGGTGTTCCAGCTGGGGCGCTTCTGGCGGGTCAAGGGGCCCGGGCTGGTCCTGCTGATTCCGGTCGTCCAGCAGATGGTCCGCGTCGACTTGCGCACCGTGGTGCTCGACGTGCCGCCCCAGGATGTGATCACCCGCGACAACGTCTCGGTCAAGGTCAACGCCGTGCTGTACTTCCGTGTGCTGGACTCGCAGAAGGCGATCATCCAGGTCGAGGACTTCCTCATGGCCACCAGCCAACTGGCCCAGACCACCCTGCGCGCGGTGCTGGGCAAGCATGAGCTGGACGAGTTGCTGGCCGAGCGCGAGCGCCTGAACGCCGATATCCAGCAGGTGTTGGACGCCCAGACCGACGCCTGGGGCATCAAGGTGGCGAACGTCGAGATCAAGCACGTCGACCTCAACGAATCGATGATCCGCGCCATTGCCAAACAGGCCGAAGCCGAACGGGAACGCCGGGCCAAGGTGATCCACGCCGAAGGCGAATTGCAGGCCTCGGAAAAACTCATGCAGGCCGCCGAAATGCTCGGCCGCCAGCCCGGCGCCATGCAGCTGCGTTACATGCAGACCCTGAGCGCGATTGCCGGCGATAAAAGCTCGACCATCGTTTTCCCGCTGCCCATCGAATTCCTCAAGGGCATGGCGGAGTTGTCGCCGAAGAACTGAGCCGGGGTTGCGGGACCGCGCAGCTGCGCCACTGCTCCAGTGCTGCGTAAGGCGCCTGCGCCCACTGCTCCAGCTGCTCCCGCAGCCGCACTGAAGCCTGTTGCTGCTTGCCCTGGCGGTCATCGACAAAGGCCTGGGCCGGCTGCTTGGCATGCTGGCCGACACAGGCGAATGCCGTCCGGCGTTGCTCGGCGCTCAGGCCGAAAAAATCGCCCAGATGGCCGTCCATGGCGGCGGGCAATTCGCTGTAGTTCAGCACCAGGCCATGGTGTTCGCGGCAGTGCTCCAGCCCCAGTTGCAACAAGCGCCCCAGACGCCGGGCGATCCAGCTTTCCCGGTCTTGGAAAGGCTCGCCGTCGTCCAAGGCGCTAGGCCCGATCAGGCCCGGCGTCATGTGCATGCCGGCGCGGCGCAGATGCGATACGGCGATTTCCAGCGGCTCGCGATACAGAAACAACCACGGCGTATCGACGAAGCACTGGCGCAGCAGCGGCAGCTCGCCGATGTTCCAGGCATCGAGCTTGATCACCAGCCGCTGCTCACTGCCGCGGCGCACCTGCCCATAGGCCGACAGCAAGCCCACCAGCGCGGCAGCCCTCTCCCGTGGCGCCAGCGAGCTGCGCAGCAAGGTATCCAGCGGCGGCGGTTCGGACACCACGATGTGATCGTCCAGATGAGCCAGCATCTGGCTGGCCAGGGTCGAGCCGCAGCGCGAGGCGTGGAAGATAAAGGCGCTGGGAGCCAGGCCCGGGCTACGTTGGCGCCATTCGGTCAGGGCAGACAACGGCGTCTGGCGCCGGAACGCCTGATTGAACGGCAGGCGCAGGGCCTCTTCGACCGCCTCGCGGAAAAACGGCTGCGACAGCGGCCTGTCGCCGAACCAGCACCAGTCGACCCGCCACTCGTCACGCGGCTGCCAAATGCGGATCGGCAACCAGCCGTGCAGGTTCAGGCCGTCCATTGTTCATTCCACAGGCGCCGCCCCTGGCGCATGGCCGAACGCAGGTCTTCGCGGGTGAACGCCAGGCCGCGCTCCGCCGCCAGGGCCAGGGTGCGCTCGATGAAGGCTTCGCTGTCGTTCAGCGCCTGCAAGGCCTGGCACAGCGCGGGGTCCTCTTCGAGCAACCGACAGAACCGCGCGAAGTCCACGGCAGCGCGGCCCAGGCCAGGCGTCGGCGTGGTCGGCGCACCGTCGGCAATCATCTGCTCCAGCCAGGAGTCGGGGCGACAATCGATCACCAGGTGAATGCGTTCCTGGCTGTCGTGGTTGTCCACACGGTGCGGGCGCGACAGGTCGAGAAACCAGCACTCCCCCGCCAGCATCGGCATGCGCCGCCCGTCGAGCAGGAAGTCCACCCGCGGCGGGCTGAGCAAGGGGATATGCAAGCGCAGGTCGGCGTCCTGGCCGCCCAGGTCGTAGTCGCGGTGTTCATGAATGCGCGCCCCCGGGCCCAGCCGCAGCAGGCGCGCCGAAACGATCTGCAAGGGCAGGTGGCGCAATGCCTGTTGCCAGTCCGGGTCCTGCCGCCAGGGCTCGCGCTGTACCGGCCGGCCCTTGCCCGGCGCCAGTTCGGAGGGCGCATCCACCGCCGAGATCAAGGCCACGCCGCTCCAGTCGCCTTCGTAATAGCCGCCGTTGAAGTGGCCCTGCCAGGCACTCGCGTCGATGCGCGCCAGGGCGCGCAACAGCCGCGGCAGATCCACGCTGACCGGCAGCCGGGCGAACGCCGGACGGCTCATGAGGCAGGCAGCACCTTGCGCTCGACCAGCCAGCCGAGCAATTGCCGCTGGCAGTCGTCGATCGACTGGGTGCCGGTGTCCAGCTCCAGCGCGGCCCGTGGTGGCTCATAGGGTGCCGAGATACCGGTGAACCCCGGCAACTCGCCGCTGCGGGCGCGGGCGTAGTGGCCCTTGGGGTCGCGCTGTTCACAGACCGCCAGCGAGGCGCTGCACCAGACCTCCAGATAGTCCTCGCCCAGGCGCCGGGCGAACAGCTCGCGCTGCTCGATCAGCGGGGCAATCATCGCCAGGATCACGATCTGCCCGTTGTCCACCAGCAAGGCCGCCAGCTCGCTGGCGCGGCGGATGTTTTCCCGGCGGTCGGCCTCGGCGAACCCCAGGTCGCGGTTCAGGCCGCCGCGCAAGGCATCGCCGTCCAGCACCAGGCTCTGCCGGCCGTGCTGGAACAGCCCGGCCTGCAGCGCCTGGGCCAGGGTCGACTTGCCCGCCGCCGGCAGGCCAGTCAGCAGGATCGCCACCCCGCGATGACCATTGCGCGCCTCGCGCTGGGCCCGGCTGACGCTGGCCTGGGGCGCCTGCAGATTATTGTCTTTGGGCATGGGCCACCGGCGTGCTGATGTTGCCCGCTGCCCAGTCGGCCTCGCGACTGGCCAGCGCCGAGGCGATGGACTGCACCTGGGTCGACTGCACCTCGTTGGGCAACGGGTCGAGCCCGGCACTGGCGAAGATCTGCCCATAGGCGTTGCGCAGGTCGGCATAGGCCAGGTCGCGCCGCAGGTCCGCCTGCAAGGTGTTCAGCTCGCCCTGGATCAGGTCCAGCTCGCCAATGCCATTGGCCTGGTAGCGGTTGCGCAGCTGGCCGACGATCTGCCCGTCGATGTCCGCCAGCTCCTGGCTGGTCTTGAACTGGCGCAACGCGTCGCGGTAGTTGGCGTTGGCCACATAGACCTGGGCCAGCACCGCGATGGACATGGCCTGGCGACGGGCCGCGGCGACGTCTTCACCGGCCTTGGCGGTGTCGATGGCCGCTGGCGCGGAGAGCACGTTGAACAGGTTCCAGGTGACCTTCACCCCGTAATCGGCCCACTTGTCGTTGACCAGAAACGAGTTGCTGTCGTAGTGCCCGCCGGCGGAGAACTCCAGGCCCGGCAGCAGGCGCAGCATGGCCTTGCGGGTCTCCGCGGCGCTGATACGGCTCTGGTAATCCTGCTCGCGCAGTTCCGGGCGGCTGGTCAGGGCCTCGTGTTCGAGGCGGGCCATATCGACCTTGAGTTCCGGCACCGGGTAATCGTCGGTGGTCGCCAGGGTCAGCTGGGTGCCCATGGGCAGGTTGATCAGGGTCGACAGCTCGGTCTTGGCCAGGGATAACGCCCGGCGCTGCTCCTCCAGCTGGCGGGTGGCCTCGATCAGCGAACGCTGGTAGGCCAGGGCCTGCACCGGGTCGCCGATACGCTGCTCGCTCATGCTCTGGCTGTTGCCGCGGGCCTGCTCGACCCGACCTGCGAGGCTGTCGATCTGCTTGAGCAGGCGTTCGGCCGCCACCGCCCGCCAATAGGCCGAGCGCACGTCCTGGACAATCGTGTTGATCACCTTGCGCCGGCGCTCCTGGACGATCAGCCGCTGGTCGCCTTGCTGCTTGGCGTTGATGTAGCTGACGCCGAAGTCCAGCACGTTCCAGACCATGGTCAGGTCGGCCACTCTGCGGTCCCGATCCTGGGAGGTCGAGGGTTCCAGGGACTGGGTACCGGTTTCCACGCTCTGGCTGCTGGAGGCGCTGACGTTGTTGCGCCCCACGTAGCCGGCGGAGAGGGCCATGCGCGGCAACATGTCGAAACTGGCGAGGTCCAGTTGGCGCTTGGCCAGGGCCTCTTCCATGATTTTCAACCGGCCCTCGAGGTTGTATTTCACTGCCCGGGCCATGGCCTGGTGCAGGGTCAGCGGGCCGCTCAGCGGCTCCTGATCCTTGTACATGCTCTGCAGGTCGCTCCTGGCGCGCTGCTCGCTGGCACTGCGTTCAATCGGTTTACTGCTGACGGCACAACCACTGACCGCCAGCGCCAACAAGCTGACCCCGAACAACTTCTGACTTTTATTCATCCTTGTCTCGCCCCTGGGTGCCGCATCGTATTTATGTCTTGTTTCAGGCCTGCATTGCGCTGATGCCGGCCTGTTCGAATGCCTTGGCCAGATCGCGGATCGGCCGTTGCTCCATGTCTTGCATCACTTGCAATTGCTGGGTCAGCGACGGTGCCCCGAACACCCCGCGCCCGCCCTGGGAAAGATCGCCGGCCTTGGGCTTGTCGCCGAAGGACTTCAGCGAACCGCCATCCTCAGTGGAGTCCTGGCCGAACAGCACCGACAGCGTGCTTTGGCTGAACACCCCACCATCGCCGCCACCGAAGCCGAGGAAACCATGGCCATTACCGTCGCCACCGGGATCGCTGCTGCCAAATACCTGGGCAATGAAGCTCGGCGCCAGGGCCCCGTGATTGATGAAAATGTCCCCCAACGGCCGGATGCCATCGCCCAGCACCCGCTGCTCGAACAGTGGCGCGAAGGCCAATGGCGAGCCCAGGTCGCCAACCGGTGGCGTGATGACCGTGGGCTGCAGCGGCACATAAGGCGGCAGCGGCGGAACCACCGGGTCGCTCGAACGGAATTCCGGATCGCCCACCGGCAGCTCCGTGGGTGGGTTGGTCGCCGGCACGGTGTTGATCGCGTAGTTGTTGGAGTCGGTGCTGCCGCTACCGGTATTGCCGAATGCGTCGCTCACCCCGCTGTTGTTCAGGGTGACCAGGTTGCTGGTATCGCTGATATTGGCGGTTGGCGTCAGGGTCACGGTCCAGGTCCGGCCGCCGTCGCTGCTGCTCAAGGCGCTCAGGGTGCCGTTGGCCACCGTCAGGTCCGAGTTGGTGAAGCCGCTCACCGCTTCGCTGAAGGTGATGGTCACGCCGCTGGTCTGGCCCACGCCGAGGCTGCTGTTGGCGACCACGATGGTCGCGGTCGGCCGCTGGGTATCGATCAGGTAATTGTTCGAATCCGTGCTGCCCAGCCCGGTATTGCCCGAGGCGTCGCTGACCCCACTGTTGTTGAGGGTGATCAGGTTGCTCGTATCGCTGACGTTGGTGTTCGGTGTGAAGGTCGCGGTCCAGGTAATGCCGCCATCGCTACTGCTGACCGCGCTCAAGGTGCCGTTAGTCACCGTCAGGTCGCTGTTGTCGAAACCGCTGACCGCCTTGCTGAAGGTGATGGTCACCAGGGACGTGTCGCCCGCCGCCAGCATCGGGTTGGCGACCACCACGGTAGCGGTGGGGCGCACGGTATCGATGACGTAGTTGGCCGAGTCGGTGGTGCCGCTGCCGGTGTTGCCGACGGCGTCTATCACTCCGGCGTTGTTCAGGGTGATCTGATTGCTGCTGTCGCTGATGTTGATGGCCGGGGTAAAGGTGGCGGTCCAGGTAACCCCGCCATCGCTGCTGCTCAGGGCCCCCAGGGTACCGTTGGCCACCGTCAGGTCCGAGTTGGTGAAACCGCTGATCGCTTCGCTGAAGGTGATGGTCACCGTGGTGGTTTCGCCCGCCTTCAGGGCCGCGTCGGCCAGCACGATGGTGGCGGTCGGCCGCCCGGTGTCGATGATGAAGTTGTTCGAGTCGGTGCTGCCGCTGCCGGCGTTGCCCGCCGCGTCACTGACCCCGCTGTTGTTGAGGGTGATCAGGTTGGTGGCATCGCTGACGTTGACGTTCGGGGTGAAGGTCGCGGTCCAGGTGATGCCGCCGTCGCTGCTGCTGACCGCGCTCAGGGTGCCGTTGCTCACCGTCAGGTCGCTGTTGTCGAAACCGCTGACCGCCTCGCTGAAGGTGATGGTCACCAGGCTGGTTTCGCCGATCGGCAGGATCGGATTGGCCACCACTATGGTCGCGGTTGGGCGAGCCGTGTCGATGACGTAGTTGTTCGAATCGGTGGTGCCGCTGCCCGTATTCCCCGAGACATTGATCACGCCGCTGTTGTTCAGGGTGATGACGTTGCTGGTATCGGCGATACCGACTGCCGGGGTGAAGGTGGCGGTCCAGGTGACACCACCGTCGCTGCTGCTCAGCGCACTCAAGGTGCCGTTGGCGATGCTCAGGTCGCTGTTGTCGAAACCACTGACCGCCTCACTGAAGGTGATGGTCACCAGCGAGGTTTCGCCGGCCTTCAAGGCCGTGTCGGCGATCACGATGGTGGCGGTCGGCACCACGGTTTCGATGCTGTAGTTGGCTGAGTTGGTGGTCCCGGTACCGCTGTTGCCGGCCACGTCGGTGATGCCGGTGTTGTTCAGGGTGATCAGGTTGCTCAGGTCGGTGATGCCCGCCGTCGGGGTGAAGGTGGCGGTCCAGGTGATACCGCCGTCGCTGCTGCTGACCGCGCTCAGCGTGCCATTGGCCATCGTCAGGTCGCTGTTGTCGAAACCGCTCACTGCTTCACTGAAGGTGATGGTCACCACCGCGGTTTCGCCGGCCTTGAGGGTCGAGTCGGAGAGAACGATGGTGGCATTCGGACCCAGGCTGTCGATGGCGTAGTTGTTGGAGTCGGTGGTGCCGCTGCCGGTGTTGCCCGCCCCATCCGTCACCCCGGTGTTGTCCAGGGTGATCAGGTTGCTGTTGTCGGTGATACCGGCCGTCGGGGTGAGGGTGGCCGTGTAGGTGATGTTGTCGCTGGTGCTCAAGCCACTCAACGTACCGTTGGCAACGGTCAGGTCGGCCAGGGTAAAGCCGGTCACCGCCTCGCTGAACGTGATGGTCACGGTACTGGTCTGGCCCACGCCCAGGGCGCTGTCGGCGACCACTATGGTCGCGGTCGGGCGGACGGTGTCGATCGCATAGTTGTTGGAGTCAGTGGTGCCGCTGCCGGCGTTGCCCGAGGCGTTGGTCACCCCGCTGTTATCCAGGGTGATGACGTTGCTGGTGTCAGTGATGCTCGACGTCGGGGTGAAGGTGGCGGTCCAGGTGATACCACCGTCGCTGCTGCTGACCGCGCTCAGCGTGCCGTTAGCGATGGTCAGGTCGGCATTGCTGAAACCGCTCACCGCTTCGCTGAAGGTAATGGTCACCAGCGAGGTTTCACCGATCTTCAGGGCGTTGT
>NZ_JACMZT010000004.1:0-243177 GCF_017349615.1 Pseudomonas sp. GW531-T4
TTGGAAGGAATAAACAATCGAATAAAGGTCATCAAACGAATGGCATACGGTTACCGGGATAGCGAATTCTTTTTCATGAAGATCAAGAGCGTCTTTCCCGGTAATCCGTGAAGAACCTTTTTTATGCCTGCGATTCTTTGATCATCACGCCCGCTGCGAGAGCGAACACAACGATCTCAACCGGTAAAAACCAACGCCTGCGGCACATCCACGTCCCACAACACGCCTGCATCCGCCAGTTCTACCTCGACAACCTGCCCCGCGGCAAACAATGGCCTGGCACCTCGATCCCCGGACAGGCCCTGCAACGCCTGCCCAAAGGCCGCGCCAAAAGCCACCGGATGACCATAGGCACCGTCATGCACAGGTACCCTGATCATCCGCTCGCCCAGCCCCCGCGCCACACTTTCGATACTCGACGGCAGGATAAAGGGCATGTCCCCCAGCAGCACCAGCCAGCCACTGGCATCGGTACAGGCTCCGACGGCGGCCGCGAGGCTGTCGCCCATGCCCGGCGAATCCAGAAGCACCACCTGGCAGCCATAGGCTTCAGCCAGGGCAATCACTTCGCGGCGATCCGGTGTTGTCACCAACACCCTACGAGCCAACAACGCGGGCAAGTTCTTCAAGACCTGTTCGATTACCGGCCTGACCACCCTGTCCCGCCCCTGGCATGAAGCCAGCAACTTGTCCTGCCCGGCCCCTGCCGCCTGCCGATAACGGCTGCCCTGCCCCGCGGCCAGGACCACCGCGCACAGCGACTGACTCAAGCGCTCACCTGCGCAGTGACTTGAGACGGCTTTTTCTGCAGCAGGTCGATGCCGTTCTTGATGGCGACGATCTCCGACATCACCGACAAGGCAATCTCCGCCGGCGTATGGCTGCCGATATGCAGGCCGATAGGCCCGTGCAAGCGTTCGATGGCCTGCGGCTCCAGCCCCAGCTGGGCTAGGTTCTCCCGACGCTTCTGACTGTTGACCCGAGAACCCAGCGCCCCGACGTAAAACGCCCGGGAATTGAGCGCGGTCAGCAGCGCCATGTCATCCAGCCTCGGGTCATGGGTCAACGCGACAATGGCGGTACGCTCGTCGGTCTCGATGCTCAGCACCGCATCGTCCGGCATCCCCGCCACAAAACGCCCATGCTGCTCTTCCCAGCCGTAGACGAACTCCTTGCGCGGATCGCAGATCAGCACTTCGAAGTCCAGCAGCCGCGCCATTTCCGCCACATACCGCGACAACTGCCCGGCGCCGATCAGCAACAGCCGCCAGCGCGGGCCATAGATCGCCCGCAGGGTCGTGTCATCGAAGCTCAGCACGTCGGTCTTGCTGGCCGGTTTCAGCAGCACTTCGCCGCTGCTCAGGTTCAACTCCCGGGCGACGATCTCATGCGCCTCGCAACGTGCCAGCAGTTCGGCGACCCAGGCCGGATCGCCAACCCGCTCCTCGGTCAGGCGCAGGGTGCCGCCGCAAGGCAGGCCAAAACGCGCGGCCTCCTCGCGGGTCACGCCATAGGTCACCAGCTGGACCGGCGGCCCGTCCTGAGGCAGGCGGCCATCGTGCAAACGGGCGATCAGGTCGTCCTCGATACAACCACCCGAGACCGAGCCGATCACCATGCCGTCTTCGCGCAAGGCCAGCATGGCGCCCGGTGGCCGCGGCGCGCTGCCCCAGGTCTGGACCACGCTGTACAAGGTCACGCGCTGCCCCGCGCGGCGCCATTCCAGCACGCTGCGCAGGACATTCAGATCAACGCTGTCCATCAGGCCTTGCTCGCTTGTTGCCAGCCTTGCAGCTGATAACGCACTGGCAGGTTGCGGATACGCTTGCCGGTGGCGGCAAAGATCGCATTGCACAGGGCTGGCGCGATCGGCGGCACGCCCGGCTCACCGACACCACCCAACGGCACATCGCCCGACGGCGTCACCAGGTGCACGGCAACCTCCTTCGGCGCCAGGGACATGCGCGCCACTTCATACATATGGAAGTTGTCCTGCTGGACCTTGCCGTCCTTGAAGCTGATCTCGCCCACCACCGCATTGCCCAGGCCCATCACACAGGCGCCCTCGAATTGCGAGCGGATACGCTCGGGGTTGATCTGCGGACCGCAGTCCACGGCGATATCGGCCTTGTGCACGATCAGGGTGCCATCATCCTTGACCTCGACCTCGATCACCGCCGCCACATAGGTGACGAAGCTGTAGTGCACCGCCAGCCCCAGGCCACGGCCCTTGGGCAGGCTGCGTCCCCAACCCGCCGCCTTGGCCGCGGTCTCCAGCACGCCGCGCATGCGCGCAGTATCGATCGGGTAACGCTCCGGCGACTCACCGTAGTTCCATTCTTCGCTCAAGGTCCGTGGGTCGATCCGGCGATCCGGCCCCAGCAGCTTGAGCTGGTACTTCAACGGGTCCTGACCGGCCTTGTGGGCCAGTTCGTCGACAAAGCTCTGGATGGCGAAACCGTGGGGGATGTTCGACACCGAGCGATACCAGCCAACCCGGGTATGCGCGGCGGCCTCGGGGTTTTCCAGGCGCACGTTGGGAATCGCATAGGCCAGGTTGGTAAAGCCCATGCCCAGCTCGAAGGCGGCCTCATGGTTCATGCCCGGGGCGAACAGCGCGGTGATGCTCGGCGCCACGGTGCGGTGCAGCCAGCCGGACGGCATGCCGTCCTTGTTCAGGCTGGCCTTGAGGTATTCCGCCGACACGGTGTGGAAGTAGGAGTTGTGAATGTCGTCTTCGCGGGTCCATTGCACCCGTACCGCCTTGCCCGGCACTTCCTTGGCGAGGATCGCCGCCTCGAGGATGAAGTCGGGTTTGGATTTACGCCCGAAGCCACCGCCGAGCAGGGTGATGTTGACCGTCACCTTGTCGAAGGGAATACCCAGGCGCTCGGCGATACGTTCGCGGGTCACCTGTGGCGCCTGGCTCGGGGCCCAGGCTTCGCACTGGCCGTCCTTGAAGCGCGCCACGGCGACCATCGGCTCCATCGGCGCCTGCGCCAGGTGCGGCAGGTAGTAGGAGGCTTCCAGGCTGCTGTCGGCGCTGCTCAAGGCTTCGTCGATGTTACCGGTGCTGCGCACCACCTTGCCCGGCTTGAGCGCCGCGGCTTCCAGCTCCTTGCGGTAGGCAATCGAGTCGTAGCCGGCGTTGACGCCATCGTCCCATTCGATCTTCAGCGCCTCGCGGCCCTTGATCGCCGCCCAGGTGTTGCTGGCGATCACCGCCACGCCTCCCAGCGGCTGGAACTCGGACGGCAGCGGACGGCTGTCGATCTGCAGCACCTTGATCACGCCCGGGACCTTCAGCGCCGCGCTGCCATCGAAGGATTTGACCTTGCCGCCATAGACCCGTGGGCGTGCAACCGTAGCGAAGAGCATGCCGTCGAAATGCACATCGGCGCCATAGACCGCCTGACCGTTGACGATATCCACACCGTCAATGGCGCGAGTGCCCTCCTTGCCGATGTAACGGAATTCGCCCGGCTGCTTCAGGCGCAGGCTGTCGCGGGTCGGCACCGCCAGGGCGCTCGCCGCGGCGGCCAGGGCGCCGTAGCCCAGTTCGCGGCCGCTCGGTTGGTGGATCACTTTATGCAGTTGGGCCCGGCACTCGGCCAGCGGGACTTTCCACTGCTCGGCCGCTGCCTGTTCGAGCATGGTCCGGGCGGCCGCGCCGCAGCGGCGCATCGGCTCGTACCAATGGCGCATGCTGCGCGAACCGTCGGTGTCCTGGTTACCGAACAGCGCCTCGTCGCCCGGCGCCTGCTTGACCTTCACCAGCGCCCAGTCGGCCTCAAGCTCGTCGGCAACCACCATGCTCAGGCTGGTACGCACGCCCTGGCCCATCTCCGAACGGTTGCAGAGCACGGTCACGCTGCCATCGGCGGCGATGCTCACGTACACCTTGGGGTCATCGACCCAGCCATGGGGCATGCCGTCGGCACCGAACTTCTTCTCTTCGGCAAAGGCATCCTGCCAGCCCCAACTGGCCGCCAGCACCAGCGCACCGGTGGCGCCAACGCCCTTGAGAAAACCGCGGCGGCTGAGGTTGCTCAAGGCAAAATCATTCGGCAGCTGGCTCATGCCTTGGCCTCCTTCAGGTGGCTGGACGCCTGGCGGATCGCGGTCTTGATCCGGTTGTAAGTGCCGCAACGGCAGATGTTGCCGACCATGGCGGCTTCGATCTGTTCGTCGCTGGGGTTGGGGTTGACCTTGAGCAAGGCGGTGGCCGACATGATCTGCCCGCCCTGGCAGTAGCCGCACTGGGCCACCGCGCTGTCCAGCCAGGCCTGCTGCACGACTTTGCCGACCGGGTCGCTGTGCAGGTTGTCGATGGTGCTGACGTTCTGCCCGACCACCGAGCCGATCGGCGTGATGCAACTGCGCGCCGGGGAGCCGTCGATATGGATGGTGCACGCGCCGCACAGGCCCATGCCGCAACCGAACTTGGTGCCGTTGTAGCCCGCCACGTCGCGGATGGCCCAGAGCAGCGGCATGTCCTCGGTGACATCCAGTTGATGATCTTGACCGTTGAGTTTCAGAGTAATCATGGGCACGCCCGCATATTTTCCGTTTATGGGGTCGAGCAATCTGCCGTTGAGTACAACGACTTGCAGGAGCAGATCGACTCAGGCTAATGGGCTCTCTTATGAAGACGGGACGTCTTCACCGGGCCTTTGGAGGTACAAATAGTTGCATTGTTAGCAGGCTAAGTTAAGCCGCGATTAACAAAAAAGCCTTGCAGGGTGTGAACCCGTGCAAGGCTTTGCTAGTGCGCTCTGAGCTTAGCTCAACGGGCTCAATAGAGATTGGGCTCCATCTCCAACTGAACATGGAAGCGCTCCGCGATATCCTGCTGGATCCTTCGCGCCAGGCTCAACAACTGCAAGCCCGTGGCACCGCCATAGTTGACCAGCACCAGCGACTGCAAGCGATGCACCCCGGCATCGCCATCGCGAAACCCTTTCCAGCCCGCCTGCTCGATCAACCAGCCAGCTGCCAGTTTCACCTGTCCATCCGCCTGTGGATAACCCACCAGCCCCGCATGCCGCTGCCTGATCTCGGCCGCCAGCGCCGCGGGCACCACCGGGTTCTTGAAGAAGCTGCCGGCATTGCCCAGCACGGTCGGGTCCGGCAGCTTTTCGCTGCGGATGCTGCAAATGGCGCGACTGACATCACTGGCCGTCGGCTGCTCGATGCCCTGCTCGCTCAAACGCTGGCGCACCGGGCCGTACTCCAGATGCAGATGCTCGCTGCGGGCCAGGGCAAACCGCACCCGCAGAATCAGCCAGCGGCCGGCCTCTTGCTTGAACAGGCTGTCGCGGTAGGCGAACTGGCATTGTTCCAGGCTGAAATCGCGCAGCTCGCCGCTCTGCCGATCCAGCGCGGTCAGGCCGGCGAACACATCCTTGATCTCGACCCCATAGGCGCCGATGTTCTGCATCGGTGCCGCGCCCACGGTCCCCGGGATCAGGCTGAGGTTTTCCAGGCCGGACAAGCCCTGCTCAAGGGTCCATTGCACGAACGGGTGCCAGGTCTCGCCGGCTTCGGCCTCGACCACCACTTGCTGGCCATCGTCGCTCAGCAGGCGAATGCCCCGGGTGCTCATGCGCAAGACCAGCGCCGGAATATCAGCGGTCAGCAGCAGATTGCTGCCGCCGCCAATCACCAGCAGCGGCAGTCGGTGCTGCGCCGAATAGGCCAGCGCCTCACGCACGTCGGCGTCGCTGTGGGCCTCGGCGAACAGCTGCGCGCGCACATCGACACCGAAAGTGTTGAAGGGCTTGAGGGAAACCTGGGACTGCAGATGCAAGCTCATAGGCGCCCCTTCAGCTCGATGACCAGCCGGTCGCTGGCGTACTCGATCAAGTCCAGCACCTGCTCGAAACCTTGCTCACCGTCGTAGTAAGGATCCGGAACCTCGTCCACCGCCGCCTCGTAGCGACGCAGGAACAGATCCAGTTCGGCCTTGCCCTGGGCCGGCTGCAGCGCCTTGAGGTTGCGCAGGTTGCTCTCGTCCATGGCCAGGATCAGGTCGTAGCGGGCAAAGTCCGCACTGCTGACCTGCTGGGCGCGCTGGGCCGACAGGTCGTAACCGCGCAACAGCGCCGCGCGCTGGCTGCGCTTGTCCGGCGCCTTGCCGATGTGCCATTCGCCGGTCCCGGCGGACGCGACTTCGACCCGATCGGCCAGCCCCGCTTCGCGCAACTTGTGGCGCAATACGCCCTCCGCCGTCGGCGAACGGCAGATATTGCCCAGGCAGACAAACAGAACCCGCATCAGGCCTCCAGCAGGCGACGAACGCGCTCAAGGTCTTCGGCGGTATCGACGCCACCGGGCGGCGCTTGCAGGGCATCGGCGACATGGATGCGCACGCCGTGCCACAAGGCCCGCAACTGCTCCAGCGACTCGGTGTTTTCCAGCCAGCACGGACCCCAGCTGACGAAGTCATGCAGGAAGCCGGCGCGGTAGGCATAGATGCCGATATGGCGGCGATAAGGCACGCCTTCCGGCAGCAGGTCGCGGTTTTTCGCAAAGGCGTCGCGCGCCCAGGGCAACGTGGCGCGGCTGAAGGTCAGGGCCAGGCCGTTGATGTCACTGACCACCTTGACCACGTTCGGGTTGAACAGGGTCTCGACGTCTTCGATCGGCTCGGCCAGGGTGGCCATGCTTGCTTCGGTGTGGGCGGCCAGGTTGGCGGCCACCTGATCGATCACCGCCGGCGGGATCAACGGCTCGTCGCCCTGGACATTGACCACGATGGCGTCTGCCGCCAGGCCCAGCTGGCTGGCGACTTCCGCCAGGCGATCGGTCCCGGAATTGTGGTCTTCGCGGGTCAGCACCGCTTCGGCACCGAAACCCTGGCAGGCCTCGACGATACGCACATCGTCGGTCGCCACCACCACGCGCTGGGCGGCGCTCTTGCAGGCCTGTTCCCAGACGTGCTGGATCATCGGCTTGCCGGCGATCAACTGCAGCGGTTTACCCGGCAGGCGGGTGGAGGCGAATCGGGCTGGAATGACAACGGTAAAGGCTGTGGTCATTTATCCAGGCGCTCGTCGGTGCTGAGGGTGCGGGCTTCGCTTTCCAGCATGACCGGGATGCCATCGCGAATCGGATAGGCCAGGCCGGCGCCCTTGCTGATCAGCTCGGTCTTGTCGGCGCTGAGCTTCAGCGGTCCCTTGCAGATCGGGCAAGCGAGGATATCGAGCAATTTGGTGTCCATGAGAATTCCCTGGATAGAAGCGTTTAAGGCAAAAGACGAGCGGGCAACAGGCGCATCAGCTGTGTATCGAACCAGGCCACGAAGGCCGGGGATGGCACAGCATCCACCGCCAGGTACCACCAGTCGGGAGCCGCGAAGGCACGGCACTTCACCGCATCCTTTTCGGTCATGACCAGCGGCAGCGACGGGGTGAAACTCAGCGCCTGCGCGCTGTATTCGGCGTGGTCGGCAAAAGCATGCGGGACAGGCTGCCAGTGTAGCGTTTCAAGGGTAGTGAAGAAACGTTGCGGATTGCCGATACCGGCCACCGCATGTACCGCCTGCCCTGGCGCGAAGTGCTCAAGCCCGCGGCGTTCGCCGCTTTGCAGATTGACCAGGGCGGTGGGCGCCAGGCGAAAGGCAAACCCATCCTCACGATCGTCGCTGGCGCCGTTGTAGAGCACTGCGTCGACGCTTTGCAGGCGCTCGACCGGCTCGCGCAGCGGCCCGGCCGGCAGGCAGCGCCGGTTGCCCAGGCCGCGCGCGGCATCGATCAGCACCAGTTCGAGGTCGCGGGCCATGCGGTAATGCTGCATGCCGTCGTCGGAGAGAATCAGGTCCAGCGGCTCGGCGGCCAGCAAGGCCCGCACGGCGCGGCTGCGGTCGGGGTCGATCATCAGTGGCACGCCGGTGCGCTGGACGATCAGCAAGGGTTCGTCGCCAGCGATATCGGCGCTCTGCTCGGCGGCGACCCGCCATGGCAACTGCGGCGGCTTGGCGCCGTAACCACGGCTGACCACGCCAACCCGCAGCCCGCTGCGCTGGCAATGCTCGATCATCCACAGGATCAGCGGCGTCTTGCCGGTACCGCCCACGGTGATATTACCCACCACCACCAGCGGCACCGGCGGCTGGTAGACATTGCCCTCGCCGGCCAGGAAGCGTTCACGCTTGCGCACCACCACCCGGCGATAGAGCCATTCCAGGGGCCGCAACAGGCTCAGCGCGGGATGGCCGTTGTACCAGGCAGCGAGCAAACGATCGGACATGGCCATCAGGGTGCTGGCGCCGCCTCGACGGTGGTCATGCGCAGATGGCTGAAACCGAGCTTGCCGGCGGCGTCCATCGCGGTAATGACGGCCTGGTGCTGGGTCTTGCCATCGGCGCTGATGGACAGCGGCAGGTTGGTGTCACCCGCCGACTCCTTCTGCAAGGCTTCGATCAGGCTGGCCAGGTCGCTCTTGGGCAGCACCTGGTTGTTCACCGAAAACACCCCGTCGGCGCTGATGGCGATATCCAGCTGCTTGGTCTGCTGGTCTTCGGCCGGCGAGCCGCTGACGGCCTCCGGCAACTCGACGCGCAACTGGGTTTCCCGGGTAAAGGTGGTGGTCACGACGAAAAACAGCAGCAGGATAAACACCACGTCGATCAACGACGCAAGGTTGATATCAATGGTTTCCCGTGGCTTGCGGCGGAATTTCACGCTTTGCCCTCGGCCAGATCGACGTCGCGGTCGCCCTGCACCACTTCGACCAGCTTGATGGCTTCCTGCTCCATGCCAACCACCAGCTCATCGACCCGGCGTTGCAGGAAACGGTGGAAGAATACCGCCGGGATACCGACCATCAGGCCGGACGCGGTGGTAATCAGCGCCTTGGAGATACCACCGGCCAGCACCGCGGCGTTGCTGGTCATGCCCGAGCCCATGAACGAGCTGAAAATATCGATCATGCCCAGCACCGTCCCCAGCAAGCCCAGCAGCGGCGCCATGGCGGCGATGGTGCCGAGGGCATTGAGGTAGCGCTCCAGTTCGTGAATGACCCGGGCGGCGGCTTCCTCGATGCACTCTTTCATGACCTCGCGACCATGCTTGGAGTTGGCCAGGCCGGCGGCCAGGATCTCGCCCAGGGGTGAATGGGCGCGCAGTTCCTTGAGCTTGTCCTTGTTCAGCTGTTTGTCCTTGATCCAGCGCCACACCTGGCCCAACAGATGCGGCGGGGTAACGCGGCTGGCCCGCAGGGTCCACAGGCGCTCGGCAATGATGCCGACCGCGACAATGGAACTCAGAATGATCGGCAACATCATCCAGCCGCCGGATATGACCAATTCCCACACAGTGACAGTCCCCTCGAAAAAGTGCGCCACTCTAACATAGGGGCCGAATGCACCGAAGAACCTGATGTCGCATGCCTTCAGGCTTTAATAACTCTCGGTTATTTAAGGAGATAGTGGCCATTTGCGCCAAAAGCGTCGCTGCGCCCGCAGGCTCGTCGGTTCGGTGTAGGTGCCCAGCATCAACCGTAGCGCTCCTTGCTCCGCGCTGTCGTAAATGGCGGTCCCTTGCTGGCGATAACGCTCGACGACCTGCGGGTGCGGATGCCCGAAGCCATTGCCGTGCCCTCGGGAAATCAGCACCGCCGAAGGCGCAAGGGCCTTGAGCAAGGCCGGGGACGACGAACTGCGGCTGCCGTGGTGCGGCGCCTGCAACCAATGGGTCTCGACGGCCAGCGGGGTATCCAGCAATGCGCGCTCCGCCAGGGCGTCGATATCCCCCGTCAGCAGCAAACGCTCGCCCTTGGCCTCGACCTGCATCACGCAGGACTTCTGGTTGCCATTCTGCGCATCCGTCCATTGCCACAAAGAAAACCGTACTCCGTCCCAGTGCCATTGCTCGCCGCTGGCGCAAGGCTCTGCCAACAAATAGGCCGGCAAACCCTCGGGATCGCCGCTGACCAGCCTGGCCACCGGCAAGCCGCGCTGGATGGCGTCGGCGCCACCGGCATGATCGGCATCGGCGTGACTGAGCAGCATCAGGTCGAGGCGCGCGATGCCCAGCTTGCGCAACGATGGCAGCACTACCCGGGCGCCCAGGTCGGAATCACCAAAACGCGGGCCGGCGTCATACAGCATCGCGTGCTCGCGAGTCCGCACCAGCACCGCCAGGCCCTGCCCGACATCCAGCTGCCAGACTTCCGCCTCGCCGTATGGCAGCGTGTTTTTCGGCGGAAACACCATCAACAGCAGCATCGGCCATCCCAAGGGACGCAGCGGCACACCCGCGGGCAACAACAGCAGAAAGGCCCCCAGCGCACTGATGCTCCAGGCCCAGAGCGGTATGGCCGGTGCTATCCACGCCGGCCATTGGGCAGCCAATAGCGCCAGACCGCGGAACAATAAATCCAGCAAACCACCGGCCAGCCAGAGCAGGCCTTCGCCCAGGTAAGGCACCGCCAGCAACAAGGTCCCGAGCAACGCCGGCGGCAGCACCAACAGACTGATCCAGGGTTCCGCCAGCAGATTGGCCAGCGGCCCGCTGAGGCTGATGGGCAACCCCAGCGCCAGCAGCACCGGGCACAGGCCGATGGCGATCAACCATTGAATACGGGTCCAGGACTGCCACCAGCGCCAGCCCCCCAGACGCCCGCCAAAGATCAGGATCAGCACCGCCACCGCGGTAAAGGACAGCCAGAACCCTGGCTGCAGGCTGGCCAGGGGCTCGAACAACAGCACCGCATTCAACGCCAGCAGGAACGGCCACCAGGCCCCCAGGTGACGAAAGCGCAGGCGCCAGATCAGTACCAGGGCAACCATCACGCAGGCACGACGCACCGGCACATCGAAGCCCGCCAGCAACCCGTACCCCAGGGCCGAAGCGAACGCCAGCCCACAGGCCCAGGGCAGCCAGGGCCAACGTCCGGGCCACAGGCCGTAGCGGGCCAGCCCCGCCACCAGGGCATACATTACGGCAGCCAGCAAACTGATGTGCTGCCCGGAAATCACCATCAGGTGCACGGTCCCGGTGTCTTGCAGGACACGCCAATCCTCCCGGCTCAGCCCCGAGCCGTCACCCAGCACCAGGGCCGCCAGGCCACCGGCGCGCCCCTGGGCATCGACTTGCAGCAAGCGTTGGCGAATGCGCGCACGCCAGCTCTCCTGCGTGGCGGCCAGCAGTTGCCCATCCTTGACCGTGCCCGTTGCGCCAATGCGCTGGGCCAGCAGCCAGGCCTCGTGATCGAAGGCCTGCAGATTGACCAGCCCAGCGGGCCGCTTGAGTTTTACCGCCAGGCGCCAGCGTTCGCCGCTGTGCACCGGCGGCCCGCCATACCAGGCCAGGCGCAGGCGCTGGGGAATCCGTCCGCGCCGTGCCCGCCCGCCTTCCAGTTCGAAACGCAGCACGCCCTCGGCCTGCTGCGGCAGTCCCACTACCCGGCCCTCAAGCCAGCGGGTCTGTCCGTCGAGCGGTTCCGGCAAACGATCGTCCAGCGCCCATTGCGCACTCACGCAAGCCCACGCCAGGCCCAACAGGAAAAAAGCCAATGGATAGGTGCGAAACGGCAGCAGCATCAAGGCCACCACCGGCAGCACTGCCAGCCATCCGATCGCTGGCAGCGCCGGCAAAAAGCGCAGGCTCAAAAGCCCCGCCGCCAACGCCAGCATCCCTGTGCGCATAAGCCCGTCCTTGAGCAGTTTTTGAGTGTTCCCACTCTCTGGCTTAGCTCAGCGGACAGGGCGCCAGCTTTATCATTTGTCACAAAGTCTGAATGGGCGCCTTCTAGAATCCGGGCATACTTGCCGCTTGAACTGACCGAGAAGCCTTATGCCCCGGCGCCTATTCAAACGTTACATGCCAGATCCAACCAGCATCAGGGAACACAAGTCCTTACGCTTTCTTGGCACGTTGCTGCATGACCCCAACCTCTGGCACCTCAACCGGCACTCCGTGGCACGTGCCATGGCGGTCGGCCTGTTCGCGGCCTTCATGCCGATCCCGGCGCAAATGTTGCTCGCCGCGGTGCTGGCCATTTCCGTGCGCGGCAACATGCCGATTGCCGTGAGCCTGGTCTGGCTGACCAATCCGATCACCATGCCGCCGGTGTTTTTCTGCACCTATCAGGTCGGTGCCTGGTTGATGAACGTGCCCGCCCGGACCCTGCCCGACGAGCTGACCTGGGAATGGATCAGCGGCGAACTCTCGACCCTCTGGCAACCCTTCCTGCTGGGCTCGGTGGTGGCCGGCCTGGTGCTGGGCGCCCTCGCCTATTGCCTGACCATGCTGTACTGGCGCTGGTGGGTCGGCCGGCAATGGCGCCGCCGCAGGCAGAGCCGGCTGTAGAAACGCAAACGGCCTCCCGAGGGAGGCCGTTGTTGTATCTGCGCAGGCTTACTGGCGCATGCCGCGACCGCTGACCAGCAGGCGGGCACAACCGAAGTACAGGACCACGGTGGCGACCAGCATGAAGGTAATGGCCACGCTGATCTGGATGTCGGAAACCCCCAGGATGCCGAAACGGAAGGCGTTGACCATATGCAGCACGGGGTTGGCCAGCGACACCGTCTGCCAGAACGGTGGCAGCAGGGTGATGGAGTAGAACACTCCGCCCAGATAAGTCAGCGGGGTCAGCACGAAGGTCGGGATGATCGAGATATCGTCGAAGTTGCGTGCAAATACCGCGTTGATAAAGCCCAGCAGCGAAAAGATGGTCGCCGTCAGGACCACCACCAGCAAGGTGATGCCCAGGTGATGCACTTGCAGATGGGTGAAGAACAGCGACAGCAGCGTCACGATCACGCCCACCGCCAGCCCCCGCAGCACACCGCCCAGGGTGTAGCCGATGAGGATGGTGTGCGGCGACACCGGCGACACCATCAATTCCTCGATGGAGCGCTGGAACTTGCTGCCGAAGAAACTCGAGACCACGTTGCCGTAGGAGTTGGTGATCACCGACATCATGATCAGGCCCGGCACGATGTACTCCATGTAGGTGAAACCGCCCATGTCGCCGATCTGCCGGCCGATCAGGTTGCCGAAGATCACAAAGTACAGAACCATGGTGATCGCCGGCGGCAGCAGGGTTTGCGGCCAGATCCGGGTAAAACGCCGGACTTCGCGATAGACGATGGTGTTCAGCGCGACAAGGTTGGGCCGTAGCTCGGAACTCATACCGCCACCTTCGACAGGTTTTTCTCCACCAGGGACACGAACAACTCCTCAAGGCGATTGGTTTTGTTACGCAGGCTCAGCACTTCGATGTTCTGCTGGGCCAACTGGCTGAACAGCGCGGTGATGCCCACGGCCTTGTCGACCTGGACTTCCAGGGTGTGACTGTCGACCAGCTTGCTCGGATAGCCGATCAGTTGCGGCGCCACCTTCATGTCGGTCTTCAGGTCGAGCAGGAAGGTTTCCACATGCAGCTGGCTGAGCAGCTGGCGCATGCTGGTGTTCTCGACGATGGTGCCGTGATCGATGATGCCGATGTTGCGGCACAGCTGCTCAGCCTCCTCCAGGTAATGGGTGGTGAGGATGATGGTGATGCCTTTCTGGTTCAGTTCGGTGAGGAAGGTCCACATCGAACGACGCAGCTCGATGTCCACGCCAGCGGTTGGTTCGTCGAGGATCAACAGGCGCGGCTCGTGCACCAGGGCGCGGGCGATCATCAGCCGGCGCTTCATGCCGCCGGACAGCGAGCGCGACGGCACATCGCGCTTGTCCCACAGCCCCAGCTGGGTCAGGTACTGCTCGGCCCGCTCCTTGGCGACCTTGGTCGGGATGCCGTAGTAACCGGCCTGGGTCACGACGATGTCGAAGGTCTTCTCGAACTGGTTGAAGTTGAACTCCTGCGGCACCACGCCGATGCAACGCTTGAGCGCGGCGGGCTCGCGGTCCAGGTCATGGCCGAAGACACTCACCGTGCCGCTGGTCTTGTTCACCAGGGTCGAGAGGATGCCGATGGTGGTGGATTTGCCGGCACCGTTGGGGCCGAGCAAGGCGAAGAAGTCACCTTCGGCGACATCCAGATCGATACCACTCAGGGCCTGGAAACCGTTGCCGTAGGTTTTGGTTAGCTGCCGGATGGACAGAGCGGAACTCATATCGGATTTACGCACCAAGAAGGGAGAACATTATAGGTAAGGGCGGATCGCCTGCATTGCAACGGCGCCGGATACACCCAATGGTGCTTGCCGACGCCGCACAAGTACAGTCACCTGTGTTGATAGTCAGTATTAAGTCAACGCGGTCATCACCGCCTTGCGATAGGCCGGACGCTGCTGCAAGCGTGCGTACCAGGCTTGCAGATTAGACAATGGCGGGCGCTCGATGGGCATTTCGAACCAGGCATAAATGAAACTGCCCAGGGGGATATCGCCCATGCCGATTTCGTCGCCGGACAGGTAGGGATGTTCGGCCAGGGCCTGGTCGACCACCGCCAGCAATTCGCCGCAGCTGTTCAGCGCGGCATTGATCTTGTCCCAGTCCTGCTGCTGCGCCGGCGTGCGCAGCACACCCCAGAACAGGTGGCGGAAGGGTTCGGCAAAGGTCGAGGTGGTCCAGTCCATCCACTTCTCGGCCGAGGCCCGCGCCCGCACATCGTCCGGGTACCAGGCCGTACCGGCGGCATGGCGCGCGACGAGATAACGCACGATGGTGTTGGATTCCCACAGCACGAAGCCGTCGTCCTCGATCAGCGGAATCCGCCCATTGGGGTTCATCGCCCGATACGCCGGGGTATCCACCACGCCGAAGGCGCCACCGGCATCCACCGCCTCGTAGGTCAGGCCGAGTTCTTCGGCGCACCACAATGCTTTCCTGACATTCGACGAGTTTTTCCGACCCCAGATCTTCAGCATGACCGCTCCTCAGTGATGAATGCCGAGGCAGTCTACGCCGGATCAGACCTGACTCAAATCACTCTGCATGTCGCCCAGCAGCATCGGCATCTGCTCGCCGAACAGATGTGGATAACAGGTTTCCAGGTGTTTGAAGAAGAAGGTCTCGGGGACGTCGGCGAACTGTCCGTGGTCCAGCACGTACTCCATCATCTGCTCACCCTGGCGGTTGAAGGGATGGAACACGCTGTCATGACGGCCATCGAACTCCAGTGGCGCCACATCGTACATCTCGCAGAGTTTCCGGTTGAACGCCGGCGTGGCCTTGACCCAGCGCCCTTGCAGGTAAAGCTCGGTATAACCGTGCATGGCAAACACGTCGCTGCGCAGCAATTCCAGCAAACGCGGGGTCGACAGGTGATTGCGCACGTCCGCCAGGCCGATCCGCGCGGCAATCCCGCAATGCCGCGCACAACCGGCGAGCAGGGTGGCCTTGGGCACGCAGTAACTTTCGCCCGCGGCCAGGGCATGGCTGCCACGCAGGGTCTCGGGGTCGCGACTGAAGGTGTAGGGGTTGTAGCGCACGGCCTCGCGCACCGCGTAATAGAGGTTCACCGCCTGCTCCAGCGGATCGCTGCTGGGGCCACGATGAGTTTCCGCGAACTCCACCACCGCGGGATGGTCACTATCGATGAAGCGGCTGGGACTCAAGTACTCGTGCATGGGGATATCTCCGAGTGAAGTCTCGAGTCTAACGACGGCCTCATCCCAGCGATAACGACGTTTCGGCCAAACATCAGAGGCTGCCGCTTCGAGCCTGACAAGATCGACAAGCTGCTGACCCGATGCCTGACGCGCTGCGTCCGCTTCTTCTTACCGCTTCAAGCGCACTGCCCTTTCACCCCTTTTGTCGGATGCCGACTAAGCTCTTTGGGTGATTTTGCCCCTGGCTTCACGGAGGATTAAATATGCTGTTGTTGTGGATACTGGTTCTGCTGGTCGGTATTGCCTACCTGGCCCATCGCCGCATCGCCCCCCTGCCCGCCCTGGGCGTGGTGGCCGTCTACCTGCTGGCCATGGGCGCCTTCAGCCATGCACCGGGCTGGTTGCTGCTGATCTTCTGGGTATTGCTGGCCGCGGTGGCGGCGCCCTTGCTACTGCCCGACCTGCGCCGCAAGAACTTCAGCGCCCCGCTGTTCAACTGGTTCCAGAAAGTCCTGCCGCCGATGTCGCAAACCGAACGCGACGCCATCGATGCCGGCACGGTCTGGTGGGACGGTGAACTGTTCAGCGGCCGTCCGGACTGGAACAAACTGCTGGCCTACCCGAAAGCACAACTGAGCGAAGAGGAACAGGCCTTCATCGACGGCCCCACCGAAGAGCTGTGCGCCATGGTCAGCGACTGGCAGATCGGCCAGTCCATGGACCTGCCGCCCGCAGCCTGGGAGCACATCAAGCAACACGGCTTCTTTGCCCTGATCATTCCCAAGGAGTTCGGCGGCAAGGGCTTCTCCGCCTATGCCCACTCGCAAGTGGCGATGAAACTGGCAACCCGCAGCGGCGACCTGGCGTCCACCGTGATGGTCCCCAACTCCCTCGGCCCGGCCGAATTGCTGCTGCATTACGGCACCGACGAACAGCGTAACCACTACCTGCCGCGACTGGCCCGTGGCGACGATATCCCGTGCTTCGCCCTCACCGGCCCGCTGGCCGGTTCCGACGCTGGCGCCATGCCCGATACCGGGGTGATCTGCAAAGGCCAATGGCAAGGCGAGGAAACCATCGGCCTGCGCCTGAACTGGGAAAAGCGCTACATCACCCTGGGCCCGGTCGCCACCCTCCTCGGCCTCGCCTTCAAGGCCTACGACCCGGACCACCTGCTGGGCGAGGATGAAGACCTGGGGATCAGCCTGGCACTGATTCCGACCGACACCCCCGGCGTGGAAATCGGCCGCCGCCACCTGCCGCTCGGCGCCGCCTTCATGAACGGCCCGAACTCCGGCAAGGACGTGTTCATCCCCCTGGACTTCCTTATCGGCGGCCAGGAAATGCTCGGCAAAGGCTGGATGATGCTGATGAACTGCCTGTCGGTCGGCCGCTCCATTTCCCTGCCGGCCGTCGGCACCGGCGCGGCCAAGTTCACCAGCCTGGTGACCGGCCAATATGCCCAGGTGCGAGAGCAGTTCAACGTCCCGCTCAACGCCTTCGAAGGCATCCAGGAAGCCCTGGCCCGCATCGGCGGCAACGCCTGGCTGATGGACAGCGCACGCATGCTCACGGCCAATGCCGTCGACCTGGGGGAAAAGCCCTCGGTACTGTCGGCGATTCTCAAGTACCACCTGACCGAACGCGGCCGCGAGTGCATCAGCCACGCCATGGACGTGCACGGCGGCAAGGCCATCATCATGGGCCCGAACAACTACCTGGGCCGCAGTTGGCAAGGAGCGCCGATCTTCATCACCGTGGAGGGCGCGAACATCCTCTCGCGCAACCTGATGATCTTCGGCCAGGGCGCCATTCGCTGCCATCCGTTCGTGCTCAAGGAAATGGCCCTGGCCGGGCGCGAAGACCACGATCAGGCGCTGGTGGAGTTCGACGGCCTGCTGCTCAAGCACATCGGCTTTGCCGTGAGCAACGCGGCCAGCACCTTGGTGCTGAACCTGGGCCTGGGGCACTTGGAACAAGCGCCGGGGGACAAGCTCAGCCAGGGTTATTTCCGAGCCCTCAATCGCCAGGCCGCGGCCTTCGCCATGCTGGCCGACCTGAGCATGATGCTGCTGGGTGGCGAACTGAAACGTCGCGAACGCCTGTCGGCACGCCTCGGCGATGTGCTCAGCCATATGTACCTGGCCTCCGCCGCCCTCAAGCGCTACCACGACCTGGATTCGCCGGAGCATCTGCAACCACTGTTCACCTGGGCCATGGAAGAAAGCCTCGGCCAGTCGGAACGGGCGCTGGACGAACTGCTCGAGAACTTCCCGAACCGGGTGCTGGGCTGCCTGCTGCGGGTGGTGGTCTTCCCGTTCGGCCGCCGTCACAAAGGCCCGTCCGATGAACTGGATGCCGAGGTCGCCGCGATCATCGGCCGGGCCAAGGGCGACCCGACCCTGGAAGAACTGCTGGTTGGCTGCTACCGCCCACAATCGGCAGAGGACCCGGTCGGCGCCCTGCAACAGGCCTTCGACTTGTTGAGCGCCAGCCATCCTCTGCAGAAAAAACTGCACGAGGCGCTGAAAAGCGGCCAGGTCAAACCGGTCGCCGGCGAACATGCCATCGACGCCGCGCTGGAAGCCGGCGTATTGCAACCGGTGGAAGCCCAGACCCTGCGCGAGGCTGAAGCCGCCCGCCGCAAAGTCATCGACGTCGATGACTTTGCCAAGGAAGAGCTGACCCTGAGCGAAGGGAAAACCCGCTAAGGCGCAAGACCGTCAGGCGGATTATGAAACCGGGCGCGGGAGCTATATACTCCCGCGCCCGTTTTGCTGTTGAGGACTCATGTCATGTCCAACGTCGTCGCCGATCACCTCGTCCTGCTCGACCATTTGCGCAGTATCCTGGTCGCCGTGGGTGAAGCCGAGCAGGTTCCCGAAGAAAGCCATGCCTTGTTCCTGGAACGCTTCGACGAACTGCGCGCCTCGCTGCCGATCGACCCGATCGAAAGCCAGTACCTGGGCCAGGACCTGCTGTGCCAGGTGATGCAGCGTTATCCACAGGTCGCCCATCTGGTACCGCGCGACCTGCTGTGGTTCTTCGCCGGGGATTGCCTGCACTACATGCCCGACGAAGAAATCGACCTGTACCAGGCGCTTGAAGAACGCCGCTACGAGGCCGAGCAGAACGATGAACCGTTCGACTGGAACCAGGAAAAGCAGCTGCTGGCGCTCTCCGCCCAGGACAGCAAGCACTGAGTCCGGCCCGGACACTACAAAGGCCCGCACGGTTGAACCGGCGGGCCTTTTGTTTTTCTGCCCATGAGCGGCTGGCTCAGCCGGCGCCATCGCCTTCGGGCTGTTCGTAGCCTTTGGCTTCCTGCTTGCCCTGCCGACTCAAGGTCGGCTCCTTGGCCAGGCACTCCACCAGGTAATCGATGAATACCCGCAGCTTCGGCGGCAGGTAACGGGTCGGCGAATGCAGCAACCAGGCGCCGCCATGGTAGGAGGCGAGAAACGTCCAGTCCGGCAGAACCTGCACCAGCAAGCCCTGCTCCAGGGCATGCCGCGCGGTGAAGTACGGCAAGCTGCCGATGCCGATATGTTCCAGCACTGCTCCCAGCCTTACCCCGGTGTGATTGGCCGCATAACGCCCGCGCACGCCGACGGTCACCGACTTGCTGCCCTTCTTGAACTTCCAGCGCGCATCGCTGGGGGTTTCGCCCAGGTAAATGCAGCTGTGGTTGAGCAGGTCGTGGGGATGGCTCGGCGTCCCGTGCTCGGCCAGGTACTGCGGCGTGGCGCACAGCATATGGTCGATGGTCAGCAACTGGCGCCCGACCAGCCCCGCCGGCGGTCGATCGGTGATGCGGATGGCCAGGTCGACGTTATCGTCGATCAGGTCGATGTTGCGATCTTCCAGCAACAGCTCGACATCGACCTTGGGATAGCGCCGCAGAAACTCGGGCATATAGGGATGCACGACAAAACGCCCCACCGCCTTGGGCACGCTGACCCGCACCAGCCCTTCGGCCTCATGGGTGAATTGACCGCTGATTTCCATCACCGACTTGGCGGCGCTGACCATCTCGCTGCAACGCTTGAACACCTCCTCGCCCCCTTCGCTCAAGCGCAACTTGCGCGTGGTGCGTTGCAGCAGGCGAATTGCCAGCGCCTTCTCCAGCCGGGAAATGCTGCGGCTCACCGCCGACGGTGAAGAGCCCAGCTGGCGCGCGGCTTCGGAGAAGCTGCCGACCTCGACGACCTTGACGAAAATCGCCATTTCACCCAGCAGCGGAAGGGGGAGATTTATGCTCACAGCACAACAGTCCTTTGAGGTTTGAACGGATTATCACGCAATTCCGCCGCACCATATAATTAAAAAAGACATTTTAATAAGGGCACGGAATATGACGCTTCGCCTCTTTTTTCATAATGATGAACTCAAGGCCAACGTTGAAGTGCTCGAATGCACCCCGCAGGACAACGAATTCGCGGTGGTCCTGCGTGCCACGATTTTTCATCCCCAAGGCGGCGGTCAACCCTGCGATACCGGCTGGATCGGCGAAAGCCAGGTATTGCGCGTGGTCCAGGAACCCGAGCGGATCGTTCATTACGTCAGCCAGCCGGTGCAACCGGGCATGGTCCAGGTCCAGGTCGATGAACAGCGCCGCCAGTTCAATACCCGCATGCACTCGGCCGGGCACCTGATCGGCCATTTCGGCGAAACCCGCGGCTGGGTCCCGGTCAAGGCCCATCACTGGCCTGGCGAGGGCCGCGTGTCCTTCAAGCCCGGCGACAGTCCGCAGGAACTCGACGTCGACAGCCTGCAGAATGGCATCGATCACTGGATTGCCGCCGACCTGCCGCGCCTGGTCTCGCTGCGTGAAGGTTCGCGGGAAATCGGTTTTGGCGAGCTTCCCGCCTATGGTTGCGGTGGTACCCACGTGAAGCGCCTGAAGGAATTGGGCAACGTCACTATCGCCTCCCTCTCGCAAAAGAAAGGAATGCTTTCGGTTCACTACCACGTGGACTGATTCATCGGCGGTGTCGCCTTGCACATCACGCGACGCATCGCCTGACACAGGGGAAACCCGCGTGCGCGGGTTCGACGACTATCGGATAGAGGGATCTGCAGATGATGCTTGACGTCGAGCGTCTCGATGAGACGTGCATAAAAAAACTGGCCCAGGAACAAGTGCTCGCCCTGCGCATCAAGAACTTCCTGCCGCACGCCCAGGCGATCCAGCTGGGCGACAAGATTCTCGCTCCCGGCTTCGAGGGCTACATCAACGCTCCCAGCATCGGCCGTATCGGCATGGCGTTTTACGAAGCGGAAAACCAGCCGCTGCTGATCGAGGACTATTTCGAGCGCGCCACCGCCAACATCGACGAACTGCGTTCGCGCTGCGCGCCCTACGCCTCTCCTGTCGACACCCTGCGCTGCATGCTCGACGAGTCCTGGCCCGCTGGCGCCCACCTGGAAAACCTGTACGGGCGCAAGATGTACGTCGGCCTGTCCCGGGTGGTGAAGCCCGGCGTGTGCTTCCTCGCCCATCACGACATTTTCGCCAAGGACGCCCCCGACAGCTTCCAGGCCCACAGCCTGGAAGCGCAGTTCGCCTGCAACCTCTATCTGAACATGCCCGAGGCCGGCGGCGCCCTGCAGATGTGGAATCACGATATTTCACCCGACCAGTTCGACGAGATGCGCGGCGACAGCTACGGCATCGATCCCACCCTGCTCGGCACACCCTCGCTGGAAGTCCGCCCGGAGCCCGGGGATTTCATCATGTTCAATTCAAGGCGCATGCACGCCGTCACCCCGGGGGTGGCCAACCCGCGCCTGAGCCTTTCCTTTTTTGTCGGCTATCGCGGCAGCTCGTCCCCCCTGACCTTCTGGAGTTGAAATGCTTTCCAACTATCTAGGCGAATTCCTGGCCCTGGCGACCATCCACTTTCTCGCCGTGGTGGCTCCCGGGCCTGACTTTGCCGTGACCATCCGCCAGAGCGTGCGCTTTGGCCGGGTGGTCGGGCTGTGCACGGCCATCGGCATCGGCGCGGGGATTTCCGTGCATGTGCTGTACACCCTGCTGGGGGTCGGTGCGCTGATGCACACCACGCCATGGCTGCTGAGCGTGGCCAAAGTGGTGGGCGGTGCCTACATTCTTTATCTCGGAGTCAGCCTGCTGCGCAGCAAGCCCAAGACTTCGATCGAAGGCAGCGATGCGGGTAATGATCAAGCACAGCGGCAGACTTTGCCCAAGGCCTTCATGACCGGCTTTCTGACCAACGCCACCAACCCCAAGGCCACGCTGTTCTTCCTGGCGATTTTCACCACGGTGATCAGCGCCACCACGCCCCTCAAGGTGCAGGCGCTCTACGGCGTGTGGATGTGTTGCGTGAACGCGCTGTGGTTCGTGATCGTCGCGCTGTTTTTTTCCAGCCCGCGGGTGCGCTTGCTGTTCATGCGCATGGGCCATTGGTTCGAACGGACCATGGGGGTGATCCTGATTCTGTTCGCCGGGCGCCTGATCCTGTCGATGTAAGCCTCCCAACGCCCTGCTCGATCGAGCCGCCGGCAACTGGCGGCTCGATCCAGACTTTGCTCAGTGCAGATCCACGGTCAACGGATGGATGACAGGGCCTGAAGCAGGGCTCCCTGCGGTTTTGCCATTTCATCCAGTACTGAAAAGTGCGTGCAGCCCGGCACGTGAATCAGCTGCACAGACTCTCCTCGAGCCAAGGCCTGCTTGGCGTATTCATCGGACTGGCGCACCAGTTCCGACAGCTCGTCGGCGCCTACCGCGACCCATGTATTCGCGCCCTTGTCGATATGGTGCAGCGGGCTATACGCATCGATTTCCGCCTCCGAGAGACTCAGCTTCTCGTTCAGCCACGACAGGCTGATGGGTTCCAGATCGACCAGTGCGCTGATGGCCAGGACATCGGTCACCCATGGGTGCGAGCGGAACTGCAGCGCCAGGTGTCCGCCTGCCGAGTGCCCGCTCAAGACCACCTTGTGCCCTGCGATCCCCAGCTGATCGGCGTCGGCCTGGAGATGCTCGAGCAGGCTGCCAATCTCGCTGACGATCTGGGTCATCGAGGCTTGCGGCGCAAGCGTGTATTCGGCCAGGACGACGTTGAACCCCGCCGCCAGGGGCCCGGCGGCGATGAATGCAAAGTCTTCCTTGCTGCAATTCTGCCAATACCCGCCATGGATGAAGATGAGCGTCGGGGCGTCGGCTTTTCCACAAGGCAGCCAGTCATAACGCTGTCGAGGCGCCGTGCCGTAAGACAGGTTGAGGCGACCGGCCGCAGAGGCATAGAAACTGGCGCTACGCGCCTGCAAGGCGGCGTAGATACCGGGGAAATCCGGCACCGCTTGCGTATTGTTGTACGCCGCATCGAGTTGGGCTTGATTCATGTCGCGATAGAGAAGGGTCATTGTCATCTCCGGTGGAAGGAATGTTTGAAAGGGCTTGGCCAGCGATCTGCGGTTCGTTCGGACTTATCCGTATTGGCCAGGGTGACTTCAGGGGATCGGCTTCGCTGTCCACGACTGCTCTCTGTGCGAGGAGTGCCACGCGTGGTGGGGGTTGTAGGCAGGAAGGTGGGCAGAACGCGGCGCGAATGCGTTAAAGAGTGAGTGGAGCCCATGTCAGACGTAAATCAGTCGATTCTTAAAACTTATAGGATTTTTCTTACCAACCACCTTGAGCGAACGGGCGCGCTGGGCGAGCTCAACCAGCGCCGCCATCGTTCGTGATGGGATTGTCGGAATGCTTTCCTAGTAATCAGTTCGTCGTGCTCAAGCCCGCGCAGGATCGCGTTGAGTATTCTCCAGCGCCTGTCGCAGCACCTGCTGCGTCAGGGGCTTGAACACCACATCGTCCATCCCGGCGGACAGGCAGCGCTGGGTTTCCGCATCCTCGGCGCTGGCGGTCGCACCAAGGATCCAGCAGCGCCTGCGCCCCTCCTCGCGCTCCTTCTGGCGGATGCGCAGGGTCAAGTCATAGCCGCCCAGGCGCGGCATCTGGCTGTCGGTGATCAACACGTCGTACTCGGCAGCCAGCCAGGCTTCCCAGGCCGCCTGCCCATCCTCGACCAGCGTCACGCGATGCCCCAGGACCAGCAATTGCTCTTCCAGCGTCAGCCGGCTGAACGCATTGTCTTCGGCGACGAGGATGTTCAGCGAAAGCGCCTCCGTGATCGCTTGTGGCACTTCTGCCGCGGCTTCGGCAGGCGCCTCGACCAGGGGCAGTTGCAGGGTCACGCTGAAGCAGGAGCCGATATCCGGCTCGCTGCTCAGGACGATGCTGCCGCCCATGAGTTCGACCAATTGCCGGGTGATATTCAGCCCCAGGCCGCTGCCAAAGGTTTGCCCGGCCTGGGCCGAGCCGACCTGGGAGAATGGCTGGAACAACCTGGCCTGATCCTCCTCCGAGATACCGATACCGCTGTCGATCACCTCCAGCACCAGGTGCAGATGCTCTGCCTCCCGGCGGCCCGAGGCATGCAGCGTCACCCTGCCCCGCTCGGTGAACTTGATGGCGTTGCTCAACAGGTTGAACAGCACCTGTTTCAAATGCAGCGGATCGATCAGTACCCATTGCTCCATGTCGCCCGTGAACTGCATCTCGAACGCCAGGTGCTTCTGCCGCGCCATGCCGACCACCAGGGGCGCGATAGCTTCAATCTGCGCCTTGAGCTGCACCGGCTCCGGTGCGGAATCGATCATGCCGGACTCGATCCGGGTCAGGTCGAGCACATTGCCGAGCAGCAACAGCAGCCCCTGCGCGGCCTCTTGCGCGATCGCCAGCGAAGCCTGGTCCAGCTCGCCCCGTTCGGCCTTCTGCTGCACCACTTCCTGCAGGCCGATGATGGCGTTCAGCGGGGTACGGATCTCATGGCTCATGGTGGACAGGAACACGCTCTTGGCCTCGTTGGCTGCTTCGGCCTTCTCCCGCGCCAGCGCCAGCTCGCCTTCGGCCTGGCGAGTCTTGCGCACCTGGCGGGTCAGGTAGAAACCCCAGATCAGCGACAGCAGGACCAGCAAGCCGAATACACCGCCGAGCCGCAGGATATTACTGCGGTGATCACGCCAGAAATGGCTGCCGGTGGTAGAAATACGAGGTTCCCAATGCGCCACGATGTCCGCCACCTCCTCCGGGGTAATGGCGACCTGAGCCTTCTCCAGGATGCTGCGCAACTCTTCCTGCCCCTTCAGCACCCCAAGGCTGACCGGCCGGGAGAACTCGTCGAGAATGCCGATCACCCGCAAGCGATTGTTGAAACGCTGCGCGGACAGGAAACGGCCGGTGTAGTCACTGCCGATGAACGCGTCGCTACGTCCGTCATCGACACTGCGCATGGCCTCCAAAAAGTTGGGATAGATCTGTAGCCGGATATCTGGATAGTCCTGCTGGATGATCGGGTTGATGAAGTAGCCGGGGACGCTGGCCAGGCGCTTGCCTTGCAGGTCTTCAAGGCTATGAAAAGGGCTGCCCTGGGTGCGTGCGGATCGTGGTCCGGCCATCAGCACGACCGAGCTTCTCAGATAAGGAAGGAGGATATCCATATCCGCCTCGGTATCAGGATCTGCCGAGGTGACCGAGGTCATCAGGGTCTGGCCCTGGGTTATCTGCGCCTTCATCTCGGTATAGTTCTGCGCCCGGACAGGGCGAAACGTCAGGCCGCTTCGCTGGCTGATCAACTTGAGGTAATCGGGGCCGATACCCCGTACCTGCCCACCGCTGTCCAGTTGCCCCAATGCTCCGAGAGAGTCACTGACGCTCACCGGGATTTCCGGGTGTGCCGCCAGCCAACGGTTCTCGGCGGGCGTCAGTTTCACGCGCTGCTGGGTCAGGCGCAGGCTGCTCCCCGCACTCCAGTTACGCAGGATCTTTTCGCTATGCCGCGAGCGTATGGACGGCAAGGCGCGTTCGATCACGCCATGCAATCGCGTATCGGAAGCGCGCACCAGGAAACCGAAACCACGGCTTTCCACCGGAGCGAAGTTTTCGATATGCAGGTCCAGCAGGTAGTTGATGTTGATCAGGTAGTGAGCCGACACCGCATCGTCGATCACCCCATCGACCTCACCCAGGCTCAATGCCTCGAGCGCGCGCAGCGGCGAGACAAAGGGCAGGACCTGGCTGTTCGGATAAGCGGCGGAGACTTTTTCCTCGGCACGATAGCCGGCAAATACGCCGAGCCGGGTGCCGGTTTTCTCTGGGTCGAAGGGGTGGCTCTCGGCTGTTACCAGCACGGGTTGGTTCGGTTCATAGGCCTGGGTCAGTAGCAGGCCGTGGTCCTCGGCATCCACCGCGGAGCCGCCGCCGACCAGGTCGATCTCGCCATTGTGCAAGGCGGCCAACGCCGCCTGCCGGGAAGCAAACAGACGGACGTGAGGGGGGACTTCGAACAGCAAGGCCAGATAGTCCGCGGTGATTCCCTGAAAGCGATTGACGTCGAGCATGCCCAGCGGCGGGTAGTCGGGCAGTGCCACGCCGATCGTGAGCGGACCTCTGCTTGCCAGCCACTGGCGGTCTGCTTCGCTCAGCCATGGTCGGCTGGTCACTGCCACCCTTGCGATAAGGGAGATGTCTGATTCCTGCGCGAGTAGTAGCGGCGATGGAGCAAGTAACAGGCAGAGAACGACAATCCGACAGCACGCTGGAATCATGGAATACCTTCCTGGAATTCGAACCCCGGCAACCGGCGTAAGCGGGCCATTGCCCCACGAACAACAGCATCACCCTCTTATGGAAAGTGACGCTTTGATCTGTGGCAAATAGGGGATGGATCAAGAGTGATCCGTCGGTATTCTAGCCGGGCGCCGGCTGTTGTGAAATCAGCGGCGAGAACCTCTCTTGAGCGGCCTTCCATTTGCTCTCTGGCGCGCTCGGAAAAGCTGGATAACAGCGGGCTGGCGACAGAGATCCGGCCGGGCTGGGAACAGGTCGGCGAGCAAAAGGATTTGTGCCCGCCGCCAATAGCAATCAGTTGTAGTTGATAACGAAGCTCATGGTCGCATCGCCTTTGCCCGGTTTCATCTCGTCCCCTGTCGGAGCGTACTTGGCTTTGCCGGAGAATCGGTAAATGGAGCCATCGGCAGCATCCCTGTTCCAGTCGAGAGCGACGGATCGGGCGATGTCGAACGGCAACTTGACGCCCTTGTCGTTGACCAGGGAAATTCCCACCCCCGATGCGACACCGGACTGGCCCAGATTGGAAAGCTTGAGCATGCCGTCGGCCTGGGAGGTGCCTTCGAAGTAGACTTTCACCGGGACTTTCGTATCAGGTTTCAAACCGTCGCAGCGCACATCAAAATTAAACGGTACTTCTTTGACACTGCCATTCTTGATGCTCTGGATGGTTTGCTTGCCCATCGGGACGTTGACCGCAGCACCTACCGATTCGCACCCGGCGAAAAATACATCGTTAACCAGTTTGACAGTACCTTCTGATTCAACCGTTAATATATAGTCTACATGTTTCCAAACTGACTTGAACTTCAAGAACATATCTCCTGAAGCAACATCACGACCAGTACGAACGAAGATAACGTTAATATTCTGGGGAGCGTAGGGACCATATCCTGCGGGTACATGCTCGGAGTAAGGGAGACAATCAATGCTCTGACTACTTGAACTAGTCCGCACACAAAATTTGACACCTATCCCTTTCACTCCAGTCTCATAGACTTTATCTTCCGATGACGGAAGCAACGCCGACTCTAGGGAAATAGATACTTGGCTTGCTACTCCTCCACAGTTGCGAAGGGGGCCATCAGGCCAGAGGCTGACTGTATATTTCGCAAGCTCTGCACCAATGGGGGCCGCAGTGACAGCTATCTCGGCGGGCAAGGTAATAGTCTTTACAGAAGGAGAAGGTTCGGGTCCCTGCCAATAACAGGCAGCAAAAGTATCTCCAGCAACCAACGAGCCTGACACGGCAGTTATCCCGAATATCAGTTTACGCATAAAAATTCTCTTTCAAGCTCATTTTTTGACACTCACCAATAACGTTATCGACATAATTATTCAGCGAGCAAAAAACCAAGACTATTAATGGCCAACTTCCACAACATGAATAACTCACTGAGGATCGTCGTAAGTCAGCCTGAAATAACACGTTCATACTTGGTCATTCCGCCGTAGTCGCCGATGACCTCAAACTCAACTTTGAGATCGTTGGCCTGGACGCCATTCGGCAGCCCCGGAATCTCGACCTGGACAGTCGCGGTCGGCGCGACCATATCGATCGGCGCGGTGAAGCTCTTGCTTCCCATCCGCAACGTGATCGCAGCAAAAGACAGGTGGAACGCCGATGGGTTGGTCACCTCCAGATAGGGTTTGCCATCTTTGGCCAGCAGCCGCCATTTGAGTTGCTGCGGAGCCTGTGCGACCTTCCCCGGTAGCCCGGCCGGCCGGTAGAACAGCTTGAGGCGCTGCTGCACGGCGATTTGCAGGGTATTTTCCTCCCGGGACTTTTGCGGAACCTCGCGCACGTTCAGCCAGAACACCGACTCCTTGTCGGTCGGCAGGCCTTTGCCGCTGTACAGGATGCGCAGCACTTGCTGCTGCTCGCCGCTCAGGCGCTTGAGCACCGGGGTAATGGCGAAGGGCACATCCTCGCTCTTGTCGGCCGCCTCTACCCAGGCCTGGAACATCAGGTCCTCGGCCGCGCTGTTCTTGATCACCAGGGACGCTTGCTTGCTCGGCGCCGCCAGCACCACACGGGTGTTTTCCAGATTGATGCCAGCCTGGGAAGAGGTAGAAAAAAGCAGGGACACACTGGCCAGAATCGCTCCAGCGATGACTGGAATCTTCACGGTAAATGCTCTACTCCGTGTGAATCGAACGACTGAGGCCCAGTGTTTCGCCATGTGAAAAACATCGATGACTCGACGAGGCGACTGTGCCGGCATGGGTAATGTTCGAATGAATCGGGGAGAGGAATGTACAGGGAATGTCCCTCGCTATCAGTAGGACGATTCTCAAAAGCCCCTGATTCTGGGCCATCGCGCCAATATCCAGCGCGGAAATCGTAAGTGCAGGCAGCGCCACAACTCCTCGGGTATTTGCAACCCTGAAGTTTTCAGGTCGATATGAATGTGCAGCTGTTGTTTAAGCAACATGACCGCCAACTTTACACCCCATCAACCTGACTAACGACAAAAAAAACACAACATAAGAGGTTTCAATATCTGGAGAACATACGAATACAAGCCGACTTTCTCAAGATAAATAAACTAGCGTTCCGTCATTTATATCCGAACTCCAACAATCGCCACGCAAAACTTTCAGCGACGCTGAAACTTCCCAATACCGCCCCCCCAAAAAAAGAGGTCAGCCAGAAGCGGTCCGAGGCATGCAGCCAAACCAAAAGCAGCGCGGGGCATGGCACAAAGCCCATCAAAGTGGCCCCTTTTACAGGTGTGCAGCAGAACAGGCGTCGACAGCAGCGAGCAACATCCTCCTGCCTCACCTTTCAAACCGGAAAGGGCTAACCACCAGTTAAGAAAGTTCTGGTTTTTTTGCCCCCTGCCTTTTGCTTAATTAATCACCCCGACCAGCCAGCAAATACAAGCTCCCCCAGAAAACTCCACAGCAGTGCCAATCAATGTTTGAAGCAAACGAATCAATTGAACATCGAAAGTGCAGAACGCCCTTTAAAAACCATGACGGGATAAAGGTCTTCATGCCCCTTCCGGACAACCGCTTCCAAGTACACGAAATCAAAGTTGATTGAGAGAAACGACCCGCGATTACGTATTGGCTCAGCACCCGAAGGGCCAGGCGCTCTCCCCTCCTTCCAGCCTCCCATCCATGGCCTGGGAGGACTGACACACCGTCTTTCACGATCGCTCGGAGCAGGCCGTCACTCCTGCTCCGCACCCGTAGTACCCGTTCTGCTGGGGGGACCAGCAGAGTATTCATATAGAGGATGCACCATGAACAAAAGTTATGCATTGATCTGGAACCAGGCCACTGGTTGCTGGAACGTCGCCAGCGAAGGCACCCGACGCCGAGGCAAATCAAGCCGGCTCAAGGTCGTGATCGCCGCCGGCTTCTCGCTGCTGGGCCTGCTGGCTCAGGCCCCGGCCTTCGCCCTGCCGGGAGGAGCGGCGATAGTCGCGGGCGAGGCCGGCATTCACACCACCAGCGACGGCAAGCAAATGACCGTCGAGCAGCAGAGCAACAAGCTGATCACCCACTGGAACGACTTCAGCGTCGCCGGCGACGAAAGCGTCAGCTTCCATCAGCCCGGTAGCCAGTCGGTCGCCCTCAACCGAGTGGTCGGCACCAACGGCAGTGATATCCAGGGCCGCATCGACGCCAACGGCCAGGTGTTCCTGATCAACCCCAATGGCGTGGTCTTTGGCAAATCCGCCCAGGTCAACGTCGGCGGCCTGGTGGCCTCCACGCAGAACATCAGCGACAAGGACTTCCTCGACGGCACCTATCACTTCGCCGGCGACTCCAGCGCTGCGGTGAGCAACGCCGGCCAGATCACCGCCAGCGAAGGCGGCAGCGTCGCCCTGCTCGGCGCACAGGTCAGCAACAGCGGCGTGATCCAGGCGCAAATGGGTAGCGTCGCGCTGGGCGCGGGCAAGGACTTCAGCGTCAACTTCGACGGCAACGGCCTGCTCAACCTGCAGGTGAACGGTGCCGCGGTGGATGCCCTGGTGCAGAACGGTGGCCTGCTCAAGGCCGACGGCGGCCAGGTGTTGATGACCGCCAGCAGCGCCAGCAGTCTGCTGAAAAACGTAGTGAGCAACCAGGGCGTGATCGAGGCCAAGACCTTGCAGAACAAGGCCGGCAAGATTGTCCTCGACGGTGGCGACAACGGTATCGTCCAGGTGGCCGGACGCCAGGACGCCAGCGCCCTGGGAGGCCAGGGCAACGGTGGCGTGGTGGAAAACCGCGGTGCCCGGGTCGAAGTGCAACTGGCCGCGCAAGTGGACACCCGCGCCGACAAGGGATCGACCGGTACCTGGAAGATCCTCTCGGACGAGGTGAGCGTTTCCAAGGCCGACAACAGCACCCGCGGCCTGGTCATCGGTGGCGGCCTCAACGGCAACAGTGCAACAGGTGGCACCACCGGCGCTGCCCCGACCCTGCATGCCGATACCCTGGCCCAGAACCTGGCCCGGACCAACGTCGAACTGAGCAGCAAGGGCAACCTGTCGGTCAACCAGGCGGTTTCCTGGAACAGCGGCAACAAGCTCGGTCTGACCGCCGAACGCGGCGACGTCCAGCTGAACGCGGCCTTGAACGCCACCGGCGCCGGAGCAACCCTGGCCCTGAATGCCGCGCAGGGCGGCATCCGCCTGAATGACAATGTCGCGTTGAGCGGATCGGGAGCCAGCCTTGAGTTGAATTCCAAAAACGGCCACAGCCTCAAGGATGACAAGAGCGTCACCCTCTCTGGTGCGGATGCCCGCTTCAGCGCCAACGGCGAGGCCTATCAGGTGGTGCAGAACCTGAAGCAGCTGCGCGATATCGAAAACGACATGACTGGCCGTTATGTACTGGGTAACCAGATCACCGGCCAAGGCCGCTTCAAGACGCTTGGCGAAAAAAGCGCCTTCACCGGCAAGCTCGATGGCCTGGGCAATACCATCAGCGACCTGTCGATCTATGGCACCGGTGCCTTTGTCGGGCTGTTCAGCGCAAACCTGGGGCAGATCAGCAACCTGAACCTCGAACGCATTTCAGCCAGCGGCGCCGATTCCAAGGACTACAACACCCAGGTCGGCAGCCTTGCCGCGATGAACATGGGTAGCATCCGCAACGTCAAGGCCAAGGATGTACGGGTGACCGGGGCGTCTCACTTCAACACCCTGGGTGGCCTGGTCGCTCTCAACCTGAACGGCGACATCGCCAACTCCTCGGCCAGCGGCCTGGTGATCGGCAACAAGTACACCTATGCAATGGGTGGCCTGGTGGCCGAAAACGTCTCCAGCTCCGGCGGCGTGGCGAGAATCACCAATAGCCATGCCGATATCAACCTCAGGGGGCAAATGAACAGTGATATCAGAAACGCAGGTGGATTGGTGGGCTCGAACCGCGGAGTCATCGCCAACGCCTCCAGCACCGGCACGATCAGCCTTGCCGCCGCCAACCTGAACATCGGTGGCCTGGTCGGTGAGAATACTGGGGCTGGCAGCATCACCAACTCAAGCTCCAGCACTCATATCTCGGGTAGCCAGGCGCGTCGGATCGGTGGCCTGGTCGGCTCCAACCTGGGTTCTCTGACCAACTCTCACGCCAGTGGCGAGGTAACCGGCAACGGCACGGAAGCGATTGGCGGCCTGGTGGGCAAGAATCAGGGGGGGGCGATCGCCAACAGCTCTTCCAGCAGCAGCGTGTCCGACCTGTACGGTAAAAATGTAGGCGGCCTGATTGGCCACAACCAGGGCGGCCGCATCGATAACGCCTCGTTCTCCGGCACGGTAAAAGGCGGCAGGACTGCCAATATCGGTGGCCTGATCGGCCTGAACCAGGACAGTTCGGTCAGCAACAGCTCGGCCAAAGGCAATGTGTCAGGTTTGTACGATAGCAATGTGGGTGGTCTGATTGGCTACAGCCAGAACAGCCATATCGATAACGTGACCGTCTCTGGCGCGGTGAATGGCGACCGCAAGGCGAAGGTCGGCGGACTGATCGGTTTTAGCGAAGACTCCTCCATCGCCAACGCATCTTCCACCTCGATGTCCGTTACTGGTGGCAATAACACCTTTATCGGTGGCCTCGTCGGCTATAGCCAGAATAGCGATATCGCCAACTCATCGGTATCCACCACAGTGACCAGCGGCAGCGGAAGCCAGATCGGCGGCCTGGTCGGCTACAGCAAAAATACCGACATCACCAACGCCTCGGCATCCGCCACGGTGACTGGCATCGGCAATAACCTGGCCGGCGGTCTGGTGGGCCACTACGAGGATAGCCGTATCACCAACGCCTCGGCATCCGGCACGGTGAGCAGCGGCAACGACAGCATGGTCGGCGGCCTGGTTGGTTACAACCAACGTGGCGATATCACCAACTCCACGGCATCCGCCGCGGTGAGCGGTGGCGACAATAGCCAGGTCGGCGGCCTGGTCGGCAGACAACAGGGCAAAGTCACCAACTCCTTCGCCAAAGGCTCGGCCAAAGGCGGTCGCTATAGCAGCGTGGGAGGTATGGCCGGGTCGAATGAAGGGGAGATCCGCAACTCCACAACCACCAGTGACGTCAGCGGCGGTTATGGCGCGCGCCTGGGCGGGCTGGCGGGAATGAACTTCGCCAAGATGTACCAGTCGTCAGCAGGTGGCAAAGTCGATGGCTCTGCCTCCGCCGGACAATTCTACGGTGGCCTGGTCGGCATCAACTCCTGGTCGGAATTGCAATCCAACAACAGCGTCTTTGGTGAAGCGGCCAAAGTGCAGCCGGTTGGCCTGCAGTTCTAAGAGCAGAAACCCTGCCCCTCGTCATAGGGGAGCAGGGCTTGTTGTCTGAGTGAAAAAGAGGGGGGTAATGATTCAGCCGAATCATTGCCCCTCTCTTTTTATCTGGCCCCTCTCTGCGCCCTCCTCCCGTGCTCTACTTCTCGGCCGCGGCCTCAACAGGGTCGACACCCGAAACGCTGGACCGGGTGAGGCGGTAGATGGATGCGCAGTAGAACAGCAGCGCCAAGGTCGCCAGCAAGCCGCCGGCCAAGCCGACATAGGCGAACCCGAGCTGGCCCCCTACCCAACTGCCAAGCAGCGCGCCACCACCGATGCCGATATTGTAGATCCCCGAAAACAGCGCCATTGCCACATCGGTCGCGTCCGGCGCGAGCACCAGGACCCTGGACTGCAGCGCCAGCCCGAAGCCCATGATCGCCATCCCCCAGATCAGGCTGAGCCCACCCAGATACGAAACCTCCCCGCTCAACGGCAGCAGCAATGCCAGGCACAGAATGAGCAAGGCCACCGTCACCAGCAGAAAGCGCTGTGGGCTGTAGCGGTGAAACCTGCCGAACAGTAGCGAGCCGATAATACCCGCCCCGCCGAACAGCAGCAGGATGAGGGTCACCACATCGCCGTTCAAGCCGGCCACCCCCTTGATGAAAGGCTCGATATAGCTGTAGGCAGTGAACTGCGCGGTGACCACCAGGGCCGTCAACACATAGAGCGCCACCAGCGCAGGCCGCTTGAACAATATCGGCAGGCTTCTGAGAGAACCCGAGTTCTGGCTGGGCAACAACGGCAAGCTCCTGGCCAGCCAGAACACCAGCGCGGTGGCCAGGCCAGCAATCACGATAAAGGTGGTGCGCCAGCCCATGGCCTCGCCCAGCAGCCTGCCGAGGGGAATACCCAGCACCATCGCCAGGGAAGTACCGGTGGCCAGCAGGCCCAGGGCCTGGACCTGTTTTCCCGGTGGTGCCAGACGCACCGCCAGGGATGCGGTGATGGACCAGAACAGCGCATGGGATAGGGCCACACCGATGCGGCTCAGCAACAACATGCCGAAACTCGTGGCCAGCCCCGACAGGATGTGACTGGCAATGAACATCCCGAACAGCACGAGCAACAGCTTGCGCCGCTCGACGTTGCGCGTCAGCAGCATGACCGGCAGCGAAGTCAGGGACACTATCCAGGCATAGAGGGTGAGCATCAGGCCGACCCGGTCCGTCGACAGATCGAAGCTGCTGCCGATCGAGCTCAACAGCCCGACGGGAACGAACTCCGTGGTGTTGAACACAAAGGCCGCCAAGGCCAGTGCAATGACTGCCCGCCAATTACCCTTAGTTGTCGCCACGCAGATACTCATTTAAAGGTTGCACCACGCTATCGATGGTCAATCAGGCCCGGACCGTCGCAAACCCCGTGCCAAGCGCGCACTCACAAAGGCTGGGCGCACGGTCGGGAGCATGCAGGCGCCGAACAGGACTGCGCCAGCGTACAGGACAAGGGGAAAAACAGCGCCATCCCGCGCTACAGGGGACAAATGGACCGAAGCTCGGCCACTGCCGACAGAAACGAAAAAAGGGTCCCGAATGGGACCCTTTTTCGATGAACTACAGACCTTTGAAAATCTGTAGCTCTATGTTTGGAGCGGGAAACGAGACTCGAACTCGCGACCCCGACCTTGGCAAGGTCGTGCTCTACCAACTGAGCTATTCCCGCAAATGGCGTCCCCTAGGGGACTCGAACCCCTGTTACCGCCGTGAAAGGGCGGTGTCCTAGGCCACTAGACGAAGGGGACACGCTACCCGGAACACATGGTGTGTGTTTCGGTGTCCAGATCCGCATCCGAAGACTTGGTTCTGGTTTCACTCAGCCCCGCCCGAAAGCAGTGCCGTTTAAAATTGGAGCGGGAAACGAGACTCGAACTCGCGACCCCGACCTTGGCAAGGTCGTGCTCTACCAACTGAGCTATTCCCGCATTGGCGTCCCCTAGGGGACTCGAACCCCTGTTACCGCCGTGAAAGGGCGGTGTCCTAGGCCACTAGACGAAGGGGACACACTACAACATTCACTCCCTGCCGCGTTTCGCTGTGTGCTTTACGCTGCAAGTGGCGCGCATTCTATGGATGGATTGGAGGGTCGTCAACCCCCTGATATAAATTTATTTAAATCAATGACTTCGGGGTGGTTTGCGAGCCCTTTCGGGCATTTGTGCAGCCTGTGCCTTGACGCCTATATTCTGACACTCGACAAGGCGCTATAGTCCACATCCATAGGTGATGGCAATATGAAACCAGCCAGACATTTCCTATATAAGCAGAGAATCGGCCTGTTTCTGCTCGTCGACCTGCGCTAGGCGCCCCAAGGCTAAGTCACTACACTCGCCACTCGTACGCGAACCCCAGAAAGAGGTCTTACACGGTGACACCACTCATGATCACCCTGCTAGTAGTAGCCGGGATCGTACTTTTGATCGCCATTGGCTACATGAACCATGTGGTGGAAAACAACAAACTGGAAAAGGCCCGTACCAAGGTCGAACTCAATGACCGCCTGCGCCGCTGCGGCGAAATCACCGAGACCTTCCCCGGCCAGTTCATGTCGCCGGCGCTCAAGCTGCTGATGACCCGCCTGGAGCTCAACGTCGTTCAGCGCCTGTTGAACCTGAACAAGTCCGATGCCGCGCTCAAGGCACGTATTACCGAGTTGAATGCGCTGGTCGGCCAGGGCGAATCGATTCCGGTCAACAACCCGCCCTGCCCGATCCAGACCGAAGCCAAGGCCAAGGACGTGCGTTTTCTCCTGGAAGCCCTGCATGGGCAGGTGACGCGCGCCGCCCAGGACGGTTTCCTGCCGACCAACGAAGCCAAGCACTGGATCAGGGAAATCCGCCACATCCTGGTGCTGCTGCACATCGAGTTCTTCAACAATCTCGGCCAGTACGCCCTGCAGCAGGAGCAACCCGGCCAGGCGCGCCTGGCGTTCGAGCGTGGCGTGCAGTACCTGCGCAAGCAGCCGGACCCGGCGGTCTATCGGGAACAGTTGGAGTACCTGGAAAAACTCCTGGCCCGCTCCAACGCGATGGTGTTGACCAACACCCAGCCGGTCGAAGGCGAGGTCAACCAATTGACCGAAGGCCTGAAAGTGGTCGAAGCCGACGCCGACTGGAAGAAGAAAGCCATTTACGACTGACCGGCAACAGCCGTGCGAGCAACTCGCACGGCACGGCCTATAAAGGCTGCGCCCCTGGCGGCGCAGCCTGTAGCAAGCATCCGCGGCATTACAACCGGAAATGCCCGACCATCCCCTTCAACTCCGCCCCCAACTGCGCCAGCTCGATGCTCGACGCTGCATTGCCCTGCATGGCCAGTGACGACTGATCGGCACTGGCGCGGATGCTGGTGACGCTGCGATTGATCTCTTCGGCGACCGAGCTTTGTTGTTCGGCGGCCGCGGCGATCTGCTGGTTCATCTGCTGAATCAGCGACACCGCCGTGGCGATGCTGCCCAGCGCGCTTTCGGTCTGCAGCGCATCGCTGACCGCCAGCTTGACCAGTTCACCGCTGCTCTGGATCTGCTGCACCGAGGACTGCGCCGCCGAGCGCAAGGCACTGACCAGGCGCTCGATCTCTTCGGTGGATTGCTGGGTGCGCTTGGCCAGGGCCCGCACTTCGTCGGCGACCACCGCAAAGCCCCTGCCCTGCTCGCCGGCACGCGCCGCTTCGATGGCCGCGTTCAGCGCCAGCAGGTTGGTCTGTTCGGCGACACTCTTGATCACGCTGAGCACGGTGCCGATGTTCTGGATCTCGGCGCTGAGGCTTTCGATGCTGGAGCTGGCACTGGTGGCCGAATCCGCCAACTGCTCGATGCGCTGCATGCTCTGGCGCACCACCTGCTGGCCACTTTCGACCTTGTCGTCGGCGGTCTGCGCCGCTTGCGCCGCTTCTTCGGCGTTGCGCGCGACATCGTGCACGGTGGCGGTCATCTGGTTCATTGCCGTCGCCACCTGCTCGGTTTCTTCCTTCTGGCTGCTGACCTCCAGATTGGTCTGCTCGGTCACCGCCGACAGCGACTGGGCCGAGCTGGCCAACTGCTCGATGCCCGCCTGCAAGCCGCTGACAATACCGCTCAGGCCACTGCCCATCTGTTGCATCGCCAGCATCAACTGGCCGATTTCATCCCGGCGCGTCACTTCCACTGTCGTGCTCAGGTCGCCGGCGGCGATCTGCTGCGCCACGCGCATCACGCTGCGCAGCGGAGTGACGATCAAACGGGTAATGATCCAGGCCGCCAGCACGCCCACCAGCAATGCCAGGGCCGACGAAGCGACGATCAGCAGCGAGTTCTTTCTCAGCTCCGCCTGCATCGACTGATCCTGCGCGCCGTACGCCTGGTCGACCCGCTCCATCACCTGCGCAGCGCGCTCGTGCAGCTGCTGATAGACCTTTTTCTCCTGCGCCAGCAAGCCGGTGTATTCAGCGAGCTTTTCGCTGAAGCCGCCGATATGCCCGACCACCTCGTTGAGCACGGTCTGATAACCGGCGTCCTTGACCACGGTCTTGAGCTGCTCGGCCTGGGCCAGGGCCTGGTCGGCCTGCTCGATCTTGCCCTGCTCGACCTCTTCCTCGCCCTTGCGGCTCTGGTCCAGGCGCACCCGGGCTTCGTTCATGGCTTGCAGCATCAGGCGCGAGACCTGGCTAACCTGATTGGCCTGCTCGACGAACTCGCTGCCCTCCTTGCCGGCGGATTCCTTGAGCGTATAGGTGCCGTCATCGGCCAGACCGGCCTGCAGTACGTCGAGGTTGTTGGCCACGCTGGACACCGACCAGCTGGCCATTTCCAGCGCCAAGTCCTTGGCCTGGGTCAGCTCGACGAACTCGTCGAAGGCCTTGCGGTAAGCCCCCAGCGCCTGCTCGACGTCGGTCATCACCGGCACGTTCGCCGCCGAGCGCTCCTTGAGCTGCGCCGCCAGCCCCAGCAGGCCATCGACGCCCTCATGCAAGGCGTCCGCGGTTTTTGCGTCGCCGTGCAAGGCATAGTTCTGTTCGAGCAGGCGGACCTTGAGCAGACCGCTGTTGAGCGACGACATCTGCTTGAGGCCATCGAAACGCTGGCTGATGGTCTGCAGGGACCAGACGCCTATGGCCGCCACCAGCGCTGTCAGAAGCAGCACCAGGGTGAAACCGACACCCAGTTTTTTCGCCATGCCGAGGTTGGCAAAACGTCCGTTCGTGGCCGAATTCATTGCGCTCAGTCCCCTTCCAGTCCCCAATGGCGACAGGGCCATTGTCCAGTTTTGCAGGTTCGCAACGGGCTGCACTGGAGCACAAGTCTCTGGCGTCGGAATAATGGCAAAAAGCTACGTTCAGGTCGTTTTCAGAATGGTCGAGGTCGATCCGGTACAGCCCTGGCAATACTCGTTCATCAGGGCCGTCGATAAGGCAGGCGAGCCTCAGATGGCGGTGGCGCCACCGTCGACCGCCAGTGCATGGCCAGTGGTGAAGGCCGCGCCGTCGCTGCACAGATACAGCACCGCGCTGGCGATTTCCTCGACCTTGCCGATCCGTCCGACCGGGTGCATGGCCGCGGCGAATTCGGCTTTCTTCGGATCGGCCTCGTAGGCGCGGCGGAACATGTCAGTGTCGATCACCGCCGGACACACCGCGTTGACGCGGATTTTCTTCTTCGCGTACTCGATGGCCGCCGACTTGGTCAGGCCGATCACCGCATGCTTGGAGGCGGCATAGATGCTCATCTTCGGCGCCGCGCCCAGACCGGCCACCGATGCGGTGTTGACGATCGCCCCGCCGCCCTGGGCGAGCATCAGCGGCAACTGGTGCTTCATGCACAGCCAGACGCCCTTGACGTTGACCGCCATGATCGCGTCGAACTCGTCCAGGGTGCCGTCCGCCAGCTTGCCCTTCTCGATTTCGATCCCGGCATTGTTGAAGGCATAGTCGAGGCGCCCGTAGAGGCTTGCCACCTGTGCCATCAGGTTCTGCACATCCGCCTCGTCGGTGACGTTGCAACGCACGAACGACGCCTCGCCACCGGCGGCGCGAATCAATTGCACCGTGCCTTCGCCGCCGGCGACGTCCAGGTCGGCCGCCACCACTTTCAGCCCCTCTGCGGCGAACGCCAGGGCCGTGGCCCGGCCAATACCCGCCGCTGCGCCGGTGACCAAAACGACCTGGCCGGAAAACGTCATGCTCATGGTGATGCCCTCGATGGAATGCATGGATCGGATTGGCCCAGTCTAGGCACAGGCAACGGGCACGCGGCAGCACTATCAGAGGGCCGGTTGCCCACTTATCCGCGATGGTGATGAAGGCGGCCATACGACCATCACGCCTCTGGATCGCGCCCTATTCGCTACAGCGGCAAACCTTGCGGCATCAGGGCTGAAGGTCTATCAACTAGGGTTCCATTGATCCTCGAGTGCCTGCCATGACCACCCTGACCAATCGCCAGTTTCTGCTCGCCAAACGCCCGGTGGGCGCGGCAACCCGCGAAACCTTCACCTACCAGCAGGTTGCCGTCGGCGAACCGGCGGCCGGGCAGATCCTGGTGAAGAACCAATACCTGTCCCTCGACCCGGCCATGCGCGGCTGGATGAACGAAGGCAAGTCCTACATCCCGCCGGTGGCCATCGGCGAAGTGATGCGTGCGCTGGGCGTGGGCCAGGTGATCGCTTCGAACAACCCCGGCTTCGCCGTCGGCGACTACGTCAATGGCGCCCTGGGCGTGCAGGACTATTTCCTCGGCGAGCCGCGCGGCTTCTACAAGGTCGATCCGAAACTGGCGCCGCTGCCGCGCTACCTGTCGGCCCTGGGCATGACCGGCATGACCGCCTATTTCGCCCTGCTGGACGTCGGTGCGCCAAAGGCCGGTGAAACCGTGGTGCTGTCGGGCGCGGCCGGCGCGGTGGGCAGCATTGCCGGGCAGATCGCCAAGATCAAAGGCTGCCGGGTGGTCGGCATCGCCGGTGGCCAGGACAAGTGCAAGTTCCTGATTGATGAGCTGGGCTTCGACGGGGCCATCGACTACAAGAGCGAAGACGTCCATGCCGGCCTCAAGCGCGAATGCCCGAAAGGCGTCGATGTGTATTTCGACAACGTTGGCGGCGACATTCTCGATGCGGTGCTCAGCCGCCTGAACTTCAAGGCGCGGGTGGTGATCTGCGGCGCCATCAGCCAGTACAACAATAAGGAAGCGGTCAAAGGCCCGGCCAACTACCTGTCGCTGCTGGTCAATCGCGCGCGCATGGAAGGCTTTGTGGTGATGGACTATGCGGCCCAGTTCGCCACCGCCGGGCAGGAAATGGCCGGCTGGATGGCCAAGGGGCAGCTCAAGAGCAAGGAGGATATTGTCGAGGGGCTGGAGACTTTCCCGGAAACGCTGATGAAGCTGTTCAGCGGCGAGAACTTCGGCAAGCTGGTATTGAAGGTTTGAGACAGGCTTTTTGAATGGCGTTGGCTGGTCGATTGTTTCGCGAGCAAGCTCGCTCCTACAGGAAACGCGTCCCCTGTAGGAGCGAGCTTGCTCGCGATAGCGCGAAGCGCGCTTACGCCAGCTCGGCTACCACGGCCGCCAGGGCCTTGGCCGGGTCCGCCGCCTGGCTGATCGGACGGCCGATCACCAGGTAATCGGAGCCGGCATCCAACGCCTGGCGCGGAGTAAGGATGCGCCGCTGGTCGTCCTGGGCGCTGCCCGCCGGACGAATCCCCGGGGTCACCAGTTGCAGCGACGGGTGCGCGGCCTTCAGCGCCTGGGCTTCCAGGGCCGAACAGACCAGACCGTCCATGCCGGCCTTTTCCGCCAGGGCGGCGAGGCGCAACACCTGCTCCTGCGGTTCGATATCCAGGCCGATGCCAGCCAGGTCTTCTCGCTCCATGCTGGTCAGCACGGTCACGCCGATCAGCAGCGGTTTCGGGCCGCTGCGCTGGTCGAGCACTTCGCGGCAGGCCGCCATCATGCGCAAGCCGCCGGAGCAGTGCACATTGACCATCCACACGCCCATCTCCGCGGCAGCCTTGACGGCCATCGCGGTGGTGTTGGGGATGTCATGGAATTTCAGGTCGAGGAAGACTTCAAAACCCTTGTCGCGCAGGGTGCCGACGATTTCCGAGGCGCAACTGGTGAACAGTTCCTTGCCGACTTTGACCCGGCACAGCTTGGGGTCCAGCTGATCAGCCAGTTTCAGTGCGGCGTCACGGGTGGGAAAGTCCAGGGCGACGATGATAGGAGTCTGGCAAGCGGACATGAAGGGGGCTCTCAGGCAAGTCGAAATCGGCGCGGATTGTAGCGCAAGCGACGGCGCTCCGGGACCCGATGATCGGTAATTCATCGCCAACGGCAGCTTGCGTATCGATAAAACCGTGCAAATGCCCGAGCCTGGCGGCAATTGTGTCGAGCCCGATACACTCCCGACACGCCGACAACAACCAGCCCGGCTACCCTCGCCAGCCGCAACACTCCCGAACAGCACTTCCAGCCCCAGGGCCGGACGCCTATGCTGAAGCCACCACCTCGCCGCCCCTCTTTGTGGCAGGCAGCCTACCTGGCAGATGATCGCACGCATGCATAACACTCCAGCTCCCCTCAATGACGATCAGAAAGCACCTGGCACGGGTGACGACAAGCGCTGGAACACCCGGGCGCTGATCGTCGACGACGACATACCGATCCGCGAACTGCTGATCGACTACCTGGCCCGTTTCAACATCCACGCCACCGGTGTGACCGACGGAGCGGCGATGCGCCAGGCCTTGCAGGCGGAACACTTCGACGTGGTGGTGCTCGACCTGATGCTGCCCGGCGAGGATGGCCTGTCCCTGTGCCGCTGGCTGCGTAACGAATCGGACATCCCGATCCTGATGCTCACCGCCCGTTGCGAACCCACCGACCGGATCATCGGCCTGGAGCTGGGGGCCGACGACTATATGGCCAAGCCCTTCGAGCCCCGGGAACTGGTGGCGCGGATCCAGACCATCCTGCGTCGGGTCCGCGACGACCGCACCGAACAGCGGGCCAATATCCGCTTCGACAACTGGCGCCTCAACAGCGTGCTGCGCCAGTTGATCTCCGCCGACGGTCTTGTCGTACCGCTGTCCAACGCCGAGTTCCGCCTGCTCTGGGTGTTCATCGAACGTCCGCGCCGGGTGCTGAGCCGCGAACAGTTGCTGGACGCCGCCCGTGGCCGCTCCATCGAAGCCTTCGATCGCAGCATCGACCTGCTGGTCTCGCGCCTGCGGCAGAAGCTCGGCGACGACCCGAAATCGCCGCAGTTGATCAAGACCGTGCGCGGTGAAGGCTACCTGTTCGACGCCCGAGACATCGGCTGATGCGTGGGCGCTTCGATACGTTGTTCGGCCGCCTGTTCGGGGTGTTGCTGATCGCGATCGTGCTCGCCCACCTGCTCGCCTTCTTCTGGTTCCGCCTCTACGGCCCGCCCCCGCGCCCGCCGGCCGGCGAGTTCAGCGGCCAGCCGCTGCCCGGCAACGGGCGCTTCGAACCGCGGCCGCCGCGCCCCTGGTTCGGCGGGCCGATCGTGCCGCTGACCTTCCAGTTCATCTCGCTGATCATCGCCGCCTGGTACGGCGCCAAGCTGCTGACCCGGCCGATCCAGCGCCTGAGCGACGCCGCCGAGCGTCTCAGCGAAGACCTCGACAGCCCGCCGCTGGACGAGTCCGGCCCGCGGGAAGCACGGCAGGCGGCCCATACCTTCAACCTGATGCAACGGCGCATCCAGGAACAGGTCAAGCAGCGCGGGCGCATGCTCGGCGCGGTTTCCCATGACCTGCGCACACCCCTGTCGCGCCTCAAGCTGCGGCTGGAACAGATCGAAGACCACAGGCTGCAGGGCCAGATGCGCCAGGACCTCGACGACATGATCAGCATGCTCGACGCGACCCTGAGCTACCTGCACGAACAGCGCACCAGCGAGGCTGTGCAGTGGATGGATGTGCAGGCGCTGGTGGAATCGCTCTGTGAAAACGCCCAGGACCAGGGCGCCGACGTGCAGACCAGCGGCCATTGCGCGCCCCTGCAAGTGCAGCCGATGGCCCTGCGTTCCTGCCTGAACAACCTGCTGGACAACGCCCTGCGCTATGCCGGGCATGCCCGCATCAGCCTGCAGGACAGCCGCGAGCAGGTGCTGATCCGGGTCATCGACCATGGCCCGGGCATCGCCGAAGACCAGCGCGAAGCGGTGTTCGAACCCTTCTATCGGCTGGAAGGCTCGCGCAACCGCAACTCCGGCGGCGTCGGCCTGGGCATGACCATCGCCCGCGAGGCCGCCGAACGCCTGGGCGGGCAACTGCACCTGGAAGAAACCCCAGGCGGCGGCCTGACCACCGTGGTGCGCCTGCCCCGCGTCTGAACCGCCGGTGTGTACCGACCGGTACAACGCTCACATACCCACGACACCTCGCCGCCTGAGCGCCGCCGTCACCGTAGCCGCTGCCGAGCAGCGCGAGGCTGCGATCGGCTTGGGCGGCACTCCGACGTAGCGGTCGTAAACCAGTCAACACCTTAGCTCCGGCAGACCACCCATGCTGCGTTTGTGAGCATCAGGTTTCTGCCTGGAAGAATGCATGGCCTGGTTTTACGGCGCTTCGCGGTCGATCGCAGTCTCGCAGGCTCGGCAGCGGCTACAGGAGCGGGCACGAATGCCCGCGTTCTGCATGGATCAGCGCTTGTCTTCGACCCGCGCCTGGCTGGCGCTCCAGTCGGTCAACAGGCTGTAGGCCACGGCCAGCAGGGTCGGGCCGATGAACAGGCCGATGAAACCGAAGGCGATCAGCCCGCCGAAGACCCCGAGCAGCACGATCACCAGCGGCAGGTTGCCGCCCCGGCTGATCAGGTAGGGTTTGAGCACGTTGTCGACGCCACTGATGATGAAGGTGCCCCAGATACCGAGGAACACCGCCATCCCGTATTCGCCTTTCCAGGCCAGCCAGGCGGTGGCTGGAATCCACACCAGCGGCGGGCCCATGGGAATCAGGCTGAGCAGGAAGGTGACAATCCCCAGTACCAGCGCGCCCGGCACGCCGGCGATCAGGAAGCCGATCAGGGCCAGGATCGCCTGGGCCGCCGCGGTGCCGATCACACCGTTGACCACCCGCTGCACCGTACCGGCCACCAGCTCGATGTAGTAGCCGGCGCGGTCGCCGATCAGGCGCTCCAGCAGCCCATGGACGAACGCCGCCAGGCGCGGGCCGTCGCGATAGAAGAAAAACACGAAGACGATGCTCAGGGTCAGTTCGAGGATCCCGCCACCGATCTGCGCGCTGCGAGCCAGAAGCCAGTTGCCGACCTGCCCCAGGTAAGGCTTGATCGCCAGCATCATCGCCGCGCCCTGCTGGTCGATGCTGTCCCACAGCCCCACCAGGCGTTCACCGACGAAGGGCACGCCGGCCAGCCAGCTCGGCGCTTCGGGCAGGCCGTCGACCTGCACATCCTTGATAAAGGCGGTGGCATCGCGCACATGGTCGGCCAGGTTGAAACCGAGCCAGACCAGCGGCGCCGCCACCAGCAGCATCCAGCCCAGGGTCAGCACGGCCGCGGCCAGGGACTCGCGGCCATTGAGCCAGCGGGTCAGCAGGCGCATCAGCGGCCAGCTGGCAAACGCCAGGACCGCCCCCCAGAACAACGCGGACCAGAACGGCGCCATGACCCAGAAGCTGGCGCCGAACAGCACCAGAAGCAGGATCTGCACCAACAGGCGATCATTATTGAGCATGTAGGATCTCGAGAAAGGTCAACTCACCAAGCGTAGGCGAAAGGCGGATCACCCGTTCGCCTGCGCCCGTTCAATGCAACAGTTCAGCGCAGCAGCTCAAGGCGCAGGCCTGGGGCCTCGCTGCCGCCGGTTTCCATGCGGGCCGCCCGCACGCCCTGGCCGATCAGGGCCTGGCGCCAGGCTTCGGCATTCGGCCCGGAAACACTGACCCGCAAGGTGGCATCGAGGTTCAACCCGCGTGACAGCAAGGTCAGCCAGGTGGGCTGGGGTTCGCCGCCGAGCTTGGGCAGGTCCAGTTCGCCGGTGTCCTTGAGCTGGCGCAACAGAGTAGCCGAGGTCGGCAACAACTCGCCCAGGGGAGTACTGGCGTCGAACTGCTCGACATGCAGGTACGCCCGGCGATTGCCACGGGTAATGCTGTACAGGGCCACCAGCGAGTTGTCGTTGGGCGCGGCCAGGCGCAACAGCAGGTAGGCCTGCTGGACATCGGCGCCGTACAGCTTGGCGTTGCCGAACACCTCGTTGGCCCACAGGCTGCTTTCCCCGCAATCCCGGGCCTGGCACCAGAACAACAGTTCGGCGCCCTGCTTCTGCAAGGCTTCGCGGGCAGCCGTAAAGGCCGCGGTCGAGGAATGCTCCGGCGGCAGCTCGTAGGTCACCGACGTCGCGGTGCCGCGCGCGCCGACCTGGCCATCGAAACGCAGCTGGCCGCTGATCTTGCGGATCGAGCCCATGGGATAGATCCGCTCCATCTCGGCCGCCGGACGGTAGTCGACGATCTGCGCGTCAGGCATGCGCGGCACGATCGGCAGGTCATGGCTGCCGGGCAAGTCGGCGGCGAGGAGCAAGGGGCTGGCACAGGACAGCAGCAGGACACTGAATAAACGCATGGATGCTCTCATCGGATCAGCATGGCCTGGGCACCCTTGATGACACTGGCGTCATCCGTACGCTGCGGAACCTGCAGCCCGCGCTGCACCGCCGGTCGCGCCTCGAGGGTCGCCATCCAGCGTTGCAGGGCCGTCAGGCCTTCCACCGGAACCCCGGACCAGTCATGGCCGCGTACCCAGGGAAAGGTGGCGATATCGGCAATGCTGTAGTCGCCGGCGAGGAATTCGACCTCCTGCAAGCGGGTGTCGAGCACCTCGTACAGGCGCCGGGTTTCATGCTGGTAACGATCGATGGCGCCCTGGAGCTTTTCCGGAAAGTAGCGGAAGAACACATTGGCCTGGCCCTGCATCGGGCCGATGCCGCCCATCTGGAACATCAGCCACTGGATCACTCGGGAACGGCCCTTGGGATCGCTGGGCAGCAACTGCCCACTGAGTTCAGCCAGATAGAGGAGAATCGCGCCGGATTCGAACACGGCGAAATCGCCGTTGGCGCGGTCGACAATCGCCGGAATCCGGCCATTGGGATTGATCTTGAGAAAGCCTGGAGCCTTTTGTTCCTTCTTGTCGAAACTCAGGGCATGCACCGTATAAGGCAGGCCGAGTTCCTCGAGCACGATAGAGACCTTGTGGCCATTCGGGGTCGCAGCGGTGTAGAGATCTATCATGGTTGTCTCCCATTTCAACCCGCCCAGCCTCGACAGTTGCCCGCTGCAAGTCAAGAAACGGCGAAAAACCTATTGAAACAGTCTGCAACAAGGCTCGCGCCGGCTTCGTCGTTCAAGTGCAGGTGATGGCCACCAGGCAGCTGTTCCCGGCTAAAGGGTAGCCGCTCCAGCAACTCCGGGTGCTTGGCCAGCATACCGTCGGCCGCCACCACCAGATGGGTCGGACAGGACAGGCGCTGGACGAAGGTCATGGCCTGTTCCTGGGTCAGGCGCAGCGGCGAAGCCAGGGTCAGGCGGCTGTCGCTGCGCCAGGTGTAGCCCCCCGGGACCGGCATCAGGCCGCGTTGCGCGAGCAGTTCGGCGGCTTCGCGGCTGACTGCGACCATGCCCTTCATCCGCACTTCGATGGCGCGGTCCAGGGTGGCGTAGACCGGCTTGCGCTTTTCCCGCAGGTCCAGCTGGGCCTGCAGGGCCATGCCCATGCGCTCGGCGGCATTCTCACCGGTGGCGGTCGGCGGAATCACCCCGTCGATCAGCGCCAGGTGGCTTACCCGCTCGGGCAACGAGCCGGCCAGCACCAGCGAGACGATCGCGCCCAGGGAATGCCCGAGCAGGCCAAAACGTTTCCAGCCCAACTGCTCGGCGACCTGCAACACGTCATACGCATAATCCCAGAGCGCATAGCTGGCAGCCAGGGGGCGGTGCCCGGAATGGCCATGCCCGGCCATGTCCAGGGCGACGATGCGCAAGCCGCGCAGCCGGGGCGCCAGCCGCGCGAAGCTGTTGGCGTTGTCCAGCCAGCCGTGCAAGGCAATGACCGGCAAACCGTCCTCGGGGCCGAACAGGTGCGCCGCCAGCTCGATATGCGGCAGGCTCAGGCGGACTTCTTCCACCGCGGCGCTCATGCGCAGCTCCGTTCGGTGCGGGTTTCCCAGCGGCTGAAGAGTTTTTTCAGCAGGGCCGCGGTGTCCTGCGGGCGCTCCAGCGGGAACATGTGCCCGCCCGGCATGCTCAGGGATTCGCCATGGGGCATGCGCCCGACACTGCTGGCGTGATGCTTCATCACCACCCGGCTCTGACGCCCGCGCACCACCGCCAGCGGCACCTTCAACTGCCGGGGGCGGCCCGGGCTGGTGTGCGGTACGCCGCGATAGATGCTGATCTCGGTGGCCGGGTCGAAGCGCAGCCGCAAACGGCCGTCGACCTGATGCAGGCCGTGTTGCAGGTAGGCGTCGAAACACTCGGGGTCGAAGCCACGGAACAGGGTCTTGCCGGCAAAGTACTTGCGCGCCGACTCCAGGTCGCTGAACTCCTCGCGCCGGCCCAGGGTCCGGCCGGCGGGGGTCAGGCGGTCGATAAAACCGAAACGCTTGGCGGCGCGAATCACCCATTGATCGGCACGGGTCAGCACCGGCGAGTCAAGCATCACCACCCCGCGATACAGCTCCGGGCAACGCAGCGCCGCGTGCAGGTGCAGGACGCCGCCGAAGGAATGGCCGACGCCCCACACCGGTTCGGCCTGCTGTTGCAGATGGTGGATCAGTTCGTCCACCAGGTTGAGCCAGTTGTCGTCCGCCGGAAAGCGCGGATCGTGGGCGTGCTGCTGCAAATGCGCCACTTGATATTCGGGCGCCAGGGCGGCGAACAACTTGCCGTAGGTCCCCGAGGGAAACCCGTTGGCGTGAGCGAAAAACACCTGTTGCGACATACCGGCTAACTCATGAACAAAAAACGATGGCTGATTGTCCGCACGCCATTGCCCGACGGCAATGACAGTAACGGTCAAGAATGATGACACTCCGCTTCAGCCTATGGGTACCGCTCAACGCGCCGGCGGCGTCTGCCCCAGCGGCACCACGGCCATGGTCAGGCGCGATACGCAGCTGGCCTTGCCTTCGTCGCTGCAGAGGCGAATATCCCAGACATGGGTGGTACGCCCGATATGAATCGCCCTGGCCACCGCCGTCACCCGGCCGGAACGCAGGCCGCGCAGATGGTTGGCGTTGATCTCCAGGCCCACGCAGTAGAACTTGCTGGCGTCGATGCACAGGTAGCTGGCCATGGAGCCGACCGTTTCCGCCAGCACCACCGAGGCGCCGCCGTGCAGCAGGCCATAGGGTTGGTGGGTGCGATGGTCGATCACCATGCTAGCGGTCAGGGATTCGTCGTCGAAGGACTCGAAGCGGATGTCCAGCACCTCACCGATGGTGTTTTTCTGGATCGCGTTCAGTTGCTCGATGTTCGGGGTGGTACGCCATAGGCTCATCACTGCATCCTTTAGGGGGGTTAACCGCGCTCAATCCTGCCACAGCACCGCTTCGGAGCGCTCGCTCCACTCTTTGAAGCGCTCGCCGTAGGTGGCTTCGATGACATTGCGCTTGATCTTCAGGGTCGGGGTCAGAAAGCCGTTTTCCACCGCCCAACTGTCCTTCACCACCACCAGGCGGTGCAAGCGTTCATGTTTATCGAGCGCGCCGTTGACCTCATCGAGCAGGTTTTCCAGGCTCGCATGCAGGCCGCCACGGGCACCGCCGGCGGCGTCCTGCAAACCGGCCGCGGACAACACGCACAGGCCCAGCGGCGCACTCAGGCCATCGCCGACCACACACACCTGCTCGATCCGCGAATGCACCGCCAGCCGGTTCTCGATCGGCGCCGGGGCCACGTACTTGCCCTTGCTGGTCTTGAAGATTTCCTTGAGCCGCCCGGTCAGGCGCAGATTGCCATCGGCGTCCTGCTCGCCCTTGTCGCCGGTGCGCAGGAAACCATCCGCGGTGACGGTTTCCGCGGTCTTCTGTGGGTCCTTGAAGTAGCCGAGCATGGTCGCCCCACTGCGCACCTGGACCTCTCCGGCCTCGTCGATCCGCACCTCGACGTCCGGGCAAGGCCGACCGATCCAGCCGGGTACATGCTGGCCGCTGCGGCCGATGTGAGAATAACCGCAACTTTCGGTCATGCCGTACACCTCCAGCACGTCGAGGCCCAGGCGCTGGTACCAGTCCAACAGGGTCTGCGGCACCGGCGCGGCGCCGGACAAGGCGACCCGCAGTGCATCCAGCCCCAGCCCGGCCAGCACCTTGTGCCCGACCCGCTTGCCGATGAACGGCAGACCCAGCAGGAAGTCCAGGCGCTTGGCCGGAACCTTGCTGTACACGCCCATCTGGAACTTGGTCCAGATCCGCGGCACACCGAACAGCGCCGTGGGCCGCGCCCGCTGCAGGTCGGTGAGAAAGGTCTCCAGGCTCTCGGCGAAGAACACTGTCTGCCCGGTATAGATCGCCGCCAGCTCGACGAACATGCGCTCGGCCACATGGCACAGCGGCAGGTAGGACAACAGCCGGTCCGTCGGCCCGAGGCCGAACAGCTGGGTGCCGCGGGTCGCCGCAAAGCCCAGGGTGCCGAAGCTGTGCATCACGCCCTTGGGCAGGCCGGTGGTGCCCGAGGTGTAAATGATGGTCGCCAGTTGCTCGGCGGCGGGGTTGGGGTCGTCCTGGATCGGCGAGCACTGCTGCAACTGGTCCCAGGTGAAGTCAAAGCGGCCTTCGGGGCAGATCGGCAGGCTGATGGTCGGCAGCCCGGGCTTCACGCCGGGGGCCATCACCGGCCAGTCATCCAGCTTGCCGATGAACACCAGGGCCGACTCGGAATGCTCCAGCACCTGGGCCACCGAATCGGCGGTCAGGTTGGGATACAGCGGCACGGAAACGTGACCGGCCATCCAGATCGCCAGGTCGGCGATGATCCAGTGGGCGCAGTTCTTGGAAATGATCGCGACATGACTGCCCGGCGGCAGCTCGCGGGCGCGCAGCCAGTGGGCGGCGCAGCGGGCCTGGTGGCCGACGTCGGCCCAGGTCAGCTCTTCGACCCGGCCACCGCCCAGGGGCTGGACCAGGAAACGTTGGCGGGGATGACGAGCTTCGCGCTCGTAGAACACTTCCAGCGGCAAACGAAAAGCAGCAGACATGCGACTCGCTCCTTTGTTTTTGTTCTGATCGTGAGGCTAGCCAACCAAGCACTTGCTCGGGCGACTATTCCACGCACAAAGGAACGCTGCAAGTTAAGAAATGTAGCGAAAAGCACAGATCGTCGTAGGAGCGAGGCTTGCCCGCGATAAGAGGAACGCGCTGCTTCAGACAGTCCGCGCCGCTTCCTTTCGCGGGCAAGCCTCGCTCCTACAGGGTTCAGGGATTCTTGATGCTGTTGAGGGTCATCAGGCCGGCCAGCGGCCAGTCGCCTTCGAGTTCCGCCAGGCCTGCGGTGTGCATCGGCTGGGGATTGCGCAGATGGCCATGCTGCAGGAGGCCGATCAGGTTACCCACCAGCGGCTGGTGGCTGACCAGCAGCACGTTGTCCGCCGAATCGAGCTGGGCGACCACCGACAACGGGTTGTTGTCCGGCGTCAGCCAGGACACGGTGCGGATATCCGCTTCGAAGCCCAGGGCTTCGCGCACCAGCTTCGCCGTCTGCTGCGCCCGCGCATAAGGGCTGGCGATGATCGCGCTGAGCGGCTGGCCGATCAGGTGCGCGGCGCTGCGCAGCGCTTCCTCGCGGCCATGCTCGGTCAGGTTGCGCTCGGCATCGCTGCGTGCATGCGGCTCGGCTTCACCGTGGCGCAACACCCAGAGCTTCACAGCTTGGGCTCCTCGTCGCGCACCGGATGGGGCGCCGGTGGCACCACGTGCGGCGCTTCGCCTTCAGGGGCGCGCGGGGCCGGCCAGTCGGCGAACGGCCAAGGCTTCTGGTCGGTGTGGAAACTGCCGAAGCGGCCGATCTGCGCCAGGAACTGGCTCAGGCTGTCGCCGAAGTTCATCAGGCTGGCACTTGGCGAGCCGTAGATCAGCCGGTAGATCAACTGCACCAGCACCAACGCGCCGAGGATGAATTGCGCCACTTGCCAGACCAGCACGAACACCAGCATCCACAGCACACGCAGGAGGATGGATTCATACTTGGCTTCGGAATTCGTATCGTTCATGTCTCGCTCCTGTCCTGCTCAGTTGAAACCACTGGGGGAGATAAAGTCGACATCGGTTTTCGGCTCGCCGCGCATCAGCAGCTCGATGACCTGATTCAGCGTGCGACCTTCAAACAGGATGGCATGTAATCCGGCCACCAGCGGCATATATACGCCCACTTCCTGTGCCTTGACCTTGAGCACCTTGAGGGTGTTCACGCCTTCGGCCACCTCGCCGAGCCGGTCCACCGCCTCTTCCAGGCTCAGGCCTTCGCCCAGGGCGAAACCGACCTGATAGTTGCGGCTCTTGGGCGACGAGCAGGTGACGATCAGATCGCCAACCCCCGCCAGGCCGAGGAAGGTCATCGGGTTGGCGCCCTGGCTGACGGCGAAACGGGTCATTTCCGCCAGCGCCCGGGTAATCAGCATGCTCTTGGTGTTTTCCCCCATGCCCAGCGCCACGGCCATGCCGGCGATGATCGCGTAGACGTTCTTCAACGCCCCGCCCAGCTCGACGCCGAAGCGGTCGGCGCTGGCATAGACGCGGAAGGTACGGCCATGCAGGGCCGCCTGCACGCGCTGGCAGAGTTCTTCGTCTTCACTGGCGACCACGGTGGCGGTCAAGGCGTGCTCGGCCACTTCACGGGCCAGGTTCGGCCCGGACAGCACGCCGATCCGCGCTTGGGGCGCGATCTCTTCGAGGATTTCGCTCATCAGCTTGAAGGTCTGCGCCTCGATGCCCTTGGTCAGGCTGACCAGCAGCTTGCCGGCGAGCAGCTGCGCATGGGGTGCCAGCACCGAGCGCAGAGCGCTGGAGGGCAAGGCGACAAAACACAGATCACTGTCGTTCAGGGTGGCCAGAAGATCGGTCACCGGCTCCACCGCCGGATGAATCTTGATGCCTTTGAGGTAACGCGGATTTTCGCGATGAATGCGAATGGCCTCCGCCTGCTCCGGGTCACGCATCCACTGCCGCACCCGATGGCCGTTCTCGGCCAGCAGATTGGCCACGGCGGTACCAAAGCTTCCGCCTCCCAGGACCGCGATAGGGCGCTGTTCAGTCATATGCAATCCGTCAATCCATACAGTGGCGATGGCGGCATTATACGGGGCGGCCCTGCGGCGGCCAGCCCCGTGAACAATTAGGCACAAATGCCGGGAAAACGCCGATTAGACCCCGGATTGTCGGGGTTATCGACTGGAAAACCCGGTCATCTCGGTTAACATGCGCGGCAATTATCCGTTATCAAGGCTGTGCCGTGTATCCTGGCCCTCCCCTCTCCCGCCCATCGCTCTTGCTGGCGCTGCTTTGCAGCACCCCGGCGTTGGCCGACGATCTGTTCCTGGACAGCCAGCCGCTGCCGGAAATCCTCACCGCCACCCGTCTGAAACAGTCCCCCGCGGCCGTGCCCGGCAGCATGACCGTGCTCGACAGCGAACTGATCAACGCCAGCGGCGCCCGCGACATCAGCGAGCTGCTGCGCCTGGTGCCGGGGATGATGGTCGGCAATATCAACGGCAACCAGGCCGCGGTGAACTATCACGGCACCAATGCCAGCGAAGCGCGGCGCATGCAGGTGCTGATCGACGGGCGCTCGGTGTACCGGGCGGGCCTGGCCACCGTGGACTGGAGCGACATTCCGGTGACCATGGAGGACATCGAGCGCATCGAGGTGTTCCGCGGCCCCAATACCGTCAGTTACGGCGCCAATGCGCTGATGGCGGTGATCAACATCATTACCCGCTCGCCCGCCAACAGCCACGGCACGCGGGTCAAGGTCACCCGCGGCCAGCGCGGTATCAGCGACTGGTACGCCAGCCAGGGCACCGGCTGGGACAGCGGCGACCTGCGCCTTTCGCTCTCCGGGCAGGAAGACGACGGTTTCGACAGCGATCGCAACGGCGCCGACTACCGCGACAGCCGGCGCTTGAACCGCTTCAGCCTGTCGGTCAGCCAGATGCTCAACGAGCAGCAGAGCATCGACTGGCAGCTCAGCGCCAAGGAAGGCAGCAACCAGCGCCCCTATACCTACCGCCCGGTGTTCTCCGGTATCACCTCGGCCGGCTACAACTCCGACGTGATAGCCAAGGACTATGCCGGCTCGCTGCGCTGGAACCTCGACATCAACCCGGACCATAGCCTTTATATACAAGGCTCGGCCCAGCACTGGGACCGCCAGCAGAACTGGCGCGCCTGTGACGCCGAAGTGTCGTTCAGCCCGGAACTGACCCGCCTCTGGCAGCTCAACCCGAACTACGCCGAACTGCTGGCCCGGCACATGGAGAATTTCACCGGCTCCGGCGCCCCTCCGGGCACCGCGGCCGAACAGGCCCTGGCGAACCAGGTGCTGACGCAATGGAAGGACGGCGCCAAGCGCACGGTGTGCGGGGATATCGACCAGAGCGCCCGTGAATCGCGCTACGACCTCGAACTGCAGGACACCCTGAGCCTGTCCGACGGCGTGCGCCTGGTCAGCGGCCTGAACTATCGCTACGACCGCGCCGACTCGGAAACCTATTTCAACGGCACCCTCGACGACAGCACCTGGCGCGCGTTCGGCCAGCTGGAATGGCGCGCCACCGAACACTGGCTGCTGCAGGGCGGCGCCATGTTCGAGGACTCGCAACTGAGCGGCAGCTCGCTGACCCCGCGGGTGGCGGTCAACTACCTGATCAACCCGCGCCACGGCCTGCGGGCGGTGTATTCGGAAGCGATCCGCTCGCCGGACATGTTCGAGAACAACGTCAACTGGAGCTACCGGGTCACCAAGCTGAGCCCGACCGCCTACGGCCAGCCCAGCGCCCAGTATTTCGTCAAGACCCGCGGCCCGGGCAACCTCGACCAGGAACGCATGCGCTCGCGGGAGCTGGGCTACAACGGCCTTTTCGCCGACCTCGGGCTGAACCTCGATGTGAAGCTGTTCTACGACGAAATCAGCGGGATGATCAGCGAGCCGCTGCGCAACAACCAGTACATTGCCAGCAACAGCAACTCCTCACGCTTCGTCGGCACTGAAACCCAGCTGGACTGGCGCCTGGACCCGGCGGACCGGCTGCGCCTGACGTACGCCTATGTCGATGCCGAGGCCAGCAACCCGCTGGACGAGCAATTGACCGCGCGCCACAGCGGCTCGGCGGGCTGGTTGCGCGACTGGGGCCAGGGCTGGTCCAGCGCGCTCTTCTACTATGGTTCCAGCGCACTCAACGGTTACCGCTTCGAACGGGTCGATACCCGCGTCGCCAAGCGCATCCCCCTGGGCAAGGGCAGCCTGGAGCTGGCCGGCGTGCTCCAGCAACGGCTCGACAACGAGCCCACCACCTTTGTCGACAACAACTATGACTCGCAACACGTCCTCTACTTCAGTGCGGAGTTGACGTTCTAGCATGAGCCACCGTCAGTCAGGGATGACGCTTGCCTTGAGCCGATTCCGGGTTCGCCTGCTGCTGTTCTGTTGCCTCTGGGGTGCACTCCCCGCATGGGCGGCCCAGGTGTTGCTGACCGGCGCCGAAGACAGCACCGGCGTGCGGGCCTTCGCCCAGGCACTGGCGCAACAGCGGCCACAGGACGAAGTGCGCTTCGAACTCCTGGCCAACCTGCCTGCCCCCGGTCAATTGCCGGCGGGCACCCGGCTGATCCTGCTCGACCCGGCGAGCCTGGAGTGGCGCCAGAAAGATACCCAGGGCCCGGCCACCCTGGTACTGCGCATCGGCCGGATCCAGGCCCAGCAGCGCCTTGGGGCAACGGCCTCGCCCCGGCTGAGCCTGTTATGGAGCGACCCGCCGCTGGCTCGGCAATTGCAATTGATCCGCAAGATCCTCCCCCAGGCCCGGCGGATCGGCGTGCTCTACGGCGCCGACAGTGAATTCCTGCTCAAGGAACTGCACCAGGCCGCCCATCCCCTGGGGCTGGAAATCGTCGCCGAGCGCTGGGACGACACCAATGACAGTCGCCCGCTGCAAAGCCTGCTGAAAAGCAGCGACGTCCTGCTGGGGCTGGACGACCCACAGCTGTACAACCCGAAAACCGCGAAGAACCTGTTATTGAGCAGCTATGCCCGGCAGCTGGCGCTGATTGGCCCCAATGCCGGTTTCGTCAAGGCTGGCAGCCTGGCCAGCACCTACAGCGACCAGGACGACTGGTTGCAGGTGCTCGACGATTTGCTGGACCGGCCCACGACCCACTGGCCGCGTACCCTGTATCCGCAACCGTTCAAGGTGTTGAGCAACCCGCAAGTGGCACGCTCCCTGGGTGTCGAACCGATTGACGAGCAATCGGTGGCGACCCAGCTGGCCGAAGGAGAAAAACGCCCATGACCTTCCGTCGCCGTTGGGACATCAGTACCCGCACCCAGATCATCTGTCTCGGCCCGGCGCTGCTGCTGACCCTGCTGCTGATCAGCTTCTTTACCTTCGTGCGGATCCAGGATCTGCGCCAGGAGCTCAACCACACTGGCCAGTTGATCGCCAACCAGCTGGCGCCGGCCACCGAGTACGGGGTGATCTCGGGCAACAGCGAAGGCCTCGAGAGCCTGCTCAAGGCCACCCTGGCCACGCCCCATGTGCGCTTTCTCGAAGTCCAGGACAGCCGCAACAAGATCCTGGTGTACGTCGAGCAGCCTTCGGAGACCCACAACCGCTCCCAGCAGGTAGAAGTGTTCCAGGCCCCGGTACGCCTGCAACGCATCCAGCTCAGCAACGACTTTTTCCAGGACGACCCGAGCGCCAGCGTGAGCCCGAACGAGGACTACCTGGGGCGGGTGATCGTCGGCATGTCCAACGACGCCTTCAGCCAGCGCCAGCAGGAGATCCTGCTCAAGGCCGGCATCCTCGCGCTGTTCGCCCTGCTGTTCACCTTCCTCCTGGCCCGCCGCCTGGCGGCCAGCCTGTCGCAGCCGATCAGCGCCATGGGTACCGCGGTCAAGGCCATTCAACAGGGTGACTTCAAGACTCCGCTGCCGATCGTCGACGATGCCGAGCTGGGCGATCTTTCGCGGCATATCAACAACCTCGCCGCCGGCCTCGAGCAGGCCAGCCGCGAGCAGCACCAGGCCATGGCGCAATTGATCCAGACCCGCGAAGAAGCGGAACGGGCCAACAACGCCAAGTCGGACTTCCTGGCGATGATGAGCCATGAACTGCGCACGCCCATGAACGGCGTGCTGGGCATGCTGCAACTGCTCGAAACCACGGAAATGACTGATGAGCAGCACGAGTACGCGGCGCTGGCCTCCGAGTCCACCGAGCACCTGCTCAAGGTGATCAACGACATCCTCGACTTTTCGCGCATCGAGCGCTCGGCCCTGGAGCTGGAGCACATCCCGTTCAACCTCGCCGAACTCATCAGCAGCTCGGCCCAGGCCTTCCAGCACAGCGCCGCGCAGCGCGGGCTGGACCTGCAACTGCGCTTGCCGCCCGGCATGGAGTCGCTGCAAGTCAAAGGCGACCCGACGCGCATCCGGCAGATCCTGGTGAACCTGATCGGCAACGCCTTGAAGTTCACCGAACAAGGCAGCGTCACCATCGAGCCGCAATGGCAGGCCCTGGACCATGAACTGCTGTGGTTCACCTGTAGCGTGCGCGACAGCGGGATCGGCATCAGCCCGCAAAGCCTGGAACTGATGTTCAACGCCTTCCAGCAGGCCGACAGTTCGATTTCCCGGCGTTATGGCGGCACCGGCCTGGGGCTGCCGATCGCCCGCACCCTGGCCGAACGCATGGGCGGCACCCTGCGCGCGCAGAGCGAGGAAGGCCGCGGCTCGGTGTTCACCCTGGAGATCCCGCTGGCGCTGTACCAGCAAAGCCTGCCGGTGCTGGCGCCGCGGGTGCACAGCGGGCATGCCCATGGCGAAGGACGCAACGTGCTGCTGGTGGAAGACAACCCGGTCAACCAGACCGTGATCCAGGCCATGCTGCGCAGCCTGGGCTTCACGGTCAGCATCGCCACCGACGGCGCCCAGGCCATTCGCAGCGCCGAAAGCCTGATTTTCGAGGCGATCCTGATGGATTGCCGACTGCCGCTGATCGACGGTTACGAGGCCACCCGGCAGATCCGCCAACTGCCCGGATGCGCCGACCTGCCGATCATCGCCTTGACCGCCAACGCCTTGCAGGGCGACCGCGAAGCGTGTTTGTCGGCGGGAATGAACGATTACCTGGCCAAGCCGTTCAAACGCACGGATCTGCAGCAAATACTCCAACGTTGGGTGCAGTAGCGGCCATTTATCGACCATCTGCGACTGGCGTGAAGGGCGAAAGTGCGGCAGTCTTAGGCACCCGAACAGGCCCCTCACAGGGCCTGTATAATAATTTCAGTGCACAAGTGTACATTCATGTCCCTTGTGCTGTGACTTTCACCACAACGCAATAGTCTATGAGTAGGCTGCCGGCTCGAGGCATGAACGCTTCGATCGGCCGGGAAGATTTGCCCCACCCTGCCGCATGGGACTATTGAGGAGCTCGCATGACCAAACAAAACGCCTTTACTCGGGAAGATCTGCTGCGCTGCAGTCGCGGTGAGCTGTTCGGCCCAGGTAACGCGCAACTGCCCGCCCCGAACATGCTGATGGTGGATCGCATCACTCATATCAGCCAAGAGGGTGGCAAGTACGGCAAAGGTGAATTGGTCGCCGAGCTGGATATCACCCCCGACCTGTGGTTCTTCGCCTGCCACTTCGAAGGCGATCCGGTGATGCCGGGCTGCCTGGGCCTCGACGCCATGTGGCAACTGGTTGGCTTCTTCCTGGGCTGGCAAGGCCTGCCGGGCCGCGGTCGCGCCCTGGGTTCGGGCGAAGTGAAGTTCTTTGGCCAGGTGCTGCCGACCGCCAAGAAAGTTACCTATAACATTCATATCAAGCGCGTCCTCAAGGGCAAGCTGAACATGGCCATCGCCGATGGTTCGGTCAGCGTCGACGGCCGCGAAATCTACACCGCCGAAGGCCTCCGGGTCGGCGTTTTCACCTCCACTGACAACTTCTAAGGGTTATCCGCATGCGCCGCGTCGTTATCACTGGTCTGGGCATCGTTTCGTGCCTGGGCAATGACAAAGAGACCGTCTCCGCTAACCTGCGTGCAAGTCGCCCTGGCATCCGCTTCAACCCGGAATATGCCGAAATGGGTCTGCGTAGCCAGGTTTCCGGCTCCATTGACCTCAACCTCGAAGAGCTGATCGATCGCAAGATCTATCGTTTCGTCGGCCACGCGGCGGCTTACGCCTACCTGGCCATGAAAGACGCCATCGCCGACTCCGGCCTGACCGAAGAGCAGGTTTCCAACCCGCGTACCGGCCTGATCGCCGGCTCCGGCGGCGCCTCGACCCTGAACCAGATGGAAGCGCTGGACATCCTGCGCGAGAAAGGCGTCAAGCGCGTTGGCCCATACCGTGTCACGCGGACCATGAGCAGCACCGTTTCCGCGTGCCTGGCCACTCCGTTCAAGATCAAGGGCCTGAACTACTCCATCGCGTCTGCCTGCGCCACCAGTGCCCACTGCATCGGTACCGCCATGGAACAGATCCAGATGGGCAAGCAGGACATCGTGTTCGCCGGCGGCGGTGAAGAAGAACACTGGAGCCAGTCGTTCCTGTTCGACGCCATGGGCGCCCTGTCCAGCCAGTACAACGAAACCCCGGACAAGGCTTCCCGTGCCTACGACGCCAAGCGTGACGGTTTTGTCATCGCCGGCGGTGGCGGCATGGTGGTGGTCGAGGAGCTCGAACACGCCCTGGCCCGCGGCGCGAAGATCTACGCCGAAATCGTTGGCTACGGCGCGACGTCCGACGGCTACGACATGGTGGCGCCAAGCGGCGAAGGTGCAATCCGTTGCATGCAGATGGCCATGTCCACTGTCGACGCACCGATCGATTACCTGAACACCCACGGCACCTCGACTCCGGTCGGCGACGTCGCGGAAATGAAAGGCGTGCGTGAAGTGTTCGGCGACAAGGCTCCAGCCATCAGCTCCACCAAGAGCCTGTCGGGTCACTCCCTGGGCGCCGCCGGCGTTCACGAAGCGATCTACTGCCTGCTGATGATGGAAGGCAACTTCATGGCCGGTTCCGCCAACATCGAAGAGCTGGATCCGGAAGTGGCCGACATGCCGATCCTGACCAAGACTCGCGAAGACGCCACCATCAACACCGTGATGAGCAACAGCTTCGGCTTCGGCGGCACCAACGCCACCCTGGTCCTGAAGCGCTGGCAGGGCAAGTAAGCCCCGCCGCTTCGCTCTATGAAAAACGCCCCGACTGGTTCGGGGCGTTTTTTATTGGGCGACTGTTTTCCCGAAGCCCTTACACCGAGAAACGCGCCACCAGGGTGTTCAGGTCCACCGCCAGCCGTGACAGCTCCTGGCTCGCGGCGCTGGTCTGGTTGGCCCCGGCCGAGGTCTGCATGGCCAGGTCGCGGATGTTCATCAGGTTGCGGTCCACCTCCCGAGCCACTGCCGCCTGCTCCTCCGAGGCGCTGGCAATCACCGTGTTGCGCTCGTTGATCAGGGTGATCGCCCCGGCGATTTCCTCCAGCGCCGCCCCCGCCGCCTTGGCCAGCTCCAGGGTCGAACGGGCCCGGCTGTTGCTCTGCTGCATGGAGCTGACGGCCTGCTCGGTGCCCAGCTGAATGCCGCCGATCATCTGCTCGATCTCCTGGGTCGATTGCTGGGTGCGATGAGCCAGCGCCCGCACCTCGTCGGCCACCACGGCGAACCCGCGGCCGGCATCCCCGGCCCGCGCCGCCTCGATGGCGGCATTCAGGGCCAGCAGGTTGGTCTGCTCGGCCACCGAACGAATCACATCCAGCACCTTGCTGATGCCATAGACCTTCTGCGCCAGCTCTTCGACCTGGGAGGCGTTGGCGGTCACGTCGTCGGCCAGGGACTCGATGGACTGTACCGTCTGTCGCACCTGCTCACGCCCATGCTGGGCAATCAGGTCGGACTGGCGGGAGGCCTCGGATGTCGCCACGGCATTGCTGGCCACCTCCTCCACCGCGGCGGTCATCTGGTTCACCGCCGTCGCCGCCTGCTCGATTTCTTGGCTCTGCTGGTGCAGGCCGCGCGTGGCGTCCTCGGTCACGCAACTGAGTTCCTCCGAAGCGGAAGCCAGCTGGCTGGAAGAGTCGGAGATGCGCCGGATGGTCTCCCGCAGGCTGTGCTGCATGGCCTTGAGCGCCTGCAGCAGGCGCGCCGGCTCATCCTTGCCGCTGATGCGGATGTCCTCGGTCAGGTCGCCGCCGGCCACCACTTCGGCCACGTTCAGCGATTGCGAGAGCGGCAGCACAATGCTGCGGGTCAGCAACAGGGCCAGGACAATGGTCATCAGGCCAGCCACCACGACCATCACGACTACCCAGACCTTGGCGTTGCTGAACACCGCCCTGGCCAGCTCGGTGGCCAGGTTGGCGTTGTGCCGGTTCAGGGCCACCAACTCATTGAGGGTGCCCGCCAGCTCATCGGCCAGCTGGCTCATCTCGCCATTGACCACCGCGACCGCATCCTCGACCCGCCCCTGTTGCGACAGTGCCATTACCTGGTTCTGATGCTCGAGGTAGCGCTTCTCGGCGGCTTTGTAGCGATCGAACAGCACACGCTCTTGCGGCAGCACAATCAGCGCGTTATAGCGCTCCTGGGCCACCGTCATGCCGCGCTTGATTTCATTGAGTTTGCTTTCGTTCTGCGCCAGGGCCTGGGGGCTGCGGTTGAGCAGCAAGCGCATGGTCAGCGCGCGGACCCGCAGCAGGTCCTGATTCATTTCGCCCACCGACATCACACTGGGCAGCCAGTTGTTGTCGACCTCGTCGGACTGCGCGCGCATGTTCGCCATCTGCAGCAGGGCGAACGCCCCCAGACCGAACACCATCAACGCCAGCAGGCCGAAGCCCAGGCCCGCGCGCGGTGCAATGTTGAGACTCCTGATGCTCATTCTCCGGTTCCTTCCAAAAGCGCTGCATTCGCCATGCAGCGGGCTGCTGTTGAAAGTATCGGGTCGCGGAAAATTTGCTTAAGACGAAAACGTGATATCAAAACGCCCAAGCACTCCGATGCCTGGGCGTAAACGATTCAGCGTACGGTAAAACGCTGCTGGACCAACAAACGGTCGCCCTGGAACACCATGAAGCGCCACTCGCCGGGGATCACCTCATGACTCTCGGTGAACTCATAGGCCATGATGTCCTGCGGCGCGCCCGGCACCAGTTTCTGGGTCACTTCGAGCTTGTCGTGACGCTGGCCATCCGGGGTGCGGATACCCGGTGTGAAATACAGCAGGGTCAGCGGCACATCCTCGGCCACCTTGCCGGCCAGCTGATAACGCAGGCCGAACTTGGTGCCCAGCCGCGCAGGCACGATCTCGGTCTGCTCGATGTTCTCGTTGCTGCGCCGCAGCACCCGCTCACCCGACTGCAACGCGGCCTTCGGCCCCTCGAACACACCATATTCCACCGGTCCTTCGACACGGACTTCAGCACTGGCAAGGCCACTGAGCATCATCAGCGCCGCCAATGCGCTTAAACGGGTGAGGTGCATATCGCGCTCCTTGATTGAGATGGCGCGAGCCTATGACGCAGGCATGACAGGCTGATGACAAACCTGCATCGCCAGCGCCTTGGCAACGCCCGCGCACTGGCGCCACCCAGGATCAACGAGTGCGCGGCAGCACGGCGAGGAAGTTGTCCCGGGCCACCTTGCGCGCCACGTCCTCCGGCAAGGCATCGAGGAAGGGATCGAAGCTGCGCATTTCCCGTCCCAGCTTGTTGAATCGCCCGACAACGTCCGAACCCAGCATGAACCGCTCGGGAAAGCGTTCCACCAGCTTTACCCACTCCGTCCGGGGCACGCCCTGCTCATCCAGCAGGTACGGCCTGAGCACGCTCCAGGACAGGTCGATATACAGGTTGGGATAGGACTCGAGCATCCGCGCCAGGGTCGGCAGGAGAAAACTCAGCTGCACCTGGTGCCGGTGGATCTCCATGCTGGTGCCCGCGTGGGCCCAGATAAAACGCGTGTGAGGGTGATTGCGCAGCGGCTCTTCGATTTCCCTCAGGTACAGCGGGTTCTTTTCGCGCTTGGAGGTGATGTTGGAATGCAGCATCACCGGCAGGTCGTTTTCCGCCGCCAGGTGATAGATCCGCGTCATCGCCTCGTTATTGGCCCGTGGCGTATCGCCGGAGGTCAGCGCGGTCAGGTCGTCGTGGCGGGTAAAGACCTCGCCGATGCCCTGCCACAACCCCGGATTGAGGTCGAGCATGCGCTGGATATGGGCCTCGGAGTTCTTGTCGTTGGGGTTGAAGCCCGACAGGAACGGATGGAAGTGCCGGCGCTGCTCGGGCGTCAGGCGATTCACCGCGGCGGCGACAATCACATCGGTAGCGCTGTACCAGTAGGCATCGGCGTCGTCGCCGGCGTAATAGCGCGGCCGCTTGGGTTCGTCTTCATGCCATTTCTTGGCCACCGGGATACCGGAAATCATCACATGCTCGATGCGATTGTCGGCCATGGCCTTGAGCAGCTTGTCCATGCCCGCCGACTCCTGGAAGAAGTCGACGTAATGCAGGTGGGCATCGCTGTAGGCGTAGTCGCGGGCCTGGACCCAGGCGCTCGGCAGCAGCAACAGCAAGGTGCTCAGGTAGATCCAGCGCATGGGTGGGCTCCTGTCGATTCACGCTGGGTAGACCCTGCCCCGGAGGCGGCGGTTCAGAAAAAGGAGAACGCACAACCAGCGTAATGCTCTATAACTGCACCACCTTTCAACGACTGCTCACTGCCCGAGGTCCGTCATGACTATCACCGTCAACACCGAATCCAGCGAAGGTTTCCGCCACAGCATCCAGATCGATGACCACCAATTGTTCGCCGACCTGCCCAAGACCCTGGGCGGCGAAGGTTCCGCGCCGGAACCCCACGACTTTTTCGATGCTGCCCTGGGCGCCTGCAAGGCCCTGACCCTCAAGCTGTACGCGCAGAAAAAAGAGATTCCGCTCACCGGCGTCACGGTCGAGGTCAAGCACGACAACAGCCAGGAGCAGAAAGGCAAATACGCGCTGCACGTCAAACTGACCCTCAAAGGCGTGCTCACCGACGCCCAGCGTGAAGAGCTGCATCGCGTCGCCGACCGCTGCCCGGTGCACAAGCTGATGACCACCGCCGAGGTGAGCATCGAGACCCACCTGTCCGAAGGCGCCTTCAGCCAATAGCGCCACGGGCTGCACAAGCGGGTTATGCTCCCGGGCATAACCCGATCAGCCTGGAATGCACCATGAACACACCGCTCGTGATTCGCCCTCGCGCCGAGGACGTCGAAGGCCAACCCATCCTGCGTCCGCTGCCCTCGGCCCAATGCCGCAGCGTGGGGCCCTTCGTGTTTTTCGATCACATGCTGCAAACCCGCTACCCCGCGGGCAAGGGCATGAATATCCGCCAGCATCCGCATATCGGCCTGTCGACCCTGACCTACCTGTTCCAGGGGCAGATCCAGCACAAGGACAGCCTCGGTTCCGACCAGGTGGTGAACCAGGGGGATGTCAGCTGGATGACCGCCGGCAGCGCCATCGCCCACGTCGAACGCACCCCGCAGGCGCTGATCGACAGTGATTTCAGCATGCACGGCCTGCAAGTCTGGCTGGCCTCCCCCAAGGCCCATGAACAAGGCCCGGGGCACTACAGCCATCACCCGGCCGCGACCCTGCCGGTCAGCGACAACCTCGGGGTCAGGATCCGCATGATCGCCGGCAGCGGTTTCTGCCTGGAATCGCCGGTCCCGGTGCTCTCCCCGACCCTGTATGCCGAAATACAGCTGCAGACCGCGACCACCCTGCTGATCCCCGCCGAACACGAGGAACGCGCCCTGTACGTGCTCGAAGGCGACGCCCAGCTGGACGGCGAGCCCGTCGAGCCCCATGCGCTGGTGATCCTGCCGGCCGGCACCACCCCGACCCTGTTCGCCGACAGCGACTGCCACGCCGTGCTGTTCGGCGGCGCGCCGCTGGACGGTCCACGGCGGATCAACTGGAACTTCGTCTCCAGCGACCCGGCCCGTATCGATGAAGCCCGCCAGCGCTGGGCCGCCGGCGACTGGCCGACGGTGCCGGGGGAAAGCGAACGAATCGAACTGCCCAAGGGCAAAGGCTCGCCGTCCCCCTCTGTAGCGCCGGGCGTTCAATAGCCTGGGCAGGTCAAGTACTGGCCCAGGCTCTACTGCCGCCAGGCTGCGCAACCAGCTACCGGCCGGCGCGAGCGGTTGCGGGTAGCCGGATCCCGGCCTATGGTCCAAGCGATGCATAGCCTGCGACCGCCGCGCGATGATTCGCCGTGGGTCGCTGTCCATCCAGCGCAACGTTGCGCAGCGAGGTGACCACATGCCAAACGACTCCCGTCCTGCCGTGCTCGAACTGATCGGCAACACGCCGCTGGTGCGTGTCAGCCGTTTCGATACCGGCCCCTGTACGCTGTTTCTCAAGCTTGAATCGCAAAACCCCGGAGGTTCGATCAAGGACCGTATCGGCCTGGCGATGATCGACGCCGCCGAACGCGACGGCCGCCTGCGCCCCGGCGGCACCATAGTCGAGGCCACTGCCGGCAACACCGGCCTGGGCCTGGCCCTGGTCGGCCGCGCCAAGGGCTACCGGGTGGTCCTGGTGGTGCCGGACAAGATGTCCACCGAGAAGGTCCTGCACCTCAAGGCGATGGGCGCCGAGGTGCACATCACCCGCTCCGATGTCGGCAAGGGCCACCCCGACTACTACCAGGACATGGCGGCGCGGCTGACCAAGGAGATTCCCCACGCCTTCTTCGCCGATCAGTTCAACAACCCGGCCAACCCGCTGGCCCACGAATGCAGCACCGCGCCGGAAATCTGGGCCCAGACCCAACATGATGTGGACGCCATCGTGGTCGGCGTCGGTTCGGCCGGCACCCTGACCGGGCTGACCCGTTTCTTCCGTCGGGTACAGCCGGACCTGGAGATGGTGCTGGCCGACCCGGTGGGCTCGGTGATGGCCGAATACAGCCGCAGCGGCACCCTGGATACGCCCGGCTCCTGGGCCGTGGAAGGCATCGGTGAAGACTTCATTCCGTCCATTGCCGACCTTTCCAGCGTGCGCAAGGCCTATTCCATCAGCGACGAGGAAAGCTTCGAGCACGCCCGCCAGCTGCTGCGCGCCGAGGGCATTCTCGGCGGCTCTTCGACCGGCACCCTGCTGGCCGCGGCCCTGCGCTACTGCCGCGAGCAGACCAAGCCGAAGCGGGTGGTCAGCTTCGTCTGCGACACCGGCACCCGCTACCTGTCGAAGATCTATAACGACCAATGGATGAACGATCAGGGCCTGCTTGCGCGCAAGCGCTATGGCGACCTGCGCGACCTGATCGCGCGGCGCTTCGAGGACGGCCGGGTGATCAGCGTAGGGCCGGACGACACCCTGCTCACCGCCTTCCAGCGCATGCGCCTGGCCGACGTCTCGCAACTGCCGGTGCTGGTGGACGGGCAGCGGCTGGTCGGAGTGATCGATGAGTCGGACATCCTGCTGGGCGTGCACGAAGACGCTTCGCACTTTCGCCAGACCGTGGCCAGCGCCATGAGCGATCAGCTGGAAACCCTGCCTCCCAGCGCCAGCCTGGCCGAACTGGAGGCGGAACTCGACCGTGGCTTCGTGGCGATCATCGCCGACGCCTCGGGCTTCCACGGTTTGATTACCCGGGTCGACATGCTCAATCACTTACGGAGATCGCTAACATGAGTCAACAGGATGAAACCGGCGCGCCGCGTGCCTTCGCTACCCGGGTAATCCATGCGGGGCAGACGCCGGACCCTTCCACCGGGGCGCTGATGCCGCCGATCTACGCCAACTCCACCTATGCCCAGCAGAGCCCCGGGGTGCACAAGGGCCTGGACTACGGGCGCTCGCACAACCCCACGCGCTGGGCGCTGGAACGCTGCGTAGCGGACCTTGAGGGCGGCACCCAGGCCTTCGCCTTCGCCTCCGGGCTGGCGGCGATTTCCAGCGTGCTCGAACTGCTCGACGCCGGCGCGCATATCGTTTCCGGCAATGACCTGTATGGCGGCACCTTCCGCCTGTTCGAACGGGTGCGCCGGCGCAGCGCCGGGCATCGCTTCAGCTTCGTCGACCTGTCCGACCTCTCGGCCTTCGAAGCGGCGTTGCAGGACGACACCCGGATGGTGATGGTCGAGACCCCGAGCAATCCCCTGCTGCGCCTCACCGATCTCGCCGCCATCGCGCGCATCTGCCGCGCGCGGGGCATCATCTGCGTCGCCGACAACACCTTTGCCAGCCCGTGGATCCAGCGCCCGCTGGAGCTGGGCTTCGATATCGTGCTGCACTCGACGACCAAGTACCTCAACGGCCACTCCGACGTGATCGGCGGCATTGCGGTGGTCGGCCAGAACCCCGACCTGGCCGAGCGCCTGGGCTTCCTGCAGAACGCCGTGGGGGCCATCGCCGGGCCGTTCGACGCCTTCCTCACCCTGCGCGGGGTGAAGACCCTGGCCCTGCGCATGGAACGCCACTGCAGCAACGCCCTGGAGCTGGCGCAATGGCTGGAACGCCAGCCACAGGTGGCGCGGGTCTACTACCCGGGCCTGCCGTCCCACCCGCAGCACGCCCTGGCGCGACGGCAGATGCAGGCTTTCGGCGGGATGATCTCCCTCGATCTGAACTGCGACCTGGCCGGCGCCAAGCGTTTTCTCGAGAACGTGCGGATCTTCGCCCTGGCCGAGAGCCTGGGCGGGGTGGAAAGCCTGATCGAGCACCCGGCGATCATGACCCACGCCAGCATTCCCGCGGAAACCCGGGCGCAGCTCGGCATCGGCGATGGGCTGGTGCGCTTATCCGTGGGGGTCGAGGATGTCGAGGACCTGCGCGCCGACCTGGCCCAGGCGCTGACGCGGATCTGAATGGCTGACAGGCACAAAAAAGCCCGCCTGGCGTACAAGGCGGCTCGCTGAGAGCCGCATTGCATCGCCAGGCGGGCTTGTCGTTCCCGGGGCTCAGCCCTTGAACACTTCATCCAGCAGGTTGTGCATCGAGGTGAAGGCACGGCCCGCGGTCCTGGCGTCGTACATCATCATGCCCGGCACATTGGCGTGCGGATCGGTGAAGGAATGCACCGCGCCGCCGTAGCTCAGCAACTGCCAATCCACGCCTGCGGCATTCATTTCTTCTTCGAAGGCCGGCAACTGCTCTTTCGGCACCAGCGGGTCGGAGGCGCCATGCAGCACCAGTACCGAGCCCTTGATGTTCCGCGCGTCGGCCGGGTTCGGCGTATCCAGGGTGCCGTGGAAGGACACCGCGGCTTTCAGCGGCGCACCGCTGCGGGCCAACTCCAGGGAGCAGCAACCACCGAAGCAGAAACCGAAGGTGGCCAGCCTGGCCTTGTCCACCGCGGCTTCCTGCTGGCTTTGCAGCGCCTCGAAGGCCGCCTGCATGCGCTTGCGCAGCAGGGCCCGGTCATCCTTCAGCGGCATCATGGCGGCGCCCGCCTCGTCGCCGTTGCTCGGACGGACCTGTTGCCCGTACAAGTCGGCGATCAGCACCACATACCCCTTGGCGGCCACCGCCTCGGCGATCTTCTCGGCACCGGCGCTGACCCCCATCCAGTTCGGCGCCATCAACAGCCCCGGACGCGGACCCTGCTGGCTGGCATCGAACGCCAGGCGGCTTTCATAGGCTTGACCATCAATCTGGTAGACCAGGGAACGAACAGTGACTTGGCTCATTTCAGACTCCTGATTCAAAAACACCGGAATGAAAAAACCCGCCGAAGCGGGTTTTTATGCAACGCAGTTAAACCGACAGTTCAACCAGCAGCTTGTTCAGACGACGCACATAGGCGGCAGGGTCTTTCAAGCTGTCGCCGGCCGCCAGGGCCGCCTGATCGAAGAGGATGTGCGACAGGTCGCCGAAGCGCTCGTCGCTCTGCTCGCCGTCGAGTTTCTCGATCAACGGGTGAGCCGGGTTGAATTCGAATATCGGCTTGGAATCCGGCACCTTCTGCCCGCTAGCCTCGAGGATCTGGCGCATCTGCAGGCCCAGGTCCTGCTCGCCGATCGCCAGGATCGCCGGGGAGTCGGTCAGGCGGTGGGAAACCCGCACTTCGCTGACGGTATCGCCCAGGGCGGTCTTGATCCGCTCCACCAGGCCTTCCTTGCTCTTGGCGACTTCTTCCGCGGCCTTCTTGTCCTCTTCCGAGTCCAGGTTGCCCAGGTCCAGGTCACCACGCGCCACGTCGACAAAGCTCTTGCCGTCGAAGTCGCTCAAGTAGCTCATCAGCCACTCGTCGATGCGGTCGGTCAGCAGCAGCACTTCGATGCCTTTCTTGCGGAAGACTTCCAGGTGCGGGCTGTTCTTGACCTGCGCGTAGGTTTCGCCGGTGAGGTAGTAGATCTTGTCCTGACCTTCCTTGGCGCGCGCCAGGTAGTCGGCCAGGGAAACATTCTGCTCGCCGTCGTCGCCCTGGGTGGAGGCGAAGCGCAGCAGGCCGGCGATCTTTTCCTTGTTGGCAAAGTCTTCGGCCGGGCCTTCTTTCATCACCTGGCCGAAGTTTTTCCAGAAGCCCTTGTATTGCTCAGGCTCGTTCTTCGCCAGTTTTTCCAGCATGTCCAGCACGCGCTTGGTCAGCGCCGACTTCATGGAGTCGATGATCGGGTCTTTCTGCAGGATTTCCCGCGACACGTTCAGCGACAGGTCGTTGGAGTCGACCACACCCTTGATGAAGCGCAGGTACAGCGGCAGGAAGGACTCTGCCTGATCCATCACGAACACGCGCTGCACGTACAGCTTCAGGCCTTTCGGCGCTTCACGCTGGTACAGGTCGAATGGCGCACGGGCCGGCACGTACAGCAGCGAGCTGTATTCCAGCTTGCCTTCGACCTTGTTGTGGCTCCAGCTCAGCGGATTCTCGAAGTCATGGGCGATGTGCTTGTAGAACTCCTGGTATTCCTCGTCCTTGATCTCGGTACGCGGACGGGTCCACAGGGCACTGGCGCGGTTGACGGTTTCCCATTCCTGCGCAGGTTTCTCTTCACCCTCGGCGGCAGCTGCCTCTTTCGGCAGCTCGATCGGCAGGGCGATATGGTCGGAGTACTTCTTGATGATGTTGCGCAGGCGCCAGCCATCGGCGAACTCGTCGTCGCCGGACTTCAGGTGCAGGACGATACGGGTGCCGCGGTCGGCCTTGTCGATGGTCGCGACTTCGAACTCGCCTTCGCCCTTGGAGGACCAGTGCACGCCCTCGCTGGCAGCGAGGCCGGCACGACGGCTGAAGACATCGACCTTGTCGGCGACGATGAAGGCGGAATAGAAGCCCACGCCGAACTGGCCGATCAGGTGCGAATCCTTCTTCTGGTCGCCCGTGAGGTTTTTCATGAAGTCGGCGGTGCCGGACTTGGCGATGGTCCCCAGGTGGGTGATCACATCTTCCCGGCTCATGCCGATGCCGTTGTCTTCGAGGGTGACGGTCTTGGCGTCCTTGTCGAAGCTCACACGGATTTTCAGCTCCGCGCCACCTTCCAGCAACTCAGGCTTGGACAGGGCTTCGAAGCGCAATTTGTCGACAGCGTCAGAGGCGTTCGAGATCAGTTCGCGAAGGAAGATTTCCTTGTTGGAATACAGCGAATGGATCATGAGGTGCAGCAGTTGCTTTACCTCGGTCTGGAAGCCCAGGGTTTCCTTTTGAGTTTCCACACTCATGGTCATCAAACTCCAATCAGATGGCATAAGCCGCGCCCGGAGGGCTTACGGCGGGATGTCCACAGAGTTGGGGGCTAGACCTGAGATTTCAAGGGCCTGGACTTTCTTCGAGCTTGAAATGTGCTCGGGCGGTGGCAATCGGCTCCTCCGCGCTGCTCTGCCAGGCGGTGATGGCCACGTTCGCCACCCGCCGGCCCTGGCGGCAGACCTGGCACCTGGCATAGGTATCGCGAAACTGCCCGGCCCGCAGATAATCGAGGGAGAAGTCGATGATCTTCGGCACTCCGGGCGAACCGGTGCCAATCAACAGATGCAGGGCCGCGGCCAGCTCCATGAAACCGGCGATCACCCCACCGTGCAGGGCCGGCAGCAACGGGTTGCCGATGTTGTCGCGGTTGGCGGGCAGGCGAAACAGCAACTCATCACCCTGTCGCGAACACTCGATGCCGATCAGCCTGGCGTAGGGAATCAGCTGCAGCAGTGCGGCGTAATCGCCCTGCTGGTGGGCACGCTGCACTTGTTCCTGGAAATCGTCGCTCATGGCTGCTCACCCTTGATGGCGCCGGCAAAACCTTTGCTGCCCTTGATGCCCTTGCCCATGCGCATGCGCATGAAGGTGCCCACCACATGGGCAACGGGGTGCTCGGGATCGTCCTGATAGGCAAAACCGCGGGTGAAAATCACATCGCTGCTCACCCGATAGCACTGGGCAAAGCCGTACACGCTTTTGCCCGGTTCCGCCGGATGCATGTAATCGATGCGCAGGTCCAGGGTCGGGCAGACTTCGAACTCCGGCAGGACGCACAAGGTGGCCATGCCGCAAGCGGTGTCCATCAACGAGGTCAGCGCGCCACCATGGATCACTCCGGTCTGTGGGTTGCCGACTATCTGCGGGCTGTAAGGCAGCGTCAGGGTGATGCCGTCTTTTGAAGCGCTGTGCACGCTCATGGCCAATACCTGGCAATGGCGCAGCGCCGACAAAAACCGCGTCGCACGCTCAAAAACAGGGTTTTGCTCCATAAGGCAATTCTCTAGTTGATGTCAAAACCGCTCAGTTAACGAGACAGGTAAAAGTTCCATATTGCTGGCACTTTATATATCTTTAGCTTTCAAGGAACTTAACCTGTAGAGCCATGCTCGAAAGGCCAGAAGATATCTTCAATAAGGAGAAACACCCCATGCGTAAGACTTTAGCTATTGCCCTGATGCTGACCGCTTCCCTCGGTCTCGCTGCCTGCGATAAAAAATCCGAGGACAAAGCTCAAGATGCCAACCAACATGCTGAGCAAGCTCAACAGAAACTGAACGAAGCTCAGGATAAAGTGAACGAAGCCGCAAAAGAAACCGTCGATGCAGCCAAAGATCAGGTTGAATCGAGCAAAGCAGCTGTTGAAGAAGCTGCCAAGGAAGCCGCTCCTAAAACCAACTAATCCGGTTTTAGTGCAGCAAAAAGAAAGCCCGCCTAGTGCGGGCTTTACTTTGTCTGGAATAACCTCTAAGCCAACAGGCGGCGAAAAATCGGACTAAGCATCAGCAACATTGAACAGAGCAGACCGATAAACCAGACCAGACTGCGCTGCCAGGCAAGATCCGCCCAATAACACAGCAGATAGATAACCCGCGTAATGACAAAGACAATCGCCAGCCCATCGATCAACCAACCCTGAGTCTGGGTGGTATGGGCCATCAGCACCCCGACCGCGAATAACATGAAGGCTTCGAAGCTGTTCTGGTGCGCCGCCAGCGCCCGGGCACCGAATCCCGTAAGTTGCGCCTGTTGCTGGCGTGGCAGGTGATTGTCGTAACCGCCCTGCTCTTTCATGGCCCTGGCCACCGGCATCCGTGCCACGTAAATCAACAGTGCGCTGATAAACACACACCAGAACGCGATACTCATCAGGCTATCTCCTTGTTCGCCTCAGGCAATGGCGCCTCTGTAGGGGTATAGACCATCACGTCCAACACGTCGGAATGAAACTCCCGGCGGTACAGCACCAGCACCACGCCCGCGCTCATCAGCATGAACAGCCAGGGGCTGACGAACCAGGCCAGCATGCTCATGCCGAAGTAATAGGAACGCAGGCCGAAGTTGAACTGGTTGGCGGCCATGGAAATCACCCGCGCAGCCCGCAGGGCAAAGGCTTTTCGCTCCTGTTCGGAAACATGTCGCTCACCGATCATCGGCGCCGAGCCGACGAGGATGGCGGCGAAGTTGTACTGGCGCATGCACCAGCTGAAGGTGAAGAAGGCGTAGACGAACACCAGGGCCAGGCACAGCAGCTTGATCTCCGACATGCCCTGGGAGGCCTGCTGCACCATGGGAATGTCGGCCAGCAGCGACACCGCACGCTCGGAAGCACCGAGCACGGTAAGGATACCGGCGAGGATAATCAGGGTGCTGGAAGCGAAGAACGAGGCATTGCGCTCCAGGTTGCCGATCACGCTGGCGTCGGCGATGCGGTTGTCGCGCAGCAGCATGCGGCGCATCCAGTCTTCCCGGTACAGGTGCAGCACGCTGGCCAGGCACGCGGTGTCGCGGCCCTTCCACGTGGCGTAGCGGGTATAGCCACCCCAGCAGATGACAAACCAGAGGGCGGCGATGAGATGGATCAGGTTGGCTTCGACGAACGACATGCAGGTTCCCGGATAGGCGTTGGCAGAGTGCGGATACAACTGGCACTGCTTCGACGTTGATCGAGGAAAAAAGACACCATCCCTCGCCCATAAAAAATGCCCCGCATCGCTGGATACGGGGCATTTTTTTATGGTTACTCGGTGCCCGCTCGTGACGGGCATCGGGCAGATAGCGGTTTAGGCCAGGGCTTCGCTGCGCTTGCCCAGCAGGCGGTCGCAGACTACAGCGACTACCAGGGTCATGACCGAAGGCACCAGCCACGCCAGGCCCTGCTCGCTCAGCGGCAGGTGCATCAACTGGGTTGGCATCCAGTCCGCCAGGCCGGCGCCCTTGAGGGCGTCGATCAAGCCGAACAGGAAGGACACCAGCATCACCGGACCGACGATGCGGCCTTGCTCATGCCAGAAGTCCTTGCAGAAGCTCAGGGCCACCAGGGCGATGCACGGCGGGTAGATGGCAGTCAGCACCGGGATGGAGAAAGCGATCAGCTTGGTCAGGCCCAGGTTGGACACCAGCAGCGAGAACGCCGCCAGGATGATCACCAGAGTCTTGTACGACAGCGGCAGTACGCGGCTGAAATACTCGGCGCAGGCACAGGTCAGGCCGACCGCGGTCACCAGGCAGGCCAGGGAAATCAGCACGGCCAGGAAGCCGCTGCCCAGGGAGCCAAAAGTGTGTTGCACATAAGCGTGCAGCACCGCCGCGCCATTGGTGGCGCCGACCGCGACTTCGTGGCTGCCCGAGCCCAGGCGGAACAGGCTGACATACACCAGCGCCAGGCCGACGCCGGCAATCAGCCCGGCGATGATCGCGTAACGAGTGATCAGGCGTGGCGACTCGACACCGCGAGAGCGGATGGCGTTGACGATGACGATGCCGAACACCAGTGCGCCCAGGGTATCCATGGTCAGGTAACCATTGATGAAGCCTTGGGAAAACGGCGCCGCGACGTATTCGGGAGTCGCCACACCGATATCACCGGCCGGCAAGGCGAACGCGGCGATGCCCAGTACGGCCAGGGCGATGATCTTCAGCGGCGCGAGGAAACGCCCAACGGTGTCCAGCAGGCGTCCCGGGTAGAGGGAGATGAAAAACACCAGCAGGAAATACGCCGAGCTATAGAGGAACAGCGCCAGCGGGCTTTCGCCGGTCAGCGGCGCCAGGCCGACTTCGAAGGATACGGTTGCGGTACGCGGCGTCGCGAACAACGGGCCGACCGCCAGGTAGCAGACCGCCGCCAGCAGGCCACCGGCGATTTTGCCGATCGGGCTGCTCAGCGCGTCCATCGCCCCGCCGACCTTGGCCAGCGCAACGACGGTCACCACCGGAAGGCCCACGGCGGTGATCAGAAAGCCCAGCGCCGCGATCCAGACGTTAGGTCCGGACTGCAAGCCGACGATAGGCGGGAAGATGATATTGCCGGCCCCGACGAACAGGGCAAAGGTCATAAAACCCAGTGCCAGAATGTCCTGGCCTTTCAACACTTTCATTAAGGAAATACCACACTACTGAATCGGAATTTAGAGAGGGATTTCCCTTATGGGTGAGGGAAATGCTGTCGGTCCGTATAGGACTGACCCGTTTAGCGCGCAGCTTCCTTGTGGGACGCAGACGCAAAAGAGGCGGCTAGCCTACCGAATTTGTAAGACAAACGCACTGTTAGAGGGCGAACTGTCCGATAAGCGACATTTGCGTGTCGCGTTTACGTATTAAAAGCAGCTGCAAGATACAAGTTTCAAGCAACAAGCTTCTCTTGCAGCTTGCCGCTTGAGGCTTGCAACTGCTCTTAACGAACAAAGGCCACCCGAAGGTGGCCTTTGTCAGCAGAGTTGCAAGCTAAGCGCGAGGCTTACTTGACAGCCCAGCCAGTCAGCTCGGCCAGGGCCTTGCCGATGTCTGCCAGCGAACGCACGGTTTTCACGCCTGCGTCTTGCAGAGCAGCGAATTTCTCGTCTGCAGTGCCTTTGCCGCCAGAGATGATTGCGCCAGCATGGCCCATGCGCTTGCCCGGAGGAGCAGTCACACCAGCGATGTAGGAAACAACCGGCTTGGTCACGTTAGCCTTGATGTAGGCAGCCGCTTCTTCTTCAGCCGAACCGCCGATTTCGCCGATCATCACGATCGCTTCGGTCTTCGGGTCTTCCTGGAACAGCTTCAGGATGTCGATGAAGTTGGAGCCCGGGATCGGGTCACCACCGATGCCGACGCAGGTGGACTGACCGAAACCGGCGTCAGTGGTCTGCTTGACGGCTTCGTAAGTCAGGGTACCGGAACGGGAAACGATACCGACCTTGCCTGGCAAGTGAATGTGACCTGGCATGATGCCGATCTTGCATTCGCCTGGAGTGATCACGCCTGGGCAGTTAGGGCCGATCAGGGTAACACCCAGCTCGTCGCACTTGACCTTGGCATCCAGCATATCCAGGGTAGGAATGCCTTCGGTGATGCAGACGATCAGCTTGATGCCGCCGAAAGCCGCTTCCAGGATGGAGTCCTTGCAGAAAGGAGCTGGAACGTAGATCACGCTGGCGGTGGCGCCAGTGGCAGCTACAGCGTCTTTCACGGTGTTGAAGACAGGCAGGCCCAGGTGCTCGGTGCCGCCTTTGCCCGGAGTTACGCCGCCAACCATCTTGGTGCCGTATTCGATGGCTTGCTGGGTGTGGAAACTACCTTGCGAACCGGTAATACCCTGGCAGATAACTTTGGTGTCTTTATTGATCAGGACGCTCATTATTTGCCCTCCGCAGCTTTGACAACTTGTTGAGCAGCGTCGGTCAGGCTGGTAGCAGCGATGATGTTCAAGCCGCTTTCTGCCAGTACTTTAGCGCCCAGTTCAGCGTTGTTGCCTTCAAGGCGAACAACAACCGGGATTTTCACGCCGACTTCTTTCACTGCACCGATGATGCCTTCGGCAATCATGTCGCAACGAACGATGCCGCCGAAGATGTTGACCAGTACTGCAGCGACGTTGGTGTCGGACAGGATGATCTTGAAGGCTTCGGTCACGCGCTCTTTGGTAGCGCCACCACCTACGTCGAGGAAGTTGGCTGGCTTGCCGCCGTGCAGGTTGACGATGTCCATGGTACCCATGGCCAGGCCGGCACCGTTGACCATGCAGCCGATGTTGCCTTCCAGGGCCACGTAGTTCAGTTCGAACTTGGCAGCGTGCGCTTCGCGCGGATCGTCCTGCGACGGATCGTGGAAAGTCTTCAGCTTAGGCTGACGGTACATAGCGTTGGCGTCGATGTTGATCTTCGCGTCCAGGCAGTGCAGATCGCCATCAGCCTTGATCACCAGCGGGTTCACTTCCAGCAGAGCCAGATCGTGGTCCTGGAACAGTTTGGCCAGGCCTACGAAGATCTTGGCGAACTGGGCAACTTGCTTGCCTTCCAGGCCCAGCTGGAAAGCCAGCTCGCGCCCCTGGAATGGCTGAGCGCCAACCAGTGGATCGATAGTGGCTTTGAGAATTTTTTCTGGAGTGTCGTGAGCGATTTTCTCGATGTCCACGCCACCTTCGGTGGAAGCCATGAACACGATGCGACGGCTCGAACGGTCGACGACAGCGCCCAGGTACAGCTCTTTAGCGATATCAGTGCACGATTCAACCAGGATCTTGGTGACTGGCTGACCATTGGCGTCAGTCTGGTAAGTCACCAGACGCTTGCCCAACCACTGTTGAGCGAATGCTTTAGCGTCTTCTTTGCTGCGAACCAGCTTTACGCCGCCCGCTTTACCGCGACCACCGGCGTGAACCTGGGCTTTGACAACCCACTCGGAGCCGCCGATCTTGTCGCAAGCTTCTGCTGCTTCTTCCGGGGTGTCTACCGCGTAGCCTTTGGATACTGGCAGGCCGTATTCAGCGAACAGCTGCTTACCCTGATACTCGTGAAGATTCATGCTTTTTACCGTCTTCGTTAGGTACTGCGCATTCGGCGCTGCGCTCTTGATGAGTGCCGCGCCACCTGTGACCGCTCCCCACCGGACTCCCCTGCCCCGCCTCCGCAACCTGGGCTGCGGCACGACGCCTGAAGATTCCCGTGAGGTCGAGTCCAGCGGACGTTCCGCGGTGAGTCTTGCTCGCAAGGCTCACGACGGGCAATCCGCCGTGGTTTCTTATTGTCTTAACGCTTTTTGCGGTTGGCGATGTGGATGGCGCCGCCATTCACTGCCAGTGCTGCTTCGTGCAGCGCTTCGGACAGGGTCGGATGGGAGAAAACCATCATGCCCAGGTCTTCGGCGCTGGTGCCGAATTCCATGCCGATCGCACCTTGCTGAACCAGCTCCGCCGCGCTTGGGCCGATCACGTGGACGCCCAGTACGCGGTCAGTCTTGGCATCAGCGATGACTTTTACGAAACCACCGGTGTCGTTGGCTGCCATGGCACGGCCGCTGGCTGCGAACGGGAAGGTGCCGACGTTAACTTCAACGCCTTCAGCTTTCAAGGCCTGCTCGGTCTTGCCAACCCACGCGATTTCCGGGTGAGTATAAATAACCGAAGGGATCAGGTCATAGTTCATCTGAGCCTTGTGGCCCTTGATGCGCTCGACGACCATGATGCCCTCTTCCGAGGCCTTGTGAGCCAGCATCATGCCGCGAACCACGTCGCCGATCGCGTAAACGCCCGGTACGGTGGTGGCGCAGTGATCGTCAACGTGCACGAAACCGCGCTCGTCGAGGGTCACGCCGCAATCGGCAGCCAGCAGATCAGTGGTCACCGGACGGCGACCAACGGCTACGATCAGCTTGTCGAAAGTGATGTTCTGTTCGCCGTTGGCATCGGTGTAGGTCACGACCACTTCTTCGCCGTTGACCTTGGAGCCGGTGACGCGAGCGCCCAGCTTGATGTCCAGACCCTGTTTGGTCAGGGTTTTCAGCGCTTCCTTGGAGACGGCGGTGTCGGCAGCCATCAGGAAGGTGTCCAGGGCTTCCAGGACAGTCACTTCAGCGCCCAGACGGGACCATACCGAACCCAGTTCCAGACCGATCACGCCAGCGCCGATCACGCCCAGGCGTTTTGGTACGGATTGGAATTCCAGGGCGCCGGTGGAGTCGACGATCACTTTCTGATCGACCGGAGCCGGTGGAATGTCGATTGGACGGGAGCCTGGCGCCAGGATGACGTTCTCGGCTTCGATCACTTCCACCGAGCCGTCTGGCTTGGTGACTTCGACTTTCTTGCCGGCCAGCAGTTTGCCGTGGCCCTGGATGGAGGTCACGCCGTTGGCCTTGAACAGGGTGGCAACACCGCTGGTCAGGTTTTTCACGATGTTGGCTTTGCGGCCGACCATCGCAGGCACGTCCATGGACACGCCAGCGTGGCTGATACCGTGGATCGCGAAACCGTCTTGGGCTTCGTGGAATTTCCAGGAGCTGTCCAGCAGCGCCTTGGAAGGGATGCAGCCGACGTTCAGGCAAGTACCGCCGAGGGCCAGCTTGCCCTCCTTGTCGGTATATTTCTCGATGCAGGCAGTCGTGAGGCCGAGTTGCGCAGCTTTAATGGCAGCTACATAGCCGCCAGGGCCTGCGCCAATCACTACCACGTCGAATTTCTGAGTCATGTGTCATTCCTTCTCGAATCAAACCGGACGGCCTCTTGTGGAGGCCGTCGTGGGACGAAGCTGTTCGTTTCGGCGAAAGGCCGATCATCGCTGATCGGCCCATGCTACGAAATCAGATATCCAGCAGCAGACGAGCCGGGTCTTCCAGCAGGTTCTTGATGGTAACCAGGAAGGTCACTGCTTCTTTGCCGTCGATCAAACGGTGATCGTAGGACAGAGCCAGGTACATCATCGGACGGATAACCACCTGACCGTTGATCGCCATAGGACGCTGCAGAATGTTGTGCATGCCCAGGATCGCCGCTTGCGGCGGGTTGACGATCGGAGTCGACATCATCGAACCGAAAGTACCACCGTTGGTGATGGTGAAAGTACCGCCGGTCATTTCTTCCATCGACAGTTTGCCGTCACGGGCTTTCTTGCCGAAGGTGGCGATGCCGCCTTCGATTTCAGCCAGGCTCATCAGTTCGGCGTTACGCAGAACCGGAACCACCAGACCGCGGTCGCTGGAGACGGCAACACCGATGTCGGCGTAGCCGTGGTAAACGATGTCGGAGCCGTCGATCGAGGCGTTGACCGCCGGGAAACGCTTCAGCGCTTCGGTGGCAGCCTTGACGAAGAACGACATGAAGCCCAGGCGTACGCCGTTGTGGGACTTCTCGAACAGATCCTTGTACTTCGAACGCAGGGCCATGACTTCGGTCATGTCGACTTCGTTGAAAGTGGTCAGCATCGCCATGTTCGACTGGGCTTCGACCAGACGCTCGGCAACCTTGGCACGCAGACGGGTCATTGGAACGCGCTTCTCGACGCGGTCGCCGGCAGCGAATACCGGAGCAGCGGCGGCTGGAGCAGCAGCCTTGGCAGGCGCGGCAGCCGGAGCGGCTTTCTTGGCAGCAACGGCTGCAACCACGTCTTCCTTGGTCACACGACCGCCTTTGCCGGTACCGGCAACGGAGGCGATGTTGATGCCGTTCTCTTCAGCCAGCTTGCGCGCGGCTGGAGCAGCGATTGGATCGTCTTCGCCTTCGGCGGCAGGCGCTGCGGCCTGAGCGGCAGCTGGTGCGGCAGCGGCTGGAGCAGCGGCAGCGGCAGCGCCTTCAGCGATGGAGCCCAGTACTTCGTCGGACAGAACGGTATCGCCTTCGTTCTTGACGATAGCGCCCAGCACGCCGTCAGCGGTGGCCAGAACTTCCAGCACGACCTTGTCGGTTTCGATGTCGACGATCAGTTCGTCGCGCTTGACGGCGTCGCCCGGTTTTTTGTGCCAGGTGGCAACGGTGCCATCGGCAACCGATTCCGGGAAAGTGGGGGCTTTGATCTCGATAGCCATTATCTGTGGTTCCTTAAATTCGGTTTCAGGTGCGCGAAGGCGTTAAACAGTGAAAGCATCTTGCAGCAGTTTTTCCTGCTGCTCGGCGTGCATCGATGCGTAACCGCATGCAGGTGCAGCCGAGGCTTCACGGCCCGCGTACTCGAGTACGAGCGACTTGTCGTGATTACCAACGATGCGGCGCATGTGGTGCTGGCTGCAGTACCAGGCACCCTGGTTCATCGGCTCTTCCTGACACCAAACGACATGTTTGAGGTTGGTGTACGGAGCCAGGACTTCGTTCAAGTCGTCCTCAGGGAACGGGTACAGTTGCTCGATACGCACGATGGCGATGTCGTCGCGGCCTTCGGCACGGCGTTTTTCCAGCAGGTCGTAGTAGACCTTGCCGCTGCACAGAACCAGACGATTCACGCCTTTTGGATCCTGGGCATCGATTTCCGGAATAACGGTCTGGAACGAACCTTCCGCCAGATCTTCCAGGGTCGAGATGGCCAGTTTGTGACGCAGCAGCGATTTCGGAGTCAGGACCACCAGCGGCTTGCGCAGCGGGCGAATCACCTGACGACGCAGCAGGTGGTAGATCTGGGCCGGGGTGGTCGGCATGCAGACCTGGATGTTGTGCTCGGCGCACAACTGCAGGTAACGCTCCAGACGAGCCGAAGAGTGCTCCGGACCCTGACCTTCATAACCGTGCGGCAGCAGCATGGTCAGACCGCAGAGACGGCCCCACTTGTGCTCGCCACTGGTGATGAACTGGTCGATCACCACCTGGGCACCGTTGGCGAAGTCGCCGAACTGGGCTTCCCAGATCACCAGCGCGTTTGGCGTGGTGGTCGAGTAACCGTATTCGAACGCCAGTACGGCTTCTTCGGACAGGAACGAATCGTACAGATCGAAACGTGGCTGGCCTTCGTACAGGTGCTGCAGCGGAATGTAGGTGCTGGCGTCTTTCTGGTTGTGCAGGACCGCATGACGGTGCGAGAACGTACCGCGGCCGATGTCCTGGCCGGTCATGCGGATCGGGTGACCTTCGAACGCCAGGGTCGCGTATGCCATGGTTTCGGCATAACCCCAGTTGATCGGCAGGCCGCCGGCTTGCATCTTCTGACGGTCTTCGTAGATCTTCGCGACCTGGCGCTGAACCACGAAGCCTTCCGGCAGCTCCAGCAGCTTGGCGGACAGTTCCTGCAGGGTCTTCAGATCGAAGGTGGTGTCGTGACGCGCAGTCCAGGCGTGGCCCAGATATGGACGCCAGTCCACGAACAGCTCTTTGTTCGGCTCTTTGACCAGGCTCTTCACGACGTGCAGGCCGTTGTCCAGCGCGTTGCGGTATTCGTCGACTTTCGCCTGAACACGCTCGGCGTCGAGCACGTTGGCCTGGACCAGACGATCGGCATACAGCTCACGGGTGGTGCGCTGTTTGGCGATCTGCTGGTACATCAGAGGCTGGGTGCCGCTTGGCTCGTCCGCTTCGTTGTGGCCGCGACGACGGTAGCAGACCAGGTCGATCACCACATCGCGCTTGTACTGCATGCGGTAGTCGATGGCCAGCTGGGTCACGAACAGTACGGCTTCCGGATCATCACCATTCACATGGAGGATCGGCGCCTGGATCATTTTCGCGACGTCGGTGGCGTACTCGGTGGAACGCGAGTCCAGCGGGTTGCTGATGGTGAAACCGACCTGGTTGTTGATCACGATGTGCACGGTACCGCCGGTCTTGAAACCGCGGGTCTGCGACATCTGGAAGGTTTCCATCACCACGCCTTGACCTGCGAATGCAGCGTCACCGTGGATGGAGATTGGCAGAACCTTGTCACCGGTCTGGTCGTTGCGACGATCCTGGCGGGCGCGCACCGAACCCTCGACCACTGGCGAAACGATTTCCAGGTGGGACGGGTTGAAGGCCATGGCCAGGTGAACTTCACCGCCGGTGGTCATCACGTTGGACGAGAAGCCCTGGTGGTATTTCACGTCACCGGAGCCCAGCTCGACCTTCTTCTTGCCTTCGAACTCGTCGAACAGCTCGCGCGGGTTCTTGCCGAAGGTGTTGACCAGGACGTTGAGGCGACCACGGTGGGCCATGCCGATCACGACTTCCTTGGTGCCGTAGGAACCGGAACGCTGGATCAGCTCGTCGAGCATCGGGATCAGGCTTTCGCCGCCTTCCAGGCCGAAACGCTTGGTGCCCGGGTACTTGGTGCCCAGGTATTTTTCGAGGCCTTCAGCTGCGGTGACGCGCTCGAGCAGGTGACCCTTGATATCCGTGGAGTAGGTCGGACGGCCGCGCACGCTTTCCAGACGCTGCTGGAACCACTGGCGCTGCTCGGAATCGGTGATGTGCGTAAATTCAGCGCCGATGGTGCGGCAATATGTCTGCTGCAACGCTTCGTGAATTTCGCGTAGGCTCGCTTCCTCTTTGCCGATGAACAGGTCGCCGGCACGGAAGGTCGTATCAAGATCGGCATTGGTCAAGCCGTAATGATTGATTGACAGGTCTGCAGGTGCAGGACGCTGCCACAGCCCCAGCGGGTCAAGCTGGGCTGCCTGGTGGCCACGCATACGGTAGGCCTGGATCAATCGCAGCACTTCAACTTGCTTCTTCTCGTGCTCGCTGCTCACGCTACCGGCGGATACCGGCTGGGCGCGGCGCTGGTTCTTTGCCAGCAACACGAAATGATCGCGGATTGTCGAGTGCGAAACATCGATGGCAGTGCTGCCGTCGGTAGGCAACTTCTGGAAGTAAGTGCGCCACTCTTCTGGCACAGCGTTAGGGTCGTGCAGGTAGAGCTCGTAGAGCTCTTCCACATAGGCAGCGTTACTACCGGATAGGTAGGCGCTGTTCCACATGCGCTGCATCACGCTTTCTTGCATGCTTGGTCACCCTCGGTTAGGGGAACACCACCGGCGAAGACACCGAGCAAACTTGCAAAAGTCCGAGTGCAGCGACCAAAACAAGCCACTTAGGATCACGCTGATAGTCCGGGTACCAGCCCGGATGCCCCTGCTTGTCTCATTTCTTCAAAATACGAGCGGCAACTTTGTGAGCTGCTGCTCAGCTTAAAACTACGGCGCCGGTTGAAGCCTGCGCCGTAGCCTCTACGGGTACAGCGGTCCTGCCTTTACAACACAGCTGGGTTACAGCAGCTGAATCACACGCCGCTCGAGAGCAGCATGTTACGTATGTGACCGATGGCCTTAGTCGGGTTCAGGCCTTTCGGACAAACGTTGACGCAGTTCATGATGCCGCGGCAGCGGAATACGCTGAACGGATCATCCAGCGAAGCCAGACGCTCGGACGTCTTGGTGTCGCGGCTGTCTGCCAGGAAGCGATAGGCTTGCAGCAGTGCAGCTGGACCCAGGAACTTGTCCGGGTTCCACCAGAAGGACGGGCAGGAAGTCGAGCAGCAAGCGCACAGGATGCACTCGTACAGACCATCGAGCTTTTCGCGCTCTTCAGGGGACTGCAGACGTTCGATGGCCGGAGCCGGCGTGTCGTTCTGCAGGAATGGCTTCACCTTCTCGTATTGCTTGTAGAAGATGCTCATATCGACGACCAGGTCACGGATAACCGGCAAACCTGGCAGCGGACGAACAACCAGCTTGTTGTTCTTTACCACGGCAGACAGCGGCGTGATGCACGCCAGGCCGTTCTTGCCGTTGATGTTCATGCCGTCGGAACCGCAAACGCCTTCACGGCAGGAGCGACGATAGGAGAAACCTTCGTCCTGCTCTTTGATCAGCGCCAGTACGTCCAGCACCATCAGATCCTTGCCACCGGTGTCGACCTGGAAAACCTGGGTTTTCGGCGCGGAGTCGGTGTCAGGGTTGTAACGATAAACTTCGACTTGCAACATATCGATCACCCTTTAGTAAGTCCGGACTTTTGGTTCAAAAGTCGGAACAGTCTTCGGCGAGAAGTTAACGGCACGCTTGGCAACGCGCTTCTCACCCGGGAAGTACAGGGTGTGGCACAGCCAGTTTTCGTCGTCGCGGTCTTCGAAGTCTTCACGGGCATGAGCGCCGCGGGACTCTTTGCGCACTTCGGCAGCGATGGCGGTGGCTTCGGCCACTTCCAGCAGGTTCTGCAGTTCCAGTGCTTCGATACGGGCAGTGTTGAACGCCTGCGACTTGTCGTTGATCTTGACGTTGGCGATACGGGTACGCAGCTCGGCCAGCTGGGCAATGCCCTTCTGCATGTATTCGCCGGTACGGAATACGCCGAAGTAGTTCTGCATGCAGCTTTGCAGCTCGCGACGCAGGGTAGCCACATCTTCGCCATCAGTACGCTCGTTGAGAGCGTTCAGGCGTGCCAGTGCAGCCTCGATGTTGGCGTCGGTCGCGTCATCGTATTCGATGCCGTCGGTCAAGGCTTTTTCCAAGTGCAGGCCGGCAGCGCGGCCGAATACCACCAGGTCGAGCAGCGAGTTGCCGCCCAGGCGGTTGGCACCGTGAACCGATACACAAGCCACTTCGCCCACAGCGAACAGACCGTGGATGATCTCATCCACGCCTTCGGCGTTCTGGGTGATTGCCTGGCCATGAATGTTGGTCGGCACGCCGCCCATCATATAGTGGCAAGTTGGAACTACTGGTACTGGAGCAACCACCGGGTCAACGTGAGCGAAAGTCTTGGACAGTTCGCAGATGCCTGGCAGACGGCTGTGCAGCACTTCCTCGCCCAGGTGGTCGAGCTTGAGCATCACGTGGTCGCCATTCGGACCACAACCGTTGCCGGCGATGATTTCTTTAACCATCGAACGGGCAACAACGTCACGACCGGCAAGGTCCTTGGCGTTCGGAGCATAACGCTCCATGAAACGCTCGCCGTGCTTGTTGATCAGGTAACCACCTTCACCACGGCAACCTTCGGTCACCAGTACACCGGCGCCGGCGATGCCGGTCGGGTGGAACTGCCACATTTCAATGTCTTGTACCGGCACGCCGGCACGCAGCGCCATGCCGACACCGTCACCGGTGTTGATCAGGGCGTTGGTGGTGGATGCGTAGATACGACCCGCGCCGCCGGTCGCCAATACGGTGGCTTTCGCGCGGATGTAGGTGGTTTCGCCGGTTTCGATGCAGATCGCGATCACACCGACGAACGCGCCTTCCTGGTTCTTCACCAGGTCAACGGCGTAGTACTCGTTCAGGAAGGTGGTGCCGGCTTTCAGGTTGCCCTGATAAAGGGTGTGCAGCAGCGCGTGACCGGTACGGTCGGAAGCTGCGCAGGTACGGGCAGCCTGGCCGCCTTTACCGTAATCCTTGGACTGACCGCCGAAAGGACGCTGGTAGATACGACCGGTTTCGGTGCGGGAGAACGGCAGACCCATGTGGTCCAGTTCGAAAACCGCGGCCGGGCCTTCCTGACACATGTATTCGATAGCGTCCTGGTCACCGATATAGTCGGAACCCTTGACGGTATCGTACATGTGCCAGCGCCAGTCATCGTTCGGGTCGGCCGACGCGATGGCGCAGGTGATGCCGCCCTGAGCCGACACAGTGTGCGAGCGGGTCGGGAACACCTTGGTGATCACTGCAGTCTTGTGGCCGCCCTGGGCCAGCTGCAATGCGGCACGCATGCCGGCGCCGCCGCCACCAATGATGATGGCGTCGAAAGAAATCGTTGGAATGTTAGCCATGAATCAGATACCCCAGAGAATCTGCACACCCCAGACGAAGTAGGCGAACATTGCAACGCCGCATACTGCCTGGAAAAGGAAACGTACTGCAGTCGCCGATTTGCCCAGCGCCATCGGCGTCAGGTAGTCGGTCGAAATGGTCCACATGCCGACCCAGGCGTGAGCGCCCAGAGCAACCATGGCCAGCAGGCTGAAGATACGCATCCAGTTGTTGGAGAACAGTGCGTGCCATTGCTCGTAGCCAAGGCCCGGGTTCGCAACGAGGTATCCGATCAGGAAGATGAAATAAGCCGCGAGAACGACCGCAGACACACGTTGTGCCATCCAGTCATAGAGGCCCGAACGCGACAGGTTCGTGACGTTAGTTACCATATCCAAACTCCTGCCAGAACGATTACCACCACGGATACGGCGATAACGATTTTAGAGCCCAGCTTGCCGCCTTCCAGCGTCTCACCGATGCCCATGTCCATGATCAAATGGCGCACACCGGCAACCAAGTGATACAGCAAGGCGGACAGGATGCCCCAAATCACTAGCTTGGCTAGCGGACTGGTCAGACACGCTTTCACCTCGCCGAAGCCTTCCTCGGAGCTGAGCGACTTGTCCAATGCATAAAGCATGATGGCAAGGCTCACAAAGAGGATGACACCGGAAATACGGTGAAGGATGGACGTGTAAGCAGTGACTGGGAGTTTGATGGTCCTTAGGTCTAGGTTTACAGGTCGTTGGCTATTCACGGCTTTTTTCACACTGAAGAGCCCCTAACAATCAGGGCAAAGTTGTTGGGGAGTGCACTGGTCAGGTACCCACCACCCAGGGAGTGACGACCCCCATCAAACCGGGCCCGAAAGCCCATGGCGGTCGGTGGCCGAGTATAGACAGTTAGGCTACTAATGACAACGCAATCACCTTCCCCTAATAGCTCATTGCGTTAGGCGGATAAAAGGCGTAAATGGCGGGGAATTTCGAGGAAAAAGTACGGTTAAAGCCTTCTGGGGCAAGACTTTAGGCAAATTGACATTCGGATTTATCTCACTATAGTGGTGCGGGCCCTGCGTGGGGGGTCTGTCTGATGATTTCAAGCATAAATAGGAGGCCACATGGCTGACAAAAAAGCGCAGTTGATCATCGAGGGCGCAGCCCCCGTCGAGCTGCCCATTTTAACCGGCACCGTTGGTCCCGATGTAATCGATGTTCGGGGCTTGACGGCCACGGGCCGCTTCACCTTTGACCCGGGTTTCATGTCGACCGCCTCCTGCGAGTCGAAAATCACCTATATCGACGGCGACAACGGCATTCTGTTGCACCGCGGCTACCCGATCGAACAGTTGGCTGAAAAGTCGGACTACCTGGAAACCTGCTACCTGCTGCTCAACGGCGAACTGCCGACCGCAGAACAGAAAGCCCAGTTCGTCAGCAACGTGAAGAACCACACCATGGTTCACGAGCAGCTGAAGACTTTCTTCAACGGCTTCCGTCGCGACGCCCACCCGATGGCCGTCATGTGCGGCGTAGTCGGTGCCCTCTCGGCCTTCTACCACGACTCCCTGGACATCAATAACCCGCAGCATCGCGAAATCTCCGCGATCCGCCTGGTTGCCAAGATGCCGACCCTGGCCGCGATGGTTTACAAGTACTCCATGGGCCAACCCATGATGTACCCGCGCAACGACCTGTCGTACGCGGAAAACTTCCTGCACATGATGTTCAACACCCCGTGCGAGATCAAACCGATCAGCCCGGTGCTGGCCAAGGCAATGGACCGGATCTTCATCCTCCATGCCGACCACGAGCAGAACGCATCGACCTCCACCGTACGCCTGGCAGGCTCCTCGGGCGCCAACCCGTTCGCCTGTATCGCTGCCGGTATCGCCGCACTCTGGGGCCCGGCTCACGGCGGCGCCAACGAAGCGGTACTGACCATGCTCGACGAAATTGGCGATGTCTCGAACATCGACAAGTTCATCGCCAAGGCCAAGGACAAGAGCGATCCGTTCAAGCTGATGGGCTTCGGTCACCGCGTCTACAAGAACCGTGACCCACGCGCCACCGTCATGAAGCAGACCTGCGACGAAGTGCTGAAAGAGCTGGGCATCAAGCACGACAAACAACTCGAACTGGCCATGCGCCTGGAAGAGATCGCCCTGACCGACCCGTACTTCATCGAACGCTCGCTGTACCCGAACGTCGACTTCTACTCGGGGATCATCCTCAAGGCCATCGGCATTCCAACCAGCATGTTCACCGTGATCTTCGCCCTGGCGCGTACCGTCGGCTGGATCTCGCACTGGAAAGAAATGCTCTCCAGCCCTTACAAGATCGGCCGCCCTCGCCAGCTGTACACCGGCTACGAGTCGCGCGACATCACCAAGCTGGAAGACCGCAAGTAAGACCTGTTGCCTTGCGCTAACGTCTTGACTGCAGCGGATACGGCCTCTTTATAGAGGCCGTATTTGTTTATGCTCCCCTCCCCCGCCATTTCCCTGTAGCAGCCTGTGTTCGGCCGCACAGCGGATATGGAACGCCAACTCCATCCCCCTCTCACTGAAGAGCTTGCGAGCGCTGCGCGCTCGATCGCAGGCTGCGCCAGCGGCTACAAGGGACGGCCCATTCCTGGAACCAATAAAAATGCCCCCGTCTTTCGACAGGGGCATTGGTTTGCAACTCAGCTTATATATAGAAGCCGATACCCAAAGGCCTTAGTGCGATACCGCCCCGCTGGCGCCCAGGCCGGTCTGCGAGCGTACGAATTGCGGGAAGAACAGCGCCCGCTCATTGTCAGCCGCAGTGGACTTGTCGGTGATGGAGAAGAACCAGATCCCGATAAAGGCAATGATCATCGAGAACAGCGCCGGGTACTCGTAAGGGAAGATGGCTTTCTCATGCCCCATGATCTGCACCCAGATGGTCGGGCCGAGGATCATCAGGCCCACGGCACTGACCAGGCCCAGCCAGCCGCCAATCATCGCACCGCGGGTGGTGAGCTTCTTCCAGTACATGGAAAGCAGCAGTACCGGGAAGTTGCAGCTCGCCGCGATGGAGAACGCCAGGCCGACCATGAACGCGATGTTCTGGCTCTCGAACAGGATGCCCAAGGCAATCGCCAGCACACCCAGGCACACGGTGGTGATCTTCGAGACGCGGATTTCATCCTTCTCGTTGGCCTTGCCCTTCTTGATCACGCTAGCGTACAGGTCATGGGAAACCGCCGAGGCACCGGCCAGGGTCAGGCCAGCCACCACCGCCAGGATAGTGGCGAAGGCCACCGCCGAGATGAAGCCGAGGAACACGCTGCCGCCTACGGCATTGGCCAGGTGCACCGCCGCCATGTTGTTGCCGCCGAGCAGAGCGCCCGCCGCATCCTTGAACGCCGGGTTGGTGCTGACCAGGAGGATCGCGCCAAAACCGATGATGAAGGTCAGGATGTAGAAGTAGCCGATGAAGCCGGTGGCATACAGCACGCTCTTGCGCGCTTCCTTGGCGTCGCTCACGGTGAAGAAGCGCATCAGGATGTGCGGCAGACCCGCGGTACCGAACATCAGCGCCAGGCCGAGGGAGAACGCCGAGATCGGATCCTTCACCAGGCCGCCCGGGCTCATGATCGCTTCACCTTTGGGGTGAACCTTGATGGCTTCGGAGAACAGCATGTTGAAGTCGAAGTTGACATGCTTCATGACCATCAGCGCCATGAACGAAGCGCCGGACAGCAGCAGGACCGCCTTGATGATCTGTACCCAGGTGGTCGCCAGCATGCCGCCGAACAGCACGTACAGCACCATCAGGATACCCACCAGGATCACCGCCACATGGTAATCAAGGCCGAACAGCAGCTGGATCAGCTTGCCGGCACCGACCATTTGCGCGATCAGGTAGAACGCCACCACCACCAGCGAGCCGCAGGCCGACAGCGAGCGGATCTGGGTTTGCCCCAGGCGATAGGACGCCACGTCGGCAAAGGTGTACTTGCCCAGGTTGCGCAGGCGCTCGGCGATCAGGAACAGAATGATCGGCCAGCCCACCAGGAAGCCGATCGAATAGATCAGGCCGTCGTAGCCGGAGGTGAACACCAGGGCGGAAATCCCCAGGAAGGACGCCGCCGACATGTAGTCACCGGCAATCGCCAGGCCGTTCTGGAAACCGGTGATCTTGCCACCCGCGGCATAGTAGTCGGCCGCCGACTTGTTGCGCTTGGAGGCCCAGTAGGTGATGCACAGGGTGGCCCCGACGAACAGCACGAACATGATGATCGCCGAGACATTGAGGGGTTGTTTATGTACTTCGCCGGTCAGGGCGTCGGCCGCCCAGAGACTTGGAGCAAAGGCCGCGACGCTAAAAAAGGCCAATAGACGCCGGATCATTGCTGAGCCTCCTTGAGAATCGCATTGTTCAGGTCGTCGAATTCGCCATTGGCGCGTCGCACGTAGATGCCGGTCAGGACAAAGGCCGCGACAATCAACCCGACACCAATGGGAATGCCCCAGGTGATGGATGATTCAGGACTGAGTTTTGCCCCCAGTACATGGGGTCCGTAGGCAATCAGCAGGATGAAGCCCGAATAGAGCCCGAGCATGACCGCCGACAGTATCCAGGCGAATCGTTCGCGCTTGCTGACCAGCTCCTTGAAACGCGAGCTGTTTTGAATCGAGAGGTAAATGCTGTCGTTCATTGTTTTTATCCTCGCAGCACAGATTTTAGTTGGAACGTAGTCCACTCTATGCAGCTCTGGAGCCGGTTCCAGACGACCTTAGTATTAGAACGACAGCCTCCCTGACAGGCACTTTTACGCCGGGCAAAACAAAAGGCCGCCGGGTGCGAACTCCCGGCGGCCTCGAGACCTGCAAGCTAGACGCCTCGCGATCAGTTAGCGGTCCACTCGGCAACGCGCTCAGGGTGTTTGGCCACCCAGTCCTTGGCCGCGGCTTCCGGCTTGGCGCCCTCTTGAATTGCCAGCATCACCTCGCCGATTTCATCCTTGGAAGCCCACTGGAACTTCTTCAGGAAGGCCGCAACCTCCGGCGCCTTCTTCTCCAGGCCTTTGCTGCCGATGCTGTTGACGGTTTCAGCGGCGCCGTAAACACCTTTCGGATCGTCCAGGAAGCGCAGCTTCCACTTGGCGAACATCCAGTGCGGCACCCAGCCGGTGACCGCGATGGAGTCCTTCTTCTCTTCGGCACGGGTCAGTTCGGCAATCATCGCCGCGCCCGAACTGGCTTGCAGCTTGTAGTCCAGGCCGTAGTCCTTGATGGCCTGGTCGGTCTTGAGCATCACGCCCGAACCGGCATCGATACCGACGATCTTGTTCTTGAAGGTGGTGTCATCCTTCAGGTCGGCGATGCTCTTGGGCTTGACGTACTCCGGCACGATCAGGCCGATTTTCGCGTCCTTGAAGTTGGGACCGTAGTCGACCACCTTGTCCTTGTTCTTGGTCCAGTACTCGCCGTGGGTCACCGGCAGCCAGGCCGACAGCATGGCATCCAGCTTGCCGGTGGCCACGCCCTGCCACATGATCCCGGTTGCCACAGCCTGCAACTTCACGTCATAACCGAGTTTCTGCTTGATCACCTCAGACGCTACATACGTGGTCGCCACACTGTCCGACCAACCGTCGACATAGCCGATGCTCAGGGTTTTGCTATCGGCGCTGGCCAGGGTTGAACTGATCGCAAGTACCAGACCGGCACCTGCGCCTAAGAGTCGTCGCATCTTCATCGTTACTTCCCCGAAAGTGCTGCGCCCGACGGATGCCGAGCCGCGTCAACCTGTTGTTATGGTGCACAGCGCCCTCATCACGCCCCACCAACTTGCTCGAACATCAGCGCGATTGCCCTATGAGAGCCCTGACGCGTCGATCATCAACCTGACGCCAAAGGTGACCTGCTCTGACTGCGACCTCAAAACATTCAGCAACGACACCAGTTCGCCAGTAATCAGGGCATGCCCAAAACAGTCGCCCAATCCCGCCCGAACTTTGCATGTCAAAATCATGCAGGCCACCTGGGCAGCGGCAAATCCGGGTAAGATGCCCGGCTTCGTTTCCTGACGGCCTGACCATGCCCTCGATTGCCCGCTTCCCGCTCCTGCCCTATCTATTCGCCTGCCTGCTGGGAGTCTTCGCGCTCTGCGGTTTCTGGTACGGCCTCGGCCAGCCGGTGGTGCTGCCGGATGTCGCCAGCGCCAGTCACAAGTTGCAATGCGCGTCCTACACCCCGTTCGACAAGGACCAGTCGCCCTTCGACCAGCCGTTCAAGTTGCGCCCGGAGCGCATGGACGCCGACCTGGCATTACTGGCGACCCGCTTCGAGTGCATCCGTACCTATTCCATGACCGGCCTCGAAGCCCTGCCGGACCTGGCGCGCAAGCACGGCCTGAAGCTGATGATCGGCGCCTGGATCAACAGCAACCCGGTGGACAGCGAAAAAGAGGTCGACCTGCTGATCGCCTCGGCCAATGCCAACCCGGATGTGGTGAGCTCGGTGATCGTCGGTAACGAAGCCCTGCTGCGCAAGGAAGTCACCGGCCCGCAACTGGCCAGGCTGATCAACAAGGTCAAGGCTCACGTCAAGCAGCCCGTCACCTACGCGGATGTCTGGGAGTTCTGGCTCAAGCACCCGGAAATCGCGCCGGCGGTGGACTTCCTGACCATCCACCTGCTGCCCTACTGGGAAGACGATCCGTCCAACATCGACGCCGCGCTGAACCATGTGGCCCAGGTGCGCCAGGTGTTCGGCAACAAGTTCGCGCCCAAGGACGTGATGATCGGCGAAACCGGCTGGCCCAGCGAAGGCCGCCAGCGCGAAACCGCCCTGCCGAGCCGGGTCAACGAGGCCAAGTTCATCCGTGGTTTTGTGGTCATGGCCGAACAGAATGGCTGGCATTACAACCTGATCGAAGCCTTCGACCAGCCGTGGAAACGCGCCAGCGAAGGCGCCGTCGGCGGGTACTGGGGACTGTTCGATGCCGACCGCCAGGACAAGGGCGTGCTCGCCGGGCCGGTATCGAACCTGCCTTACTGGCCATTGTGGCTGGGCGTGGGCGGGGTGATCTTCCTCGCCACACTGATCCTCGGTGGCCGGGTCCGCGGAACTCGTGCGGCCTTGGTCCTGCCTTTACTCGGCGCCCTCGCCGCCTGCTCCATTGGCGCCTGGGGCGAGCTGGCGCGAGTCACCAGCCGCTTTGCCGGGGAATGGTTCTGGGCAGGCCTGCTGCTGGCCCTGAACCTGTTGGTGCTGGCCCACGCGGCACTGAGCCTGAGCCCCCAAACCGGCTGGCGCCAGCGCGCTTTCGACAGCCTGGAAAAACGTGCCGGCTGGCTGCTCGCCGCCGCCGGTTTCGCCGCCGCGGTGATGATGCTGGAGCTGGTGTTCGACCCGCGTTATCGCAGTTTCCCCAGCGCCGCCCTGCTCCTGCCAGCCCTGGTCTACCTGTGCCGCCCGGTGCGGGTGCCGCGTCGCGAAATTGCCCTGCTGACCTTTATCGTCGGTGCCGGCATCGCTCCTCAGCTGTATCGCGAAGGCCTGGAAAACCAGCAGGCCTGGGGTTGGGCTCTGGTCAGCGTGCTGATGGTCGCCGCCCTGTGGCGCAGCTTGCGGGCTCGCAAAGCCTGATCAGAACCGTGTAGGAGCGAGGCTTGCCCGCGATGGCGTCGCCGCGGTTTAGCAGTCATACCCCGCGTCATCGTTGATCGCGAGCAAGCTTCGCTCCTACAGAACAGCGCGAGGCGCCCTTACCAGCCGCAAGGCACCGATGACGATGGCAAACACTGCCAGGCTGGTGTTGTAGAGCGCCAGCGCCGGAAAACCGAACAGCAGCGCCAGCACCGCCAGGCTCCAGCCGGCACGACCCGGTATCACGAAGGCGATCAGGGCCGCCGCCAGCGCCGCCCAGCCCATGACCTTGAAGTGGATCAGCAGCCCCAGGCTGGAACGTGCCTGGCACTCCCAGCGGCTGGCTTCGTCGACACAGACGCCGACCCATCGAGCGTCCTCCATGAAGCCGTAGCGCACGCCATAACTGGCGGCCAGCCACAACGGCAGGACAACAAGCAGCAGAATCACGGGAAGACGGCGGGACATGAAGCACTCCGATAAGCGAAAACGGCGCCCAGCATAATCGCCCGAGGCCGGTAAGCAAGCGTGTTGCACAGATAACTGTTGAGCAAACAGCGACAAAGTGTATCGTCTGGCGACTATTACCGCCGATCCGGCTTTGCCCTGCCTTGATCGTTTTTTGTGCCGTGCCATGGCACTTCGGCAGCAACCCGGTGGTCATAGCCTGCGAACTTCACTCGGCACCTTCCTCTACAGGGATTTAGTCATGCTCCGTTCCTTGCGCTTCGCTGCCCTGTTTGGCGGCCTTATCTCGAGTGCGTCCGCGCTCGCGGTCGACATCGACGCCGCCAGCTATGGCTACCCCTTGACCAACCCGTTCGAGGCGACCATTGCCACCACTCCGCCGGACCTGCGTCCGAAGCTGCCGAGTGACGACGATATCAATCAGTCCGACCGCAGCCTGACCTTGCGCCCCGAGCGCGAATTCATCCTGCCGGACAACTTCTGGGCCGTGAAGAAGCTCACCTACCGCATCGCCGAGCAGGACCATGCCGCACCGCTGATCTTCCTCATCGCCGGCACCGGCGCGCGCTACGACAGCAGCCACAACGAATACCTGAAGAAGCTCTATTACCAGGCCGGCTATCACGTGGTGCAGCTGTCCTCGCCCACCAGCTTCGACTTCATCAGCGCCGCCTCGCGGTTCGCCACGCCGGGTGTGACCAAGGACGATGCCGAAGACATATACCGCGTGATGCAGGCGGTACGCGCGCAGAACCCGAAACTGCCGATCACCGATTTCTATCTCACCGGCTACAGCCTCGGCGCCCTGGACGCGGCCTTCGTCAGCAAGCTGGACGAAACCCGGCGCAGCTTCAACTTCAAGAAAGTCCTGCTGCTCAACCCGCCGGTCAACCTCTATACCTCCATCACCAACCTCGACAAGCTGGTGCAGACCGAGGTCAAGGGCATCAATAACACCACCACCTTCTACGAGCTGGTGCTGAACAAGCTGACCCGCTACTTCCAGCAGAAGGGCTACATCGATCTCAACGATGCCCTGCTCTACGACTTCCAGCAGTCCAAGCAGCACCTGAGCAACGAGCAGATGGCGATGCTGATCGGCACCTCGTTCCGCTTCTCCGCCGCCGACATCGCCTTCACCTCGGACCTGATCAACCGCCGCGGCCTGATCACCCCGCCCAAGTACCCGATCAGCGAAGGCACCAACCTCACGCCATTCCTCAAGCGCGCCCTGCAATGCGACTTCGACTGCTACCTCACCGAGCAGGTGATCCCGATGTGGCGCGCCCGCACCGACGGCGGCAGCGTGCTGCAACTGATCGACCAGGTGAGCCTGTACGCGCTCAAGGATTACCTGCAGGACAGTCCGAAAATCGCCGTGATGCACAACGCCGACGACGTGATCCTCGGCCCCGGCGACCTGGGGTTCCTGCGCAAGACCTTTGGCGACCGGCTGACGGTCTACCCCCATGGCGGCCATTGCGGCAACCTCAACTACCGCGTCAACAGCGACGCCATGCTGGAGTTCTTCCGTGGCTAAACATCTCCTGCTCATCGCTGCGTTATTCTGCGCAGGCTATGCCAATGCCGACGACGGCCAGACCGCGACACCCGTGGTCGCAGACGAGGATGGCTTCACCCAACCGCTCAAGCGGCTCAAGTTCAACCCGGGCCTGGACCAGCGCGAGTTCGAGCGCTCGACCCTCAACGCGCTGAATGTCTACGACCCGCTGGAGTCGTGGAACCGCCGGGTGTACCACTTCAACTACCGCTTCGATCAATGGGTGTTCCTGCCGGTGGTCGACGGTTACCGCTACATCACCCCGAGCTTCCTGCGCACCGGTGTGAGCAACTTCTTCAACAACCTGGGCGACGTGCCGAACCTGGTCAACAGCCTGCTGCAGTTCAAGGGCCAGCGCTCGCTGAACACCACCGCCCGCCTGCTGGTCAACACCACCATCGGTATCGGCGGTCTCTGGGATCCGGCCACCAGCATGGGCCTGCCACGCCAGAGCGAAGACTTCGGCCAGACCCTGGGCTTCTACGGCGTGCCGGGCGGCGCCTATTTCGTCCTGCCGATCCTCGGCCCCTCGAACCTTCGCGATACCGCCGGATTGGCCGTGGACTACACCACCGAGTCGGCGATCAACTTCCTCAACGTCTCCGAGGTCAGTTCGAACCACCCGGAACTCTGGGTCCTGCGCAGTATCGACAAGCGCTATCAGACCAGCTTCCGCTACGGCCAGCTGGACTCGCCGTTCGAGTACGAAAAAGTCCGCTACGTCTACACCGAATCGCGCAAGCTGCAAATCGCCGAGTGATCCCTCCAGGGCCCTGCCATTCGTGCAGGGCCCTTTTCTTCGCCGCACCGATACCCTCGCCCTTCTCAGCACCTGCACCCTCTCCGGAAGCAGAAAAATCCTCATTGGAATTTCCCAGGCAAGTAGATACGATGCTAATCATTAGCTAGCTATCTATGTGCCTTGCCAATGAAAAGCCCCACCCTGCGAATCCCCGATTTCTGGCTGGCCGTCCTGGCTCCCAGCCGCAACGACCTGCTGTTCGCCATCAGGAACATGATCGCCGGGGGCATCGCCCTGTACCTGGCCTTTCGTTTCAACCTCGAGCAGCCGCAATGGGCCCTGACCACCGTGTTCATCGTCAGCCAGCCCAGCAGCGGCATGGTCCTGGCCAAGGGCGCCTTCCGCCTGCTCGGCACCTTTAGCGGCGCCCTGGCCTCGATCCTGCTGATCGGCCTGTTCGGCCAGGCGCCCCTGTTGTTTCTGCTGGCGATGGCGCTGTGGCTGGCCTTCTGCACCACCGGCGCTTCGCTGCTGCGCAATCATGCTTCCTACGGCTTCGTACTGGCCGGCTACACCGCGGCGATCATCGCCCTGCCCGCCACCACCCATCCGCTGCTGGTGTTCGACCAGGCCGTGGCCCGCTGTTCGGAAATCAGCCTGGGAATCATCTGCGCGGCGATCGCCAGCACCGTGTTGTGGCCGCGCCGGGTCGAACAGGCGCTGGCCACCCAAGGCAAGCTCGCCTGGCAAGCCGGCATGCGCGCCGCGGCCTCCGAGTTGATCGGCCAGGACCAGCGCAAAGGATTGCTGGAAGCCCTCGGCAAGCTGGTGGCGGTCGATGCCCAGCGCGATCACGCCTGGTTCGAAGGGCCTCAGGGGCGTCGGCGCTCCCAGGCCCTGCGGGTGCTCAGTCGCGACTTGCTGAGCCTGTTGCGCGCCGCCCGCGGCGTGGCCCGCCAGCGGCTGATGCTCGACAGCGCGGCGAATGCCGCGGTGGCACCGCTGATCGAACAACTGGCCACGGCCCTGGAACACAGCCACGAGGCAGACATCGCCCAGCTGTCGGCACGCCTTCAAGAGGCACTGCAGGACCGCAGCCTGTCGCAGGATGCACATCTGTGCCTGATGCAATTGGCCCAGGTGCCGGCGCTGCTGGAACGCAGCGCGCGGACTCTGCAGGCCGTCGAGCAGGGCCGGGTACCCCATGGCGCGCCTGGCGCCCTGTCCTGGCACCGGGATATCGAGCAAGGCATCCTCGGCGGCCTGCGCAGCGCCCTGGCGTTTCTCGCCGTGGCCGGCTTCTGGGTGCTCTCGGCCTGGCCCTCCGGCCTGGGCGCGGTATCGATCTGCGGGGTGGTGCTGAGCCTGTTCGCCGGCCGGGAAAACCCTTCCGCCTCCAGCCTCAACTTCCTCAAGGGCATCGCCCTGTCAGTACCGATCGCCGGCTTTGTCGGCCTGGGATTGCTGCCCGGCTGGGATGGTTTCCCGCTGTTGTGCGTGGGGCTCGGGGTGCCGCTGTTTTGCGCTTCGCTGTGCATGAGCAAACCGCGGATGGCGCCAATCGCGTCGGCGTTCTGCATCTTTTTCGTCAACAACGTCGGCCCCGGCAACCTGATGACCTACGACCTGGCCAACTTCCTCAACAAGGCCATGGCGACCCTGGTCGGCGTCGGCATCGCGGTCCTGGTGTTTCGCCTGGTCAGCCTCAACCCCGGCGAACATCACTATCGGCGGATGTTCCGCGCCTCGCTGTTCGACCTGGCGCAACTCACTTCGCGCCCGCTGGAGCAAGCCGAGAGCTGGTTCGGCGGGCGCATGGCCGACCGCTTGATCCGCCTGGCGCGCTACTCCGAAAGCCTGCCCCAGGAACGCCGCCAGCACTGGGACAACGGCCTGCTCGGGCTCGACCTGGGCGACGAACTGCTGCAATTGCGCGCCAGCCTGGGCGCCGCGGTCGGCGCCCTGGGCGTCGAGCGCGGGCACTACCTGCAGAGCATCGCCACGCTGCTCAAGTCGGGCGGACCGACGCCACGCCGCAGCGATCGACTGGACGCTCCGACCGTCGCCCTGCTCAAGGCCCTGGAGCAGGCGCCGCAACTGCCGGAACAGGACCTGGAAATGGCCAGGGCGGCGCTGCTGCAACTGCAATTCACCTGGCACAAATGGTGCCGCCTGACTCGCCACGAACCCGGCGTGGCGGCTGTCGCCCAGGGGCAATGAGCGGGCAAAAAAAACCGCCACGCGCCGGTGGCGGCGGGTGGCGGCATAACGCCCTGGGAAAGCCCCTCAGGCTTGCAGCAGCGGGAACAGCGAAATCACCAGCAGCAAGGCCATGCCGTAGTTGAACAGGCGCAGCCAGCGCGGATCGCGCAGGACATTGCGCAGCACGCTGCCGAATCCGGCCCAGACCCCGACGCTCGGCGCGTTGATCAAGGCAAACAGGCTGGCGATTACCACCACGTTGAAAAAGTAGCCCTGCAATGGCGTATAGGTGCTGATGGCCCCCAGCGCCATGACCCAGGCCTTGGGGTTGACCCACTGGAACGCCGCCGCCCCCCAGAACCCCAGCGGCCGGCCCTTGCCGTCAACTTCCTGGGACACCGGCCCGGAACGGGCGATGTTCCAGGCCAGGTACAACAGGTAGGCCGCACCGACATAGCGCAGCACCTTGTACAGCACCGGGTAGGCCTCGAACACGGCGCCCAGGCCCAGGCCAACGGCCAGTACCAGCACCAGGAACCCCGAACTGATCCCGAGGATATGCGGCACCGTGCGGCGGAACCCGAAATTCACCCCCGAGGCCAGCAGCATGGTGTTGTTCGGTCCGGGGGTCACCGAAGTGACAAAGGCAAACAAGGCGAAAGCCAACAACAAGTCGATCGACAACGGCATACAGTCATCCTGAGAAGTACATGCTCCGAACAGAGCCCTGAGTCATTGTTTTCGCCCCGGCGATCGCCACGGGCGAGGCTTATCCACGCTTACAGCAAGGACCCGATGAAGCCCGCGGCGACCATGGCGTAGAACGCGCCGCAGACCAGGCCGAAAGCCTTGCGCGTGCGGACGAAAAACGGCTCCGCCGAACGCGCGGAAAACGCCAGGGCGTAGGCACAGAAAATCACGAAGCCGGCGACCGCACAGCTGCCCACCAGCACGAAGCTGGCCCAGGAGGGCGCCGTGGCGCTGAGGCCGACGGTGGTCACGGTGAACCAGGTCAGGGCCGCCTTGGGGTTGGTCAGGTGGATGCCCAGCCCTTGCAGGTAGAACCCCAGCGTGCGGCTCTGTTTGGCCCGGGCGCGATTGAGGTTGACCGCGCTCGCGCTCAGGGCGCCGCGGATGGATTTGTAGGCCAGCCATAACAGGTAGCAGGCGCCGAGGATCTTCAGCCAGACCAGCACCTGGGTGTTGGACATCAGCAAGGCCGAGACGCCCGCGGCCGTCATCGCGCCCCAGCACAACGAACCGGAAATGACCCCGGCCGCCAGCGCCAGCCCCGGGGTACGCCCGTAGCTGAGCGAGGTGTTGGCAATCGCCAGGTTACCCGGGCCAGGGCTGGCGGTTCCGATGACATAAACGGCCATAGCAGCACCAAAGCTCGATAAATCAAACATTTGACGGTCTCTCGTAGAAGTCGCGGGAGCAGGGTTTACCAACCGGGATGCCGCCCCGCGCGGGCCGGCATCCCTCCTCGCTACTTGAAGCAGCGATGATCGGGTTCTTCGGCCCGGATCTTTTCCATCCAGGGTTTGAGTTCGGATTGCTTGTACAGCCGCTCGCCCCAGCGCTCGGGCGACACCGGCAGCGGACGGCCTTGCAGGATGTAGTCGGTCAACAGGTGGATGAACTGCTGCAGGCAATAGGCGCCGACATGCAGGCGCAGCGAAGACGCGGTTTCCGCCGGGGCGATGTTGAAACGCGCGACGTGGATGATGTCGCCGCTGTCCACCGAGGGCGCCAGGTGATGGCAGGTCGAACCGTAGGTTTCGTCCTGGTAGTAGATCGCGTAGTGCTGGCTGCCCAGGCCGCGGTACTTGGGCGGCGCCGGGTGCAGGTTGATCGCGCCCTTGCGGGCCCGCTGATAGATGCTCGGCGGGAAGATGAAGTCGCCGCGATAGGAAATGATCCAGTCGCCTTCCCAGTCTTCCAGGTGATACGGATAGGGGTCGCCCGGGTCCCAACAGAACACTTCCAGGTTGGAAAAAACCGTCTTGGCGAATTCAACGCCGTGATCGCACCAGTCCATGGTGCACACCGACAATAGAACTTTGTCCTTGCATGGTTCGATGGTCTGCATAGTCTTTTCCACTATTGGCTGTTGGTACATTTCGAACCCCCCCCCGGTCCGCCCTCCCCGCTAACCCTGCTGGCAGGCCTCGACTACCGCCGTGAAGCGCTCGACCATTTCGGCGATTTCCGCCTCGCTGGAGATGAAGGGCGGCGCGAACAGCACGTGGTTACCGTGAACACCGTCGGCGGTTCCGCTGCCCGGATAAATCAGCAGCCCTTGTTCCAGCGCCTGCGCCTTGAGGCTTGCGGCGTAACGGCCGCCACCGTGATAGGGCTCGCGGGTGTCCCGGTCCTGAACGAACTCCACGCCGACGAACAGGCCGCGTCCGCGCACATCGCCGACATGCTCGAAGCGCGCCAGGCACTCGCGCAGGCCGTGGCGCAGTTGCTCGCCGCGTAGGCGCACGGCCTGCAGCAGGTTCTCGTCCTGGATGACCCGCTGCACCTCCAGCGCAACGGCGCAGGCCAGTGGATGATTGACGTGGGTCTGGCCGTTGCCCAGCACCCCGGAGTTGCCCGCCATGGCCTCATGCACCCGGCTGCTGACCAGCAACGCCGAGATCGGCTGGTAACCGGCCGCCAGGCCTTTGCCGACCGCGACCATGTCCGGCACGATGCCGTCGTCTTCGTAGGCGAAGAACCTGCCGGTGCGGCCCATGCCGGCCATCACCTCGTCGAGGATCAGCAGCACGTCGTGGCGCTCGCACACCGCCTTGATCTTGCGGAAGTACCCCGGCACCGGCGGCACCGCGCCGTTGGTGGAGCCGACCACGGTCTCGGCGAAAAACGCCGCCACCCTGTCGCTGCCCAGCGCCCTGATCTTTTCGTCCAGTTCCAACGCCAGGCGCGTCCCGTACTGCTCGTCGCTTTCATCGGTGCCCTGATGGCGATAGGCATAACAGGGCGAGACGAATTCGGCGGACCCGAGCAACGGCTCGAAGACCCCGCGACGCTGCAGGTTGCCGGAAATCGACAGGGTCCCCAGGGTGCTGCCGTGGTAGCTCTGCTGGCGCGAGATAAAGATCGATTTGCCCGGCAGCCCGCGCTCGCACTGATACTGGTAGGCAATTTTCATCGCCAGCTCCATGACCTCGGAACCGCCGGAGAGAAACTGCGCCTTGGCCAAGCCGCCGGAGGCCCCCACCAGCAGGTCCGCCAATTCCTCGGCGGCGCCCGTGGTGAAGCTGCCGGCATGGGCCCAGCTGAGCTTTTTCGCCTGCTGCTCGATGGCCGCGGCGATCCGTGGATGTCCATGTCCCAGGCTGGAAACCGCCACCCCGCCGCACGTGTCGAGGTAGCGTTTGCCCGAAGCATCCTCAAGCCAGACCCCAGCGCCATTGACGGCGTGAATCGGTGAGGCATTCAAGTTCTTGTAGATGACCGTTGACATGGATCCGAGCCCTTGCAGTTATTCGGCCTAACGGGTGTTTTCCGGGTGGTCCCACGCCGTCGAGCCTTGATGGAAACGCTGGCTGAAGCGCGAGGAATTGAATATCCGGCGCGCCCAACCGATCGGTAGCAACACCACAGCGAACATCAACAACGAAAGCAACCTGAGCATGGCCTTGTCTCCTGAATAAAAAGTGAGTGAGCGATCAGTCCAGCGGGATCTCGTTGCGCCAGTCGACCTCTTCGACGAACTCCGGCTGGGTCGTGCGCTCGAGAATGAAGCTGCCCAGCACCAGCACATCCATCTCGGTGCGCATGAAGCAGGCGTAGGCTTCTTCCGGCTTGCACACGATCGGCTCGCCGCGCACGTTGAACGAGGTGTTGACCAGCACCGAGCAGCCGGTGCGTTTCTTGAAACTGCGCAGCAGATGGGTGAACGGCGCATTGTTTTCTTCGGTCACCGTCTGCACCCGCGCCGACAGGTCGACGTGGGTCACCGCCGGCAACTGCGAACGGATCGAGTTGATGCTGCCCAGGCCACGCTCGGGGCCGCCGGGCTGCAACGACTCGGCGGTCTTGATCGAATCGGTGACCTGCGAAACCATCAGCATGTACGGGCTCTTCTCGCAGATGTCGAAGTAGATCTGGGCGTCCTCGTCCAGCACCGCCGGGGCAAAGGGCCGGAAGGATTCGCGGTACTTGATCTTCAGGTTCATGGTGCGCTGCATCTCGGGATTGCGTGGATCGCCGAGGATCGAGCGCGCGCCCAGGGCTCGCGGGCCGAACTCCATGCGCCCCTGGAACCAGCCGACCACGGCGCCGTCGGCCAGGTGCCGCGCAGTTTCGTCATACAGCTCGGCCCCCTCGAAGCGCTGGTACGGATACTGGTTGGCGTCGAGGAACGCCTGGATCTCTTCATCGCCAAAGCCCGGCCCCAACAGGCTGCCGCTCATGGCGTCGAGCTTCTTGCTGCCCAGGTGCGGACGCCCGGTGCGCTTGACCGAATAGTCCATGGCCGCCCCCAGGGCACAACCGGCGTCGCCGGCCGCAGGCTGAATCCAGATCGCGTCGAAACGTCCGGAACGGCTGAGCACACCGTTGGCCACACAGTTGAGCGCCACGCCACCGGCCAGGCACAAGTTGCGGTAACCGGTCTGCCGCACGGCCGCGGTGGCCAGCCCCAGCACCACTTCCTCGGTCACCTGCTGCACCGAGGCCGCCAGGTCGCATTCGCGCTGGGTGATCGGGCTCTCCGGCTTGCGCACCGGACCGCCGAACAGTTCCTCGAACGCCTCGCCGACCATGCGCTCGCCACGCAGGTACTCGAAGTACTTCATGTTCAGGGTGAAGGAGCCGTCGGCGCGGATGTTGATCAGTTCCTTGCGGATCTTGTCGGCATAGATCGGCCGGCCGTAAGGTGCCAGGCCCATGAGTTTGTACTCGCCGGAGTCGACCTTGAAGCCGCAGTAATAGGTGAACGCCGAGTAGAACAGGCCGACCGAGTGCGGATAGGAAATCGAGTTCATCAGGTCGAGCTTGGAACCGTCGCCCTTCCAGATCGTGGTCGAATGCCATTCGCCGATGCCGTCGATGCACAGCACCGCCGCCTGTTCGAACGGCGACGGGAAAAACGCCGCCGCGGCATGGGAACGGTGGTGCTGCGAAGCGATGGTGAGCGGTCCGGTACCACGTCCCAGTTCCTCGAGTTTCTCGTCGATGAACTTGAGCACATTGAGCTTCCAGCGGATCCATTCCGGCATGGTGCTGATGAAGGTGCGCGCACCGCTGATGCCGCCACTGGCGAAGGAGGAAATCATCCGCGAGAACTTTTCCTGCGGGTCTTCGTAGTAGACCACGGCGGTCAGCTCATCGAGGCCGATCCCCTCGGCGTCCAGGCAGTACTTGATGGCATTGGCCGGAAACGCCGCGTCGTGCCGCACCCGCGTGAAGCGCTCTTCCTGGGCCGCAGCCACCGGCACCCCGTCCTTCACCAGCGCCGCTGCGCTGTCGTGATAGAACGCCGAAATCCCTAATACGTAAGTAGCCATTTAAACGCTCATCCTCATAGCTTCATGCCAATCCATGGAAATTCCCTGTGTCTGTGCACAGTCCGTCATCCGTGCAACCAACTTGAGACCGGCAGGCTTTTTAATGCCGGAATCAACGACACCACCAACAACACACTCATTGAAATGTTGAACAGCCGGAGCCGGTTCGGCTCGCTGAGAAAGCGCCGCAAATAACGTCCGAACAGCACCCAGACCATCGAGCAGGGCGAGCCGAAGAGAAAGAAGATCAAGGCGATCAGCAGGATCTGCGCACTGTAGGAACCGACCGGCGTGGTGTAGGCCAGGACCGCGCCCACCGCCATGATCCAGGCCTTGGGGTTGACCCACTGGAACAGCGCCGCGCCGGTGAAGCCCAGCGGGCGCCCACCCTGGTCGTCGAGATCGACCGTGGGCGCCGTGGCGATCCGGTAGGCCAGATACAGCATGTACAGGGCACCGATCACCTGCAGGATGTCATGCAGGCTGGGATAACGATGGAACACCGCGCCGGCGCCGAGCCCCACCGCGATCAGCATCAGTGGAAAGCCGATGTTGATGCCCGCGACGTGGCGCAGGGTGCGGCTGATGCCGAAGTTGACCCCGGAGGACATCAGCATCACGTTGTTCGGCCCCGGCGTCACGCAGGTGGAAATCGCGAACAGGATGACGGCGTAGTAGTCCAGATTCTGCATGCCCCAGGCTCCGCTCAACGATAGTCTTCAAGGGTGCCGCGGCGACGAATGTCGACCGACACGCAATGGAAGCCGCCACTGAGGCTGCGGGCATGGCGCATTTTCAGCGGCGCCACATCGATACCGTGTTTCTCCAGGGCGCGAATCAGCGGCACTTGCTGGTCGTTGATCACCGCCAGCGCCGGGTTGACCATGATGAAGTTCATGCCCTGCCAGATCGACGCGCGCGGGTAGGACCAGCAATAGCCGGTGTCGACCATTTCCGGCGCCCAGATGATGTCCCAGTTCTTGAACAGCGCCGGCACCTGGTCCTTGCGGATCCGCTCCGGACACAGCACCACCAGCCCCGGGCGGACCACGGTGATGGTGGTGTCCAGGTGCGTGCCGTCGTACACGCCGCTCACCGGGTGCACCCGGTAACGATCGCCCAGCACCCGCTGCAGCCACTGGCAACCCAGTTCGTTACCGCTGCGCGAAACCAGATAGAGGATGTCCTCGCCGACGCGGATCACGTTGGCGGCGTCGAAGATCGGCTCGTCATTGGCAATGATCGAGCCGTTCTTGGGGTTGATCCGGTAGGTGCTGTCCAGCAGCTGCGGCTTGGGCGCGGAAATCCAGTTGGAGCCGCTGGCAAAGTATTCGGCCAGGTGCCGGCGATAGGCGAACGGTTCCAGGTAGCGGCTGCGCAGCGCCATCGGCGCCTCGATGATGGTCTGGCCGATGGGTAGCAGCACATCCCGCGGGCAGTAGTTGTATTCGCCGTCGGTTTTCCAGGCGCAAGTGCCGAATACCGCGCGATGGTCAGTGACGTCCGGGCGCCGCACTATGACCCCGTGGGAACGCAGGAAGGCGGCAAAGGCGTCCAGGTCCTCGCTGGCTTCCTCGATCACCTGCTGCGGATAGGAGCCGGATGGAATGTCCTCGATGTAGTCATGCTGCTCGCTGTAATCCAGGGCGAACAGGCCGCGGTCGGGTCGCGGCACCTGCGCGCCCTGGGCGACGCCGACGATCATTTCTTCCAGCGGATCCCACTCGTTGTGCACGTTGACCAGAGACATGGACACTCCTTGATGTTCAGGCCGTTACGCCAACCGGCGCGGCAGGGACAATAGGTTCATGGTGAAACAGCGCCTGATCCTCGCCCCGCGTCTTGCTCCGGGGCAGCACCGCGCCCGCGGAGCCGATGCCCAGACGCTGCAACCAGGACGTCAAGCGGTCCGGCTGCGGTGCCAGGGACTCGTAGCCGACGCGGACCCGCAGCCAGTGTTCTGCCAGTTCCGCCGGCTTCGTCGCGGCGACCTGGCGCATGTAGGCGTCGATGGCGTCCACCGCCCAGGCCGAATGCCCGGTGGTGACGTTATCGATGGTGTTGTGCAGGTCGACGAACGCCGTGCTGAAGCCGTAGTGCCGGAGGAAGCGCCGGGCCGAACGGTAGCTGCCGCCCACCCCCGACAGTTCCATCGCCAGGTTCATGCCGAGGATTTCCGGCATGAAGGTCACCGGCAGCTTGCCCAGGCACAGCCAGTAGACCGGCAAGCGGAACGACGCCTCGCGCAGCCGCTCATCCTCGGCGAACTCGCGGGCACCGGTAGGCGCCAGCTCCAGCCCCATCTGGCGCAGGCCGTCGCGGTAGATCTTCGGATGGTTCAGCGCATAGGAGCCGTTGCCCAGCTCGTCCCAGTAAGTCTGGAACAACGCGTAACCGACATGGGACGAGGCCAGCGTCAGGTCGGTGAAACCTTGCAGCCAGGCGCCGTCGATCAGGGTCAGCGGTGCCAGTTGCAGGGTGGAATCGACGATTTCTTCGCGCGACGGCATGGCCGCCGGGTCGCTTTCTTCGAACTCCTGACCGTGGCGGTCGTGCTTGTCCAGTAGCCATTCGCGCAATACGCCGACATTCCAGGACTCGGGCAAGGTGCGTTCCGAGTTTTGCAGCGAGCGGCGCGACTGCTCCAGCCAACGCGTCACATAAGCCTGGGCAAAAGCCTGGGTGCGAGGCGCCAGCGCCCTGCCCTGCAAGACGAAATAGGCCTCGCGCAGGCTCTTGGGCCACTGGCCCTGCTCCTGAATGCCCTCACCCAGCACCTGTGGAACCACTGCATTGCAAGGGCTTGGCGTTGGTACTTGGGCAGCTTCTGCGCGCTGGATCGGGCCGGACAGGCCATCGATCCATTTGCGGATGACGCTCAGGTCGGCCTCGCTGAAGATCCGGAACATGCGCCCGTTCGGCGCGACCAGTGTATTGACCAGCAGACTCTTCTCGGCGTTGCCCGGCACGATCAGGCGGCTGCGCGAAAGCATCTCCAGCAGCGGCACCGGGTCGACCTGGGCCTCACGCAGCCACTGCGCCAGGCTGCGGCCTTCCATCTTGTAATCCTGGTGATAGACCGCGCCGGCCCGGGCCATGCGCTGGATCATCTTGCCCATCAGGCGCTCGGGCGATACCGCCGCCCGACAGTGCACCAGCAGCCGCTCGTTGAACGTCTTCAGGGCCGCGAACAACCACTGGGCGCCCGCCTCCAGTTGCAGGCGGCGAATGTTGCCCTGATTGGCGACCTGCTCGCAGACCCACAGGGAGATCTCCAGCGCCGAGCTGTCGCCCGCGCTTTCATCCAGTTGGTTCAGGTCGAGTCGGCGGACATCCAGCTGCTGCGCGTCCAGCACCGCCCACCAGGGGCTCAGCCCCAAGGCACGCCAGGCATAGTCGATGCCGCACAGGGTGTCGCCAAAGGCATCGCTGCGGCGGCTCACCGCTTGCAGCAATGCCGGTAATTCGAACAGTTCGTCGGGCAGGTCAGGGAGCGTGGAAAGCTCGAACGGCGAAACCGCATAGGCGGTCAGCCCCGCCTGCACCAACAGCGATTTGAAGTGATCAGCGCGCGATGCCAGGGGCCGCCCGACGCCGACGTCGTGGGCCAGTAGCTCCATGAGCCTGAGCTGCGCGCTGTCCTCGAAAACCCCGGGGGCGCTCATGCCTTGCAGCCAGCAACCCAGCACCGAGGCCAATGGCGCCGAGTGCACCAGCAGGGCCTCGGCGAATTCCCGTTGGTTGCCCAGCTCCGCGGCCTGGCTGGCCAGTTCGCGGTAAACCCGGGCCTGCTCGTCACGCCAGAGCTCGATCTGCACCCGCACCCCGGACAGACCTTCCGCACCGGTTTCCCCCGGTGCGGCCAGGCCCATCAGACGCCGAATACTGACATCCCCCAGAAAGCTCTCGGGGTTGCTGACTGATCGATAAAACTGGCGCCACATACTGTTTACTTCCCTTCCAGGTTGGAGACCAAGGCAATCCATTGCCGGCCCTCAGTCATCGGCAAGCAATGACATCGGGTGTCGAGATCAGAACATCGGGTAGATCGAAGAGTCCGGCTTCTTCTTTTTCTTCTTGCCGAAGAGGCGTTGGAACAAGCTCTTGATGTAACTCATGGCAGACTCCTTTAAAGAACATCGAGGATGATTTTCGAGACGAAATCATTCCCCTGGTCGGTGAAGTGAATACGGTCGACGAACAACCACTGTTCAGGCCGCAGGGCCTCGGACAGCAGCGGCGTAATGTTCACGAAACGCACGCCCATCTTCTGGGCGCCCTCGCGCAGGCGGGCGGCATAGGCCTCGCAGACGCTAGGTTGCAGGATGTCGCCATAGACCTCGCTGAAACTGCCGGCGCGATCCAGCTCGGCGAACAGCTGTTCTTCCTCGTCGCAGCCCTTTTCCCGGACCCAGCCGGCCAGCGGCTGCAGAATGAAGGTCAGCTTGGCACCCATGTCGGCCGCCAGCGCGCGCCAGGTATCCAGGTGACGCAGGGTCAGGTCGGCGGCGTAGTCGATCTGCTCTTCCATGGTCGGTGGCGGCTCGGGCGTCGGCTCTTCCTGTTCCTTGCCGAGCAAGGCGCGGAACATGCCGCGCTTGGGCGCCTGGGACTCCGGACGCATGGCGTCGAAGAATTGGTTGCAGTTGAAGAAAGCGCCGTGTTCGCCACGGCTGCTTTGTGGCTGGCGGGCCAACCCCAGGTTGTTGAACCCGGAAAACAGCACGATTTCGTCGACCTTGGGCAGCAAATGACGGTAAAGGGTGAAGAGCGTCAGTTCCTGGGTCGAGTTGAAACTGCGTCCGCCGAAGTTGATCCAGGGCTTGCTGTCCGGATCGTTCTCGGCCAGGCGCGAAGGCAATGTCCAGGCATCCGAACTGGCACCGATGCCAAACACGGTCGAGCTACCGGCCAGCACCCGCACGCTCTTGGCGTGGCGGCTGTTGGCCACTGAATACTGTATGCCCAGCAGTTCCGAATAGCGGAAGCCCGAGGTATCTGTATTGACCACCTCCGAACGGTGGTCGGTAGGATGGAAATACATCAAATAAGGCAGCCAGCGAACCTCACCACCGTCGGTGAACTTCTGCTCGTACTCAGCCATCTGTGGAGTCAGTTTGATCCTTGCCGTCATTACCCTGCTCTTCCTTGAGAAGTCATCGTCTAAAGTAGCCTGAGGGGGAAGCCCGTTATACGTTGCCCGGGGGGACTCTGAATTGCGTCGCAACTGTATTTAAGAACAACCAGTACAGTGCGATGCGGGCCATCTTCCCAAAGGCAACCACTGTCTTATAGGTACACGCCGGATGATTTTTCTCAGTACAGATTGCTTTTTTGCCTCTAAAAATTTTCAAAAAAAGTGGAATCTGTAACTTTTTATACGACAGATGAGTCGCTACAGTCCCCCGCATGACTCGATACCTGAATCTCGCCGAATACATCAGCAGCCGCATTGAGCAGGGGTTATACGGGCCGGGGGAGCGTTTGCCTTCGGTGCGGGCCCTGAGCCTCGAGCACGGCGTCAGCCTCACCACCGTGCAACAGGCCTATCGGGTTCTGGAAAGCTCGGGACTGGCTATCCCCAAGCCCAAGTCGGGCTATTTCGTCCCGGCCGGCCGGCGTTTGCCGGAGTTACCGAAGATGGGACGGCCGTCGTTGCGGCCTGTGGATATCTCCCAGTGGGACCTGGTGCAGGACCTGATGCGCCAGGAGCAGAACGCCAATGCCATTCAACTGGGCTGCGGCATGCCCGACACTACGGCGCCGACCCTCAAGCCGCTGCTGACCGCCCTGGCGCGAATCAGCCGGCGCAGCGACAGCCCGAGCCTGCAATACAACCACCTGCAAGGTGTGCTGAGCCTGCGCGAGCAGATTGCCCGCCTCGGCGTCGACTCCGGTTGCCGCCTGACGCCCGCGGAAATCGTCGTCACCAGCGGCTGCCAGGAAGCCCTGTCCATCGCCATCCGCGCCCTGTGCGAACCCGGCGACATCGTGGCCATCGCTTCCCCCTGCTTTCACGGCATCATCCAGCTGCTCAAGGCCGCCGGCCTCAAGGCCCTGGAGATTCCCACCGACCCGGTCACCGGCATCAGCCTGGAAGCCATGGAAATGGCCCTGGAACAGTGGCCGATCAAGGCCATCCAGCTCACGCCCAATTGCAACAACCCGCTGGGCTACATCATGCCGGACGATCGCAAGCGCGCGATGATCCGCCTGGCCCAGCGCTACGACGTGCCGATCATCGAAGACGATATCTATGGCGACCTGGCGTTCCGCTACCCGCGGCCGCGCACCCTGAAGTCATTCGACGACGACGGGCGCGTGCTGCTGTGCAGTTCGTTCTCGAAAACCCTGGCGCCGGGCCTGAGGATCGGCTGGATCGCCCCGGGGCGTTACCTGCCGCAAGTGCTGCACATGAAATACGTCGGCTCCGGCACCACCGCGACCCAGCCGCAGCTGGCGGTGGCCGAATTCATTGCCAAGGGTCATTACCTGCCGCACCTGCGACGGATGCGCAAACAGTACCAACGCCATCGCGACCTGATGACCGAGTGGGTCAGCCGCTACCTGCCGGAAGGCACCCGGGTCAGCAAACCCCAGGGCGGGTTCACTTTGTGGGTGGAGTTGCCGGACGAGTTCGACACCTACACCCTGAACCGGCTGCTGGAAGCCGAGGACATCCAGATCGCCAACGGCAATATCTTTTCCGCGGCCGGCAAGTACCGCAATTGCCTCAGGCTGAACTTTGCCGGCGTGCCCAACCGCAAGATCGAACAGGCGATCAACAAGATCGGCCTGGCGGTCGCGCAACTGCTCCCTGCCTGACAGACCCTCGCCCTCGCCCCTCGTCCTGCAGCGGCGAGGGCCTTCAACGAATCAGGCCCTGGCCGCGCGCCACAGCTTGCCACCCAGCGACACCACGACCAGTACCGCGGCGCCGGCGATGATGCCGGCTACGGCATTGAGCAGCGTCGGCATGATCAGCGAAAACCCGCCAACCACCTCGGCCGTGTGCGCCGTGACAGTCTCGATCCAGTGATGCGCCGCCGGCACGCCGTGGGTCAGGATGCCGCCGCCGACCATGAACATGGCCGCGGTGCCGATCACCGAGAGGCTTTTCATCATGTAGGGCGCTGCGCGCAGGATCGCGCCGCCGATGCTTTTTGCGACCTGGCCCGGCTTCTGCGTCAGCCACAGGCCGAGGTCGTCGAGCTTGACGATGCCGCCCACCAGGCCATACACGCCGACGGTCATGACGATGGCGATGCCCGAAAGCACCACCACCTGCTGCATCAACGGCGCGTCGGCGACGGTGCCCAGGGTAATGGCGATGATCTCGGCCGAGAGAATGAAGTCGGTGCGGATCGCGCCCTTGATCTTGGTCTTCTCGAAGGCCACCAGATCGGTGGCCGGGTCCGCCACGGCTTCGATCAGTTGCTGGTGCTCGGCCTGATCCTCGGCCTTGCTGTGGAGAAACTTGTGGGCGAGCTTTTCAAAGCCCTCGAAGCACAGGTAGGCACCGCCGAGCATCAGCAGCGGTATCACCAGCCAGGGCGCGAAGGCACTGATGGCCAGCGCCGCGGGCACCAGGATCAGCTTGTTCAGGAACGAGCCCTTGGCCACCGCCCAGACCACCGGCAATTCGCGCTCGGCGCGCACCCCGGAAACCTGCTGGGCATTGAGCGCGAGGTCGTCCCCCAGCACCCCGGCGGTCTTCTTCGCCGCCATCTTGGTCATCAGCGCCACGTCGTCGAGTACCGTGGCAATATCGTCGATCAGCACCAGCAAACTGCTTCCGGCCATGGATCAGGGTTCCTTGAGGTCATAAATGTTGCGAAGCATAGCGCGCAACGAGGGCCGGCGGGGCATTCTTGAGCCTCGCGCAAGGCCGGTGCTACCATGCGCAACCGCCCGAACAGGCAAGGAATCACCTGGTTTATGAGCACCATCCGCGAGCGCAACAAAGAACTGATCCTGCGTGCCGCCAGTGAAGAGTTTGCCGACAAAGGCTTCGCTGCGACCAAAACCAGCGACATCGCGGCCAAGGCGGGGCTGCCCAAACCCAACGTCTACTACTACTTCAAATCCAAGGAAAACCTCTACCGCGAGGTCCTGGAAAGCATCATCGAGCCGATCCTCCAGGCTTCGACCCCGTTCAACGCCGACGGCATGCCCAGCGAAGTACTGAGCGGCTACATCCGCTCGAAGATCCGCATCTCCCGCGACCTGCCCTTCGCCTCCAAGGTGTTCGCCAGCGAGATCATGCACGGTGCCCCACACCTGAGCCCGGACCAGGTCGAGCAGCTCAACGCCCAGGCCAAGCACAACATCGATTGCATCCAGACCTGGATCGATCGTGGCCAGATCGCACCCATCGACCCGCACCACCTGATGTTCAGCATCTGGGCCGCGACCCAGACCTACGCCGACTTCGACTGGCAGATCTCGGTGGTGACCGGCAAGGCCAAGCTGGACGAGTCCGATTACGAAGCCGCCGCCCAGACCATCATCCGCCTGGTGCTCAAGGGCTGCGAAACGGACCAGTAAGGCAGCCCCTGTAGCCGCTGCCGCAGGCTGCGATAAGGCCGAAGGTCTTCAGCGATCTTCAGATCTTGCGCACCCGTGGTGTGCGATCGCAGCCTGCGGCAGCAGCTACACGGCTACAGATCAGGCACTCACACCCGCATCCGCCCGCAAGCCCTGCGCCTCGATGGCGCTGATCGCACATTGCTCGTCGATGTCCGAGGTGTCGCCACTGATGCCGATCGCACCCACCACCACCCCCTGCTGATCACGAATCAACACCCCACCCGGCGCCGGCACCACGCTGCCCTGCCCCAGGCTATTGAGCGCGGCGATAAAGGCCGGCCGCTGCTGCGCATCCAGCGCCAGCAGGCGCGAGCCCTTGCCCAGGGCGATCGCGCCCCAGGCCTTGCCGATGGCGATCTGTGGCCGTAGCAGGCTGGCCCCGTCTTCGCGCTGCAAGGTCACCAGATGCCCGCCGGCATCGAGCACCGCAATGGTCAAGGGTGCCGCGCCGATCTCACGGCCAAAGGCCAGGGCCTTGTCGGCCAGGCTGACTGCAACGTTCAAGGTTAAAGCGCTCATGGGTGCCGTCCTTATTTTGTTATTGGGAAAAATTGGGGTGTTCCGATAAGAAGATCGATACAACAAATAGAACACAACAAACTTTATTTTTGTATACAATAATTTTCACAAACCCCTGCTTCCGACGAAAAGCTGCCTGTTTATCGGCACCGGACGAACGCATCCAAGCGCGAGAGAAAATGGATTGACCTGCGACACTCGCCATGAATACACTCAGCGCAAAGCCACTTGTATACAATTACAAAACGTAAGAGGCACAAAACCATGAGCAAAATGAGAGCAATCGAAGCCGCCGTTCTGGTGATGCGCCGTGAAGGGGTCGATACCGCTTTCGGCATCCCGGGTGCCGCCATCAACCCGCTGTACTCCGCCCTGCAAAAGGTCGGCGGCATCGATCACGTCCTCGCTCGCCACGTTGAAGGCGCCTCGCACATGGCCGAGGGTTACACCCGTACCAAAGCCGGCAACATCGGCGTGTGCATCGGCACCTCCGGCCCTGCCGGCACCGACATGGTCACCGGCCTGTACAGCGCCTCGGCCGACTCGATCCCGATTCTCTGCATCACCGGCCAGGCCCCGCGGGCCCGCCTGCACAAGGAAGACTTCCAGGCCGTCGACATCACCAGCATCGTCAAGCCGGTGACCAAGTGGGCGACCACCGTCCTGGAACCGGGCCAGGTGCCCTACGCCTTCCAGAAAGCCTTCTATGAAATGCGCTCCGGCCGCCCCGGCCCGGTGCTGATCGACCTGCCGTTCGACGTGCAAATGACCGAGATCGAATTCGACATCGACGCCTACCAGCCGCTGCCGCTAGCCAAGCCTTCGGCGAGCCGGGTCCAGGTCGAAAAGGCCCTGGCCCTGCTGGATCAGGCCGAGCGGCCGTTGCTGGTTGCCGGTGGCGGCATCATCAATGCCGATGCCAGCGAACTGCTGGTGGAATTCGCCGAACTGACCGGTATCCCGGTCATCCCGACCCTGATGGGCTGGGGCAGCATCCCCGACGATCACCCGCAGATGGTCGGCATGGTCGGCCTGCAGACGTCCCACCGCTACGGCAACGCCACCCTGCTCAAGTCGGATGTGGTCCTGGGCATCGGCAACCGCTGGGCCAACCGCCACACCGGCTCGGTGGACGTCTACACCGAGGGCCGTAAATTCATCCACGTGGACATCGAGCCGACCCAGATCGGCCGGGTATTCACCCCGGACCTGGGCATCGTCTCCGACGCCAGCTCGGCGCTGACCGTGTTCATCGAAGTCGCTCGCGAATGGCAGGCCGCCGGCAAGCTGAAGAACCGCAGCGCCTGGCTGCAGGATTGCCAGCAGCGCAAGTCGAGCCTGCAGCGCAAGACCCACTTCGACAACGTGCCGGTCAAGCCGCAGCGGGTGTATGAAGAGATGAACCAGGTGTTCGGCAAGGACACCTGCTATGTCAGCACCATCGGCCTGTCGCAGATTGCCGGCGCGCAGTTCCTGCACGTGTACAAGCCACGCCACTGGATCAACTGCGGCCAGGCCGGCCCGCTGGGCTGGACCATTCCGGCGGCGCTGGGGGTGGTCAAGGCCGACCCGAGCCGCAAGGTGGTGGCGCTGTCGGGCGACTATGACTTCCAGTTCATGATCGAAGAGCTGGCCGTGGGCGCGCAGTTCAAGCTGCCGTACATCCACGTGGTGGTGAACAACTCCTACCTGGGCCTGATCCGCCAGGCGCAGCGCGGTTTCGACATGGACTACTGCGTGCAGCTGTCCTTCGACAACCTCAACGCCCCGGAACTCAACGGCTACGGCGTGGACCACGTCGCGGTCGCCGAAGGCCTGGGCTGCAAGGCGCTGCGGGTATTCGAGCCCGCGGGCATCCAGCCGGCCCTGCGCCAGGCCCAGGAAATGCTCGAGCAGTTCAAGGTGCCGGTGATCGTCGAGATCATCCTGGAGCGTGTCACCAACATCTCCATGGGCACCGAGATCAACGCGGTCAACGAATTCGAAGACCTGGCGCTGGTTGGCAACGACGCCCCGACCGCGATTTCCCTGCTCGACTGACACCCCTATGTAGCCGCTGCCGAAGGCTGCGATCGCATCCGCAGGATGCGCAAGATCTCAGGATCGTCGAAGGCCTTCGGCCTTATCGCAGCCTGCGGCAGCGGCTACAGGGATTGATACCTCTACAGGAGACCACCATGCCGCGTTTTGCCGCCAACCTGTCCATGCTGTTCACCGAACAGGACTTCCTCGCCCGCTTCAAGGCCGCCGCCGAGGCCGGCTTCAGTGGTGTCGAATACCTGTTCCCCTATGAATTCAGCTCCGCCGAGATCAAGGCGCAACTCGACGCCCACGGCCTGACCCAGGTGCTGTTCAACCTGCCTGCGGGCGATTGGGTGAAAGGCGAGCGCGGTATCGCCTGCCTGCCGGACCGGGTCGAAGAGTTCCGCGCCGGGGTCGACCTGGCCATCGCCTACGCCCAGGTGCTGGGCAATACCCAGATCAACTGCCTGGCCGGCATCCGCCCACAAGGCGTCGACGATGCCACGGTGGAAAAGACCTTTATCGCCAACCTCAAGTACGCCGCCGAGAAACTCCAGGCCGCGGGCATCAAGCTGGTGATGGAAGCGATCAACACCCGCGACATCCCGGGCTTCTACCTGAACAACACGGCCCAGGCCCTGTCGATTCGCGAGCAGGTCGGCAGCAGCAACCTGTACCTGCAATACGACATCTACCACATGCAAATCATGGAGGGCGATCTGGCCCGGACCCTGTCCGGCCACCTGGACGCGATCAACCATGTCCAGCTGGCGGACAACCCGGGGCGTAACGAACCGGGCACCGGCGAGATCAACTACCACTTCCTGTTCGGGCATCTGGACAAGATCGGCTACCAGGGCTGGGTCGGTTGCGAATACAAGCCGCTGACCACCACCGAAGCCGGCCTGGGCTGGCTCAAGAGCCACAACGCAATCTGATCGCACACCGCGTCATCGTTCATCGCTGTAGGAGCGAGCTTGCTCGCGAAGGTCGTCAACGATGACGCAGGCATCCTGAATGAACACGGCGCCCTGCCATTTTTCGCGAGCAAGCTCGCTCCTACAGAGGGCGTGCTACCTAACAAAAAGAGGATTTTCTCATGGCTAAAATCGGATTCATCGGCACCGGCATCATGGGTCACCCAATGGCCTCCAACCTGCAAAAAGCCGGTCACAGCCTGTTCCTGTCCCAGCACCACGACGCGGCCCCGGCCGACCTGGTCGCCGCCGGCGCGGTCGCCCTGGCCAGCCCCAAGGAAGTGGCCCAGGAAGCCGAATTCATCATCGTCATGGTCCCGGATACCCCGCAGGTCGACGACGTGCTGCTGCGCGCCGACGGCGTGGCCGCGGGCGTCGGCCCGGGCAAGGTGGTGATCGACATGAGTTCGATCTCGCCGACCGCGACCAAGGCCTTCGCCGCCAGGATCAACGAGAAAGGCGCGCAGTACCTGGACGCCCCGGTGTCCGGCGGTGAAGTCGGCGCCAAGGCGGCGACCCTGAGCATCATGGTCGGCGGCGACAGCCAGGCCTTCGAGCGCGCCCTGCCGCTGTTCCAGGCCATGGGCAAGAACATCACCCTGGTCGGCGGCAACGGCGACGGCCAGACCGCCAAGGTGGCGAACCAGATCATCGTCGCCCTGAACATCCAGGCGGTGGCCGAGGCCCTGCTGTTCGCCGCGAAAAACGGCGCCGACCCGGCCAAGGTGCGTGAAGCGCTGATGGGCGGCTTCGCCTCCTCGAAGATCCTCGAGGTGCACGGCGAGCGCATGATCAAGGGCACCTTCGACCCGGGCTTCCGCATCAGCCTGCACCAGAAGGACCTCAACCTGGCCCTGCAAGGCGCCAAGGAGCTGAACATCAACCTGCCCAACACCGCCAACGCCCAGCAAGTGTTCAGCACCTGCGCGGCCATCGGCGGCAGCAACTGGGACCACTCGGCGCTGATCAAGGGCCTGGAACACATGGCGAACTTCTCGATCCGCGACAAGTAAGAGAACGCCAGTAAATCCCCTGTAGCCGCTGCCGAAGGCTGCGATCGACTTGGGCGGCACTCCGACGCAGCAGGCGCGCACTTGCACATCGCAGGAAGGTTCTTCGAACCTTATCGCAGCCTTCGGCAGCGGCTACAGGTTGCGTGACAGCCACACCTCGAATAACAAGAAATCCGGGAGCCCGCCATGCCGGTCGATCCGCAACAATTCCTCCGTGAGCTGTTCGCCACAGCCATCGACGCCGCCCACCCGCAGCACGTCCTCGAAGCCCATTTGCCCAACGACCGCAGCGGCCGGGTGATCGTCATCGGTGCCGGCAAGGCCGCCGCGGCCATGGCCCAGGTGGTCGAACGCTGCTGGTTGGGTGAAGTCAGCGGGCTGGTCGTCACCCGCTACGGCCACGGCGCGCCCTGCGAAAAAATCGAAGTGGTCGAAGCCGCTCATCCCGTACCCGATGCCGCTGGCCTGGCCGTGGCCAAGCGTGTGCTGGAACTGGTCAGCGACCTGTCGGAACAGGACCGGGTGATCTTTCTCCTGTCCGGCGGCGGTTCCGCCCTGCTGGCCCTGCCCGCCGCGGGCATCAGCCTGGCGGACAAGCAGTCGATCAACAAGGCCCTGCTCAAGTCCGGCGCCAGCATCGGCGAGATGAACTGCGTGCGCAAACACCTCTCGGCGATCAAGGGCGGCCGCCTGGCCAAGGCCTGCTGGCCAGCCACCCTCTACACCTACGCGATTTCCGATGTACCGGGCGACCTGGCCACGGTCATCGCCTCCGGCCCCACCGTGGCCGACCCCAGCACCTCGGCCGAGGCCCTGGCGATCCTCAAGCGTTATGCCATCGAGGTACCCGCGGCGGTGCGCACCTGGCTGCAAAGCCCGGAGTCGGAAACCGTCAAGCCCGGCGACCCGAGCCTGGCCCGCAGTCACTTCCAGCTGATCGCCCGGCCACAGCAATCGCTGGAGGCCGCCGCGGTGAAAGCCCGCCAGGCCGGTTTCAGCCCGCTGATCCTCGGCGACCTGGAAGGCGAGTCCCGCGAGGTGGCCAAGGTCCACGCCGGCATCGCCCGCCAGGTGGTGCTGCACGGCCAGCCGCTGGCGGCGCCCTGCGTGATCCTGTCCGGCGGTGAAACCACGGTCACCGTGCGCGGCAATGGCCGCGGCGGGCGCAATGCCGAGTTCCTCCTGAGCCTCACCGAAAGCCTCAAGGGCCTGCCCGGCGTCTACGCCCTGGCCGGCGACACCGACGGCATCGACGGTTCCGAAGACAATGCCGGCGCCATCATGGCCCCGGACAGCTACGCCCGCGCCGCCGCCCTGGGCCTGAGTGCCAGCGACGAGCTGGACAACAACAACGGCTATGGCTACTTCGCGGCCCTGGACGGGTTGATCGTCACCGAACCGACCCGCACCAACGTCAACGACTTCCGCGCCATCCTGATCCTCGAGAGCCCCAAACATGACGCCTGACAAAAAGGTCAAAATCCTCGCCACCCTCGGCCCGGCCATCGACGGCATCGACAACATCCGCGAGCTGGTGCAGGCCGGGGTGAATATCTTTCGCCTCAACTTCAGCCATGGCGACCACGCCGATCACGCCCAGCGTTACCAGTGGATCCGCGAAGTCGAAAAGCAACTGAACTACCCGCTGGGCATCCTGATGGACCTGCAAGGCCCGAAACTGCGGGTCGGCACGTTCGCCGAAGGCAAGGTCCAGCTGCATCGCGGCCAGGCCCTGCGCCTGGACCTGGACAGCACCCCGGGCGACCAGCGCCGGGTCAACCTGCCCCACCCGGAAATCCTCAAAGCCCTGGAGCCGGGCATGGACCTGCTGCTGGACGATGGCAAGCTGCGTCTGCGGGTCACCGCCAAACACGCCGACGCCATCGACACCACGGTACTCAACGGCGGCGAGCTGTCGGACCGCAAGGGCGTCAACGTCCCGCAGGCGGTGCTCGACCTCAGCCCGCTGACCGCCAAGGACCGCCGCGACCTGGACTTCGGCCTGGAACTGGGGGTGGACTGGGTCGCCCTGTCGTTCGTGCAGCGCCCCGAGGACATTCATGAAGCCCGCGCGCTAATCGGCGACAAGGCGTTCCTGATGGCCAAGATCGAGAAACCCTCGGCAGTCACTCAACTGCGCGAGATCGCCGAACTGAGCGACGCGATCATGGTGGCCCGTGGCGACCTCGGGGTGGAGGTGCCGGCCGAAAGCGTGCCGCAGATCCAGAAGAACATCATCGGCACCTGCCGCCAGCTGGGTAAGCCGGTGGTGGTGGCCACGCAGATGCTCGAATCCATGCGTTTCTCCCCCGCCCCGACCCGGGCCGAGGTCACGGACGTGGCCAACGCGGTGGCCGAAGGCGCCGACGCGGTGATGCTCTCGGCGGAAACCGCCTCCGGCGAATACCCGCTGGAGGCGGTACAGATGATGAGCAAGATCATCCGCCAGGTGGAAAGCGGCCCGGACTACCAGACCCAGCTCGACGTCAGCCGGCCCCAGGCCGAAGCCACGGTGTCCGATGCCATCAGCTGCGCGATCCGCCGCATCAGCAGCATCCTGCCGGTGGCGGTGCTGGTGAACTACAGCGAGTCCGGCAGCTCCAGCCTGCGCGCGGCCCGGGAACGGCCGACGGTGCCGATCCTCAACCTGACGCCGAACCTGTCCACCGCGCGTCGCCTGACGGTGGCCTGGGGCGTGCACTCGGTGGTCAACGACCGCCTGCGCCAGGTCGACGAGGTCTGCTCCACCGCCCTGGAAATCGCCCAGGCGCAAGGCATGGCCAAACGCGGCGACACCCTGTTAATCACCGCAGGCGTGCCATTCGGCCAACCGGGCTCGACCAACTCTCTGCGCATCGAAACCCTGATCTGAGCCCTGTAGCCGCTGCCGAGCCTGCGAGGCTGCGATCGAAGTGGGCGGCACTCCGACGCAGTCCTCGCCAGGCCCGAGCACTGGACTTGCCTGGAACACGGCATTGCCTGATTGACGGCCGCTACGCGCCCGATCGCAGCCTCGCAGGCTCGGCAGCGGCTACAGGAGTCAACTTTCCATGCCTTCAGAACACTTCAACGCCCACTGTCCCGACTGGGCCACCGCCCTGCTCAACGGCTTCAGCCAGATCTTCCTCCAGCGCCATCCGCTGTGCGGCCTGCTGTGCATGCTGGCCATCCTCCTGAGCGCTCCGGCGCTGCTCGGCGGTGCGCTGCTGGGCGGCGTGGCCGGGCTGCTCACCGCACAGCGCCGGGGCTATGCCAAGGCCGACCGGCAAGCCGGGCTGTTCAGCTACAACGGGGTCCTGCTCGGCCTGCTCCTGGGCCTGCGCTTCGACTGGTCGGTACTGCTGCCACCGCTGATCATCGCCTGCGGCGGCCTCAGTGCGATCCTCACCCAGCAATGGCTCAAACGCGCCCGCGATCAATATTGCCTGCCGGCCTACACCGCGCCCTTCGTCGGCCTCGGCTGGTTGCTGCTGGGCCTGGCCGCACCGCTGCCCGCCAGCGTCGACACGCCCTGGGCCGAACCCAATGCGCTGGCGCTGCTGCTGGCACTGCTCCAGGGGCTCGGCCAGGTGATGTTCCTCGAACATCCGCTGGCCGGGGTGCTGATTGCCCTGGGGTTGCTGCTGGCTGATCGCCGGGCGGCCGCTTGGGCGCTGTTCGGTTCGGCGGCGGGCCTGGGCTTCGCCCTGCTGCAACAGGAACAGGCCGGCGCCCTGCAGGGCCTTGGCGGCTACAACAGCGCCCTGGTGGCCCTGGCCCTGAGCCAGGACCGCCGCCGGTCCTGGCTGGCGCTGCCGGGTATGCTCCTGGCGCTGCTGCTCACCCCGGGCTTCGCCGCGCTGGGCCTGCCCGCTCTGACCGCACCCTTTATCCTCGCCTGCTGGCTGGTCCGCGCCGCGCTGCGGGTGCTGCGCCAGGCCGCCATGGACAGCACGCCTTGCGCTACCGGGGCCAATCCCCCTAGGCTTCGCTGACCTTCCATTCAGGCGAACAGCATGGACAGCAACACGGACAACAACCGGCACTGGCGCGAGCGTCTCTACGTCATGATTTTCCAGACCGACACCGTGGCCGGTCGACGCTTCGACAGCACCCTGTTGCTGATCATCCTCGCCAGCCTGGTGATCGTGATCCTCGACAGCATCGACGAGGTGCATCAGAACTACGCCAATGTGCTGGCCTATATCGAATGGGGTTTTACCCTGATCTTCGCCATCGAATACGGCCTGCGCCTGTACTGCTCGCCCAAGCCGCTGCGCTACGCCTTCAGTTTCTACGGGCTGGTGGACCTGCTGGCCATCGTGCCGGGGATCCTCGCCCTGTATTACAGCGACGCCCAGTACCTGCTGATCATCCGGGTGATCCGCATGCTGCGCATCTTCCGCGTGCTCAAGCTCAGCCCGTATCTCAAGCAGGCCAACTACCTGATGTCGGCGCTGCGCGGCAGCAAGCAGAAAATCATCGTGTTCCTGCTCAGCGTGTCGACCCTGGTCACGGTGTTCGGCACCCTGATGTATGTGGTCGAGGGGCCCGAGCATGGGTTCACCAGTATTCCCAAGGGCATCTACTGGGCCATCGTCACCCTGACCACCGTGGGCTTTGGCGATATCGTGCCGAAGACGCCGCTGGGCCAGGTGATTTCGTCCCTGGTGATGATCACCGGCTACTCGATCATCGCCGTGCCCACCGGGATCTTCACCGCGGAACTGGCCAATGCCCTGCGCGGCGAACAGCTCAAGCACGACTGCCCGGTGTGCAGGAAGAACGACCATGAGCACGGCGCCGCGTTCTGCTCGCGATGTGGCAATGCGTTGTTCCCGAAAGTGGTCCAGGGAAACTGAATAAGCAAAGCACTTTTTAATCTTTAAAGAGATATACCGCCCCGGCTATAGTCGGCGGCAAATTGCCTTCACTCTCGAATACTTCACTCTCAACAAAAAGGAATGTGCAGTGAAAAAACTCGTTAGCGCCTCTCTCCTGGCCGCCGGCCTGGCACTGGGCAGCGTCGCCCAGGCCGCCCCGACCCTGCTCAACGTTTCCTACGACGTGATGCGAGACTTCTACAAGGACTACAACACGGCCTTCCAGAAGCACTGGCAGGCCGAGCACAACGAGAACATCACCCTGCAGATGTCCTTCGGCGGCTCTAGCAAACAGGCGCGCTCGGTGATCGACGGCCTGCCGGCCGACGTCATCACCATGAACATGGCCACCGACATCAACGCCCTGGCGGACAACGGCAAGCTGGTGCCGGACAACTGGGTGACGCGCCTGCCGAACAACAGCGCACCTTTCACCTCGGCCACCGTGTTCATCGTGCGCAAGGGCAACCCCAAGGCCCTGAAAGACTGGCCGGACCTGCTCAAGGATGGCGTGCAGGTAATCGTGCCGAACCCGAAGACCTCGGGTAACGGCCGCTACACCTACCTGTCGGCCTGGGGGTATGTGCTGAAGAACGGCGGCGACGAGAACAAGGCCAAGGACTTCGTCGGCAAGCTGTTCAAGCAGGCGCCGGTGCTCGACACCGGCGGCCGCGCCGCCACCACCACCTTCATGACCAACCAGATCGGCGACGTGCTGGTGACCTTCGAGAACGAAGCGGAAATGATCGCCCGCGAATTCGGCCGCGATCAGTTCGAAGTCATCTACCCGAGCGTCTCCGCCGAAGCCGAGCCGCCGGTATCGGTGGTCGACAAGGTGGTTGACAAGAAAGGCTCGCGCGCCGCGGCCGAGGAATACCTGAAGTACCTGTGGTCGCCGCAAGGCCAGGAAATCGCCGCCAACAACTACCTGCGCCCACGGGACCCGAAAGTCCTGGCCAAGTACACCGATCGTTTCCCGAAAGTCGACTTCCTGTCGGTGGAAAAAACCTTCGGCGACTGGCGCACCGTGCAGAAGACCCACTTCAACGATGGCGGGGTCTTCGACCAGATCTACGGTGGGAAATAACCAGCCGGCCATAAAAAGCGACCTTCGGGTTAATGCCCATCAATTGAAAATAAGGAAATTGTAGGAGCGAGGCTTGCCCGCGATGGACTTGAGAGCACTGCGTTTACCCAGTAAGTGCGCGCTATCGTTAACGACCATCGCGAGCAAGCTTCGCTCCTACAGAGAATCACCTTCGCTTGACTGACTGGTATTAACGCTCGGGTCGCCTGGGATCTAAAGCCCGGCGGCAGCTTCGAACAACACTGCCTTCCCCGCCTGCTGCTGCTCCGGCAACATTGCCTCGGCCTCGATCTCGATCAGCCACTCGGGCAAGGACAGGCCGCTGACGATGATCCATGAAGACGCTGGCGGCTGCTGGGGGAAACGCTGCAGCAGCACCTGGCTGATCTGCTCCTGCTGGTCGCGGGCCGCTTCGGCGATGTAGATCCGCAGCATGACCACGTGGCTCAGGTCGCCGCCCGCCGCCGCCAGGACCCGGGCGATATTGTCGAAGCTCTGCTCGGTCTGCTCGCGCAGCCCCGGGCCGACGCAGACCTCGCGCTCATCGACAGCCACCTGGCCGGACAGCAGCAGGCGCCGCCCACCGCGTACCTCCACCGCCTGGCTGAAACCGTACTGCAGGGAATTGAAAACACTGGGCGGATTGAAGACTGACTTGTGCATGGGAACTCCGCTGCGATAGACGACCGCAAACCCTAAACCAAGCCCCTGCCCAAGGCCATCCGAAACCAGGCCGTTGAAACACCCGGCAACGTAACAGCCTGCCAGCTACATCGGCGGCGTCACCCCATCCTTGCCGGCGGAGATCGACTGCGCGGTGAGTGTGCCGTCCGCGCTCTGGGACACGAACATCACCACCTTGACCCCGGCCTTGAGCAGGCTGCGGTCACCCGGCACCAGGTTGACGATGGGCACGTCGTCCGGCACCAGGATCGTCTGCTGGCCGCCCTTGTAGTTGACGGTCAGGGTCCGGCCGTTGCTCACCACCAGGTCGCCGACGCTGCCATTGGTCATGCTGCTGCCCTTGACCAGGTCGAAGGGCCGATGACCGTCGCCGGTGCCGGCCATCTGCGGCGGGAACACATGGACCTCCAGCGCCTTGAGGCTGCCATCGGCCTGCGGCACGGCGGCCGAACCTATGTAGCTGCCGGGCTTGATGTCCTCGATGTTGGCCAGGGTCACGGCGCGGACCTGGGTCTGCGGCGTGAGGTTGATGGTGACGTTCTCGCCGCTGTTGACGTGGACCCGCACCGCGTCGCCGGCGATGCTGGTGATTTCCCCGCGCACGCCGATGCGCATGCCCGGCGCGTCCTGGGCCTGGGCCGGGCCGGCCAGCAGCAGTGCACCGAGGGTGATCGCTTGAGCGCCGCCGAGCAGGCGGCGAAGACACAGATTCATGGGACGGACTTCCTGTGATGAAAGGTGGCACAGACGTCGAAACGAAAGCACTCCAGCGTCCGCGGGACAATGAGCGAGCTATGGAACTGAATGTAAGTAAATGTATCATCGCAACGCGAGACCGGTCGTCTGCCGCTCTGCGCCGGTCTCGCCAGGCATTTATTCCTGCACGGCATGAATGCTATCGCTCGTCAGCTTCTACCGCGTCACGGGCCAGCCCCTTAGCCTCGCCCGCATCCCTTTCGCTGCAACGAGAATCGCCATGACTGCCACGACCCAGCGGCTGCCTGCCGCCACCACGACCATGACCCGCGGCATGGTGCTGCTGTTCGCCTTCTGCTGCGGCGCCATAGTCGCCAACATCTACTACGCCCAGCCGATCATCGAGCTGATCGCCCCAGATATCGGCCTGAGCAGCACCATGGCCAGCCTGATCGTGTCGCTGACCCAGATCGGCTACGCCCTGGGCCTGTTCTTCCTGGTGCCCCTGGGCGACCTGCTGGAAAACCGCCGGCTGATGATCCTCACCAGCCTGGTGGCCATCGCCAGCCTGCTGGGCGCCGCGTTCATCGAGCAGCCCAATGCCTTTCTGCTGGTCTCGCTGCTGATCGGCTTCAGCTCGGTGTCGGTGCAGATCCTGATTCCCCTGGCCGCGCACCTGACGCCGGAGGAGTCCCGTGGCCGGGTGGTCGGCGGCATCATGGGCGGCCTGCTGCTGGGCATCCTGCTGGCGCGTCCGGTGTCCAGCGTGGTGGCCGACCTGTTCGGCTGGCGCGCGATGTTCATTGCCGCCGCGCTGCTGATGGCCGCCATCAGTGTGGTCCTGCTGCTGACCGTGCCCAAGCGCCAGCCCGCCCACAGCGCCACCTACGGCCAGCTGCTGGGTTCGCTGGGCAGCCTGCTGCGCCAGCAACCGGTGCTGCGCCAGCGAGCGTTTTACCAGGCCTGCATGTTCGCCACCTTCAGCCTGTTCTGGACCGCGGTGCCGCTGGAGCTGGCGCGCAACCATGGCCTGTCGCAAAGCCAGATCGCCCTGTTCGCCCTGGTCGGGGCTATCGGTGCCATTGCCGCGCCGATCAGCGGGCGCCTGGCGGATGCCGGCCACACCCGCGTCGCCTCGTTGCTGGCCATGCTGTTCGCCGCCCTGAGCTTCCTGCCGGCCTTTATCCACCCGGCCTACAGCGTCATCGGCCTGGCGGTGACCGGCGTGGTCCTGGATTTCTGCGTGCAGATGAACATGGTCCTTGGCCAGCGCGCGGTCTACGCACTGGATGCCCATAGCCGCGGCCGCCTCAACGCGCTGTACATGACCAGCATCTTCATCGGCGGCGCCGTCGGCTCGTCGATTGCCAGCGCGGTATACGAACACGCCGGCTGGCTGGGCATAGTCGGCGTCGGCAGCGCCTTGCCGCTACTGGCCCTGCTGCGTTTCCTGAGCACCTCGCAGAAGGCCCTGCCCGTCACGGCCTGAGTGCATCCTGATCCTCTCGGATCGCAAACCGGGGGGCCATGCTCGATCGTTCAAACACAAGGAGTCTCGATGGACCGGCTGGCAGCCATGCAAACCTTCGTTCATGTGGTGGAAAGCGGGTCTTTTTCCGCCGCCGCCCGGCTTCTGGATATCGGCCAGCCGGCCGTGTCGAAAACCATCGCCCAGCTGGAGGCGCGGCTGGCGGTACGGCTGTTGCTGCGCTCGACCCGCGGCCTGACGCCCACTGAGGCCGGCATGGCATTTTTCGAGCGCGCCAGGCGGGCCCTCGAAGAGGCCGACGAAGCCGATCTCGCGGCGCGTGGGGCCGGTTCGGGGCTCAGCGGCACCCTGCGGATCTGCGCCGCGGTGACCTTCGCCCGCCTGCATGTCGTGCCGCACCTGGGAACCTTTCTCGAGCGCCATCCCGACCTCGACATCGACGTGGTGCTGGATGACCGCAACATCAATCTGGTGGAAGCCGGCATTGACGTCGCCCTGCGCATGGGGCCCTTGAGCGACTCCGGGCTGACCGCGCGGCGGATCGGCGAATGCCGGCGCGTGGTGCTGGCCACCCCGGATTATTTCGCCCAACACGGCGAACCCGCCTGCCCCGCCGACCTGGGCCAGCACCAGGCGATCATCTACAGCCTCGGCGGCGGTGCCCACTGGCGCTTCGAACGGGGTGACGAACAGCAGTCGGTGACGGTCCGCGGGCGGATTCGCGTGAGTGCCGCGGAGGGGCTGCGCGAATCGGTGCTGGCCCACCAGGGGCTGACCCTGGCCTCGCAATGGATGTTCGCTCCCGAGCTGGCCAGCGGCGCGGTGCGCGAGGCCATGCCGGACTGGGCGCTGCCCCGCCAGGAGCTATGGGCGGTGTTTCCCACCGGACGGCTGACCAGCGCCAAGGCCCGGGCCTTCGTCGAGTTTGTCCAGCAGCAACTGGCCAGCTCCGGGCCAGACGCTGCCCAAGGCTGAGCCGGGGTGCGCGCGGATTCAGATCCGCTCGCGCACCAGCACTTCGACCTTGGCCGCCTCGCCCCACTGGCGCACCCGCTCGATCAGCGCCAGGTCGGTCTCGCCCACCAGGTACAGGGTCTCGATCGACTGCTTGGCCGCCCACTCGACGAAGCCGCACTGCTCGAAGGTGCTGACAGACGCCAGCTGGAACTCGTTTTCATAGAACCCCGGCGCCACCGCGACCCGGGTGTCCTGGGCGCTGACCTCGGGCAGGAACGGACAGGCCAGGTGCACCACGTCCCACTTCGCCACGCGCCAGTTGTGCAGCGCTTCGTCGAAGCGGCTGCGGGCGCCGCGGACAAAACCCAGGCCGTCGATCACCATGCGCCGGTTGATGATCATCCACACCTTGCGCTTGCGCGGAGCCTTGAGCAGCACCTCGCCGGTGACCTTCGAGGCGCGCAGGGCCAGGGCAATTACCAGCAATACCGGAACGAAGTAGCGATAGACGGTCTCGGCGTTGGTGGCGCGGGTCAGTTGGTACAGCCTGGACACCTCGCCCCGGGCCTTGCGCTGGTCGCCCAGGGTTTCATCCAGCCGGCCGAGCCAGGCCAAGACGGGCGGCGCCGAATACCGGGCGCGAAGCTCATCCAGTGTCTGGACCACCGTCCCCACCGAGAGCGCCGTCAACTGCCCCTGCGCCGTTCTCTCTAGGGCAGCAAAACGCTGACAGAGCGCGTTCACCTGCGCGGCATCGGCGGCGCTATGGACAGTCGCGGCGGCACGACAATGATCCGGCCCCAACAGATCGTCGATCTCGGCCTTGAGGCGCCTCTGGGTCGCGGCTTCATTGGACTCGGCCAGTCGATAGTCGCTCTGGAACCATTCGGTCCTGACGTTCTGGGTCTCGCTGATCAGCGCCAGCGAGGCCAGCAGCAGCCAGCCGTAATCCACGCGCTTCCAGCCGACCTCGCCCAGGGGAAAGACCGAGATGAAGCTCCAGCAGAAGAAGTAGTAGAGGAAGATGAACAGCACCAGCAGGTACACCGGTGCCAGGGAGAAGTAGATCAGCTGCGGCACTTCGACATCGGCGAAGCCATGCAGGGCGAGCAGGACAGCGACAACACAGAGCCAGAAGGCCATGGGCGCGAAATAGGGTTTGTTCAGGCTTTTCTTCATCGGGCGCTCGGATGGCGATACTCAGGAACACCCCGGGGTATCGGCCATCCAACCGGCTGCTTGAACCGGCCCCGTCCGCGATCCGCTCAGTGGTCGCGGCTTACCGCAAGCCGCTTACTGGAACTGGCGCCCCAGCCCCGACGGCACGCCGTGGATATCGGTCTCTTCCCATGGCCCGTCGGGGCTGATGGAACGGCTCCAGCCGTTGTTCCAGCGGTAATAGGTGCGCTGGCGGTAGAAAGTGTTGGTCTGGTTATCCAGCACATAGACGCCCAGGCGCGGATCCCAGTGGCTGTTGCCACCCGGCGGCGGCGCGAAGCTCGCGGAAGTGCGCGGCAGCGGCTTGGCCGGCTTGATCGGCGTGGCGGGTTTGCTCGGGGTGCTGGGCGGCGTCGGCTTGGTGCTGGGCTGCGCGGGCGGAATCGGTGGCAGGGTCTCGGGCGGCATCGGCTCCTGGACCGCACAGGCGCTCAACCCCAGGACCAGTGTTAACAGGGTGATGCGGGCAATGGCGGTCATGGCGGCTTCTCTTATTTATCCGGGCTGTCGATGGTCAGTTGTTGCGGCGCGGTGGTGCTGCTGGCCAGGGGCTTGCTGCGACCGACCCACTCGCCAGCCGTCGGTTGGCCGGCGCGGGAAATGCGTGCAACCAGTTGGACTTCCGGGAAGTTCGACAGTTTCAACTGCGGCATCATCGCGTCGGCATCCCCCAGCTCCACCGTCACCGGCAGGTCGGCCACGGTCAGGCGCTTGGCCGCCAGCGGCGCCGGCGGCCCGGAAGTGGCGCGGGCAAAGATGAACACGCTGTCACCCGGCTGCACCTTGGCTTTCAGATCGGCGGCCAGGTCGACCCGCACCTTGAGCAGCGCGGCGGCCTTGGGCGCGGGCGCCTGGGCCACTTTGCCGCCGCTGGCCAGCAGCTTCTCGGTCGCCCGGTCGATACCGCCCTGCAGCGCAGCGCGCGAGTTGTCGTCCGCCGGCAGTTGCGCCAGCAGGCGGTTCCAGTAGTCGATGGCCTCTTGATAACGCTCGCCTTCGAAGGCGGCGATCCCCAGCAGGCCGAGGCTGGTGACTTCCTTCGGGTCGGCCTTCAGCGCTTCGTCGGTCAGGGCCTGAACCTTGTCCGACCATTTTTTGCCGTCGGCAAAGTACTGCGCCTGCGCCCACTGGCCGAGCAGTTCCGGCTGGCGCCCGGCCAGGGCCACAGTGCGCTCGAAGATCTTCGCCGCGTCCGCCGGGCGGTCCTGGGCCATGTAGGTACGACCGAGGAAGTACAGGCCCTCGGCGGAATCCGGCTGGGCGGCGACCGCGCGCTCGAGGCGGCGGGTCATCTCTTCCATGGATTGCGGGGCCTGGGCGAATTCACGGGTCAGCTCGACTTTGTCGCTGGCGCCGAAATGCAGATACAGACCCAGCCCCAACAGCGGCACCAGCAGCGCCGCCAGCAACGGCAGCGGCTTGCCCAGGCCAGACACCCGGGCCGGTTCGGCGCCCTCGGTGTCGGCCAGCAGTTCGCGCGCGGCTTCGGCGCGGCCGCTGTCCATCTGCTCGGCGCTGAGCACGCCTTCGGCCTGCTGGCCTTGCAGCTCGGCCACGCGTTCTTGATAAAGCGCCACGTTCAGCGCGGTACGATCCTCTTCACGCTGGGCGCGACGGCCGCGTAGAACCGGGATCAGCAGAAAACTCAGGGCTACCAGGAGCAGCAGGCCTGCGGCGAGCCAGAAATCAATCATTCGCGGTCTTTATCCAACAGTTGGTCGAGGCGCTGACGCTCCTCGGCGGAAAGTGTGCTCGGGCTGTCGCTGCGCTCTACGCGCCGACGCCGGACGATCACGGCGATGATCACCACCCCCCCCAGCAGCAGGCCGGCGGGGCCGAACCAGAGCAAGGCGGTCTTGCCGGTCAGGGCCGGCTTGTAGCGCACGAAGTCGCCATAGCGGTCGACCATGAAGTCGATGATCTGCTGGTTGTCCTTGCCTTCGCCGAGCATGCGGAAGATCTCCTTGCGCAAGTCCGCGGCGATCGGCGCATTGGAGTCGGCGATGTCCTGGTTCTGGCACTTGGGGCAACGCAGCTCTTTGGTCAGTTCGCGAAAGCGCTCGCGCTCGGCATCGTTGGCGAACTCGTAGGTATCGATCGCGGCGTGGGCCACACCGGCGATGCTCAGGCCCAGGACGGCCGCGGCCAGCCAGCGCTTCATGGCTTGGCCTCATCGGCCAGGGCCTGGTACTTGGCGGCCAGCTTCTCGCGCCACACCGCTTCGTCGATCACCCCGACGTATTTGTCGCGGATGATGCCCTTGGCGTCGATGAAGAAGGTTTCCGGCGCGCCGTACACCCCGAGGTTCAGGCCCAGGGTGCCCTCCTCGTCGCGGATATCCAGCTGGTAAGGGTTGTGGAACTCGGCCAGCCACTTCAGGGCGTCGGCGTTGACGTCCTTGTAGTTGACGCCATAGATGTTCACGCCCTGCTGCGCCAACTTGTTCAGCACCGGGTGCTCGACCCGGCAGGAAATGCACCAGGTGCCCCAGACGTTGACCAGCGCCGGCTTGCCCAGCAGGTCGGCGCGGGTCAGGGTCTTGTCGCCCTGCACCGACGGCAGGGAGAACTCCGGGAACGGCTTGTCGATCATCGCCGACGGCAGCTCGGCCGGGTCCAGGTACAACCCGCGGTACAGGAACACCGCCACCAGCAGGAACAGCGCCAGCGGCAACAACATTATCCAGCGTCTCATGCAGTGGCTCCTGTCATGCCCAGGGCTTCGCGCACCCGGGTCTTCACCTTGACCCGATAACGCCGGTCGAGGGCCGCCAGCAGGCCACCGAAACCGGTGAGCAGGCCGCCGAACCAGATCCAGCGCACGAATGGCTTGACGTGCACCCGAACGGCCCAGGCGCCCTCGCCCAGCGGCTCGCCGAGGGCGACGTAGAGGTCACGGGTGAAACCGGCGTCGATCCCGGCCTCGGTCATCACCGAGTTCTGCACCGTGTAGAGACGTTTTTCCGGGTGCAGAACGGCGATTTCCTTGCCGTCGCGGACCACCCGCACCGTGCCCTTGTCGGAGGTGAAGTTGGGGCCTTCGAAATGCTTGGCGCCCTCGAAGATGAAGTGATAACCGGCCAGGTCCATGGACTCGCCCGGCTCCAGGCGCAGGTCGCGCTCGGCGCTGTTCTGGCTCGACAGCACCACGCCCAGGGCGCAGACCGCGATGCCCAGGTGCGCCAGCTGCATGCCCCAGTAACTGCGGGTCAGGCCCGGCAGGCCCTTGATCAGGCCTTTGTGGCGGGTCTTGTCGAAGATGTCGCGGACTCCGGCGAGCAATACCCAGGCCGCCAGCATGAAGGTCGCCAGCACCGCCCAGTTGAAGTCGCCATAGGCGATACCGGCCACCACCGCCAGCGCGGCGCTGCCCAGCAGCACCGGAGTCAGCATGCTCACCAGCCATTTGACCGGGGTGTCTTTCCAGCGCACCACCACGCCGATCGCCATCACCACCATCAGCAGCGCCATCAGCGGGATAAACAGCGCGTTGAAGTACGGCGGGCCGACCGACAGCTTGGCCCCGGTCAGGGCGTCCAGCACCAGCGGGTACAGGGTGCCCAGCAGGATCATCGAGGCCGCCACCACCAGCACCAGGTTGTTGCCCAGCAGCAGGGTTTCCCGCGACCACAGGTTGAAACCGACCTGGCTCTTGACCACCGGCGCGCGCAAGGCGAACAGGGTCAGCGAACCGCCGACCACGAACAGCAGGAAGATCAGGATGAACACGCCGCGCTCGGGGTCCGAGGCAAAGGCGTGGACCGAGGTCAGCACCCCGGAACGCACCAGGAAGGTTCCCAGCAGGCTCAGGGAGAACGCAGCGATGGCCAGCAACACGGTCCAGCTCTTGAACACACCACGCTTTTCGGTGACCGCCAGCGAGTGGATCAATGCGGTGCCCACCAGCCACGGCATGAAGGAGGCGTTTTCCACCGGGTCCCAGAACCACCAGCCGCCCCAGCCGAGTTCGTAGTAGGCCCACCAGGAGCCGAGGGTGATACCGATGCCGAGGAATGCCCAGGCGACTATGGTCCAGGGCCGCGACCAGCGCGCCCAGGCCGCGTCCAGGCGACCGCCGAGCAGCGCGGCGATGGCGAAGGCGAAGGCCACGGAGAAACCGACATAGCCCATGTAGAGCATCGGCGGGTGCACGATCAGGCCGATGTCCTGCAGCAGCGGGTTGAGGTCGCGGCCATCGCCGGGCACCTGCGGCAGGATCCGCGCGAAGGGGTTGGAAGTGACGATCAGGAACAGCAGGAAGCCGGTACTGATCATGCCCATCACCGCCAGCACCCGCGCCAGCATCACTTGCGGCAACTGCCGGGAGAACACCGACACGGCGAAGGTCCAGCCACCGAGGATCAGTGCCCAGAGCAGCAACGAGCCCTCGTGGGCGCCCCACACCGCGCTGAACTTGTAGTACCAGGGCAAGGCGCTGTTGGAGTTGCTGGCGACATAGGCCACCGAGAAATCATCGACCATGAAGGCGTAGGTCAGGCAGCCGAAGGCGAAGGTCAGGAAGGCGAACTGGCCCCAGGCCGCGGGCTGCGCCAGGCCCATCCACAGGCGGTCGCCGCGCCAGGCGCCGAGCAGCGGCACCACGGCCTGGACCAGGGCAAAACACAGGGCCAGGATCATCGCCAGATGGCCGAGCTCGGGAATGAAGATTGCGGATGTCATCGGTCAGCCCTCCTTGGCCGGAGCCGGCGCCATTTGCCCACTGTCTTTCAGGGCCTTGGTCACTTCCGGCGGCATGTACTTCTCGTCGTGCTTGGCCAGCACTTCGTCGGCCACCACCACGCCGTCGGCATTGAGCTTGCCCAGGGCGACGATGCCCTGCCCTTCGCGGAACAGGTCCGGGAGGATGCCGCGGTAGGTGATGGTCACGGCCTTGTTGAAGTCGGTGACCACGAAACGCACGTCCAGCGAATCCGCCGAGCGTTGCAACGAGCCCATCTGCACCATGCCGCCGGCGCGGATCCGTGTGTCATGGGGGGCTTCGCCGTTGGCGATCTGGGTCGGGGTATAGAACAGGTTGATGTTCTGTTGCAGGGCGCTCAGCGCCAGGCCGACGGCAACGCCCACGCCGCCCAGCACGCCGAGGATGATCAACAGACGCTTTTTACGCAGCGGATTCACTGATTGTTCTCCCGGCGCAGACGACGCGCCTCTTGTTGCAGGTAACGCTTGCGGGCCAGCAACGGCACCGCCACGTTGAGGACCAGCACCACCAGGCAGATGCCGTAGGCTGACCAGACATACAGGCCGTGATGGCCCATGGCGAGAAAGTCGGCGAAGGAAGCGAAACTCATGATGCGGCCTCCAGGCTGTTCTGCACTTCGGCCCTGACCCAGCTGGCGCGGGCTTCGCGCTTGAGCACTTCAAGGCGCATGCGCAGCAACAGCACGGCGCCGAAGAAACAATAGAAGCCCAGCACCGTCAGCAACAGCGGCAGCCACATCTCGACGGGCATCGCCGGTTTTTCGGTGAGGGTGAAGGTCGCGCCCTGGTGCAGGGTGTTCCACCACTCCACCGAGTATTTGATGATCGGGATGTTGATCACCCCGACGATGGCCAGCACCGCGCAGGCCTTGGCGGCGCTGTCGCGATTGCTGATGGCGTTGCCCAGGGCGATCAGACCGAAATACAGGAACAGCAGGATCAGCATGGAGGTCAGGCGTGCGTCCCAGACCCACCACGAGCCCCAGGTCGGCTTGCCCCAGATGGCCCCGGTGACCAGCGCCACGGCGGTCATCCAGGCACCGATGGGCGCCGCGCATTGCAGGGCGACGTCGGCCAGTTTCATCTTCCACACCAGGCCCACCAACCCGCACACCGCCAGCATCACGTAGATGGACTGGGCCAGCATGGCGGCGGGAACGTGGATGTAGATGATGCGAAAGCTGTTGCCTTGCTGATAGTCCGGCGGCGCGAAGGCCAGGCCCCAAACGACGCCGACGGTGATCAGCAGCAACGCTGCGATGCTCAACCAGGGCAACAGCCTGCTGCTGATGCCGTAAAACCACTTGGGCGAGCCGAGCTTATGAAACCAGGTCCAGTTCATACTGTTTCCATCACGGGTGCCGCGCGTTGTCACGCACGGCCAGGGTCTTTACTGATCAAAATTTGATCAGACCTCATTATTCGCCGACGCTGATCTTCAGGCCAGCTGCTATTGCAAAAGGTGTCAGGGTTACTGCCAGGGCGGTCAGGCTACCAAGCCACAGCAGATAACCGGTCGCCGGCATGCCCTGCAAGGCCGCCTGCAAGGCGCCGCTGCCGAGAATCAATACCGGGATGTACAGGGGCAGGATCAGCAGCGCCAGCAACAGGCCGCCACGCTTGAGTCCTACCGTCAACGCCGCGCCCACCGCTCCCAGCAGGCTGAGCACCGGAGTGCCCAGCAACAGGGACAGCAACAGCACCGGCAGACAGGCTGTGGGCAGACCGAGCATCAATGCCAACAGGGGCGCAAGCAATACCAGTGCCAGGCCGGAAAAGGCCCAGTGTGCCAGTACCTTGGCCAGAACCAGAAGAGGCAGGGGGTGCGACGAAAGGACCCACTGTTCCAAGGATCCGTCCTCGAAATCACTGCGAAAAAGCCCGTCCAGCGAGAGCAAAACCGATAATAAGGCCGCTACCCAGACTAGCCCTGGAGACAAGGTTTGCAACAATTGTGTCTCAGGTCCCACCGCCAATGGGAACAGTGAGACGACAATCGCGAAAAATACCAGCGGGTTGGCCAGTTCGGCGGGACGGCGGAACAGCAGCCGGGATTCGCGGGCAACCAGCAGTCCGAAAACACTCATACGGCCCAATGCCCCAGATCGATGTCGCGATAGCCGGCCGGCATGCGGCTCAGTGTGTGGTGGGTGGTGAGAATCACCATGCCACCACGTTCGCAATGGCCGGCCAGGTGTTCTTCCAGTTGCGCCACGCCCTGTTTGTCCAGGGCGGTGAAGGGTTCGTCGAGGATCCACAGCGGCGGGCTGTCCAGGTACAACCGGGCCAGCGCCACCCGGCGCTGCTGGCCGGCGGACAGGGTGTGACAGGGCACATCCTCGAAGCCGCGCAGGCCGACCGCCGCCAGGGCCTGCCAGATCGCCTCGCGCCCGGCGGGCTGATGCAGGGCGCAGAGCCAGCTGAGGTTTTCCTCGGGGGTCAGCAAGTCCTTGATCCCGGCCGCATGGCCGATCCACAGCAGGTTGCGCGCCAGCTCCGCGCGCTGGGCGTTGAGCGGCTGGCCATTGAGCAGCACCTGGCCACTGGTCGGCTGCATCAGCCCTGCCAGCAGGCGCAACAGGCTGGTCTTGCCGCTGCCGTTGGGGCCGCTGATCTGCAACATGTCGCCGCTGGCCAGACGCAGTTCGAGCTTTTCGAAGAGCAGCCGCAGGTCGCGCTCACAGGCAAGCGCTACGGCTTCTAGAAGAGGACTGGTCAAATGATCGCGGGCCTTTACGGTTCAAGTCGGCAGTGGAGCAGCCGTTAAAGAGATGCAGAATAAACGCATCGGCGGCCTGTTCCAGAGAGCTGCGTCAAACTTTTGCGATGTTTTCGCCACGCCCCCCGAAGACGGGCGGCATTATACATGCGATGCCCTACTCTCAAGAGGGCTTATTTCTCCACAGGTTGTGTCCAGATGACAGGCGAAATCACCCTTCCTCCGCTGCCACAGCTGACGCCGGGAACCGTGCGCGCGCTGCCGATCAGCGGTGAGCTGCTCAAATTGCTGCAGCCGCTGGAGGGCCTGATCGCCGCCGGCCAATCGGCCAAGGCCGAAGTGCTGTCGCTCAAGCAGGCAGACCAGACGTTCCAGCTGTTGCTCAAGCTGACCCTCGACAGCGGCCGGCAGACCACCGTCCAGGCCACCAGCAGCCAGCCGCTGCCCCTGGGCACCAGCCTGGCGGTGACCCAGCCGTCGGCCGGCAACCTGGCCATCACCGTGCAGCAGGCGATTGCCGCCAGCGTCGCCACCCTGACCCGTATCGACACCGCGCAGCTTCCAGTGGGCACCCTGCTGCAAGGCAAGGTGCTGACCACCCAGCTGCAACCCCAGGCAGCCGGACAACCGGCGGTCTACCGCTCGCTGGTGAGTCTGCTCAACACCGCCCTGAGCGGCAGCACCCTGAGCATCGACAGCCCGCAGCCCTTGCGCATCGGCAGCCTGCTGAGCGCCCTGGTGCAGGGCTCACAGAGCTTGAACTTCGTTCAGCTGAGCGGGCGCCAGGAGCAACTGGCGATCGCCCAGCAACTGGCCACCCAGCAAAGCCGCCAGGCCTCGCTGACCGGCCTGATCAATGCCTTGCAGAATCTGCCGCCGTCCGACAGTACCTCCAGCGAGCTGCGTGCCGCGGTGGACAAGCTGCTCGCCGGCCTGCCCGACCTGCAGCAACTGAGCAACCCCAAGGCGCTGGCCCAGGCCCTGGGCAACAGCGGCGCCTTCCTCGAATCACGGCTGCTGGCCGGTGACAATCCGGCCCTGGCCGGCGACCTGAAAGGCAACCTGCTACGGCTGATCGCCCAGATGACGCCGGGCCTGCCGAGCAGCACCAGTTTCAACGCGATCATTGCCGCCAATACCCTGGCCCAGGTGCTGCCGAGCTTTGTCCGCAGCGCCCTGGGTACCCTCGGCCAGGTCAGCGCCAGGCCCCAGCCGGGCGGTTTCCCCCTGCCCTCGCGGCTGCTGCAAAGCCTCGAAGAGGAAGGCGACCTGGAACATCTGCTGCGCCTGGCCGCGGCCGCTGTTTCGCGCTTGCAGAGCCATCAGCTGGCGAGCCTGGAACAGAGCGGCCTGACCGATGACGGCCGGCTGCTGACCACCTGGCAACTGGAAATCCCGATGCGCACGATGCAGGACGTCGTGCCCTTGCAGGTCAAGTTCCAGCGCGAAGACCCGGCGGAAAAACCGCCCGAGGAAAAACGCCAGGAACGCGAACCGAAGCAGCAGCTGTGGCGCGTCGAACTGGCGTTCGACCTCGAACCCCTGGGCCCGCTGCAGGTGCAGGCGCAATTGCTCAAGGGCCGCCTGTCCAGCCAGCTCTGGGCCGAGCGACCGTTTACCGCGAGCCTGATCGAAAGCCATCTGGGCAGCCTGCGTGAACGGCTGCTGGCGTCCGGCCTGGATGTCGGCGACCTGGACTGCCATCTCGGCACGCCGCCGCAAGGTCCGAAAACCCGACTGGAACAACGCTGGGTCGATGAAACAGCATGAATAATCCCAACCCGCCACGCCAGGCCATCGCCCTCAAGTACGACGGCCAGCACGCCCCCACGCTGACCGCCAAGGGCGACGACGAACTGGCCGAAGCCATCCTGAAAATCGCCCGCGACTATGAAGTGCCGATCTATGAGAACGCCGAACTGGTGAAACTGCTGGCGCGCATGGAACTGGGCGACAGCATTCCCGAGGAGTTGTATCGGACCATCGCCGAAATCATCGCCTTCGCCTGGAACCTCAAGGGCAAGTTCCCGGCCGGGCATGAGCCGCAGGAAGCGGCGCTGGAGAAGGATGTCACCGACTGCGGCGACGATTACTGACTGTAGCCGCTGCCGCAGGCTGCGATAAGGCCGAAGGCCTTCAGCGATCCTAAGATCCCTGCGGCCGTTCCGGCCGTTCGCAGCCTGCGGCAGCGGCTACGGGATTTCAGCCTTTGTGCAACTTGCTCATCAACTCGGCCTCGGCCTGGGTCAAGCCGCAGGACTGAGTGAGTTCGTCGACGCTGGCGCCCATGCCCACCAGGCGCGCGGCCTGGGCGAAGGACAGGCTCGACGGATCGCGCTGCTCCAGCTGGGCCAGCTTGTCCGGCAACGGGCCGACCACCGCGCGCAGCTCATGCAGGTCCTCGCCCATGCGCACCGTACCGTTCTGGTAATCGTCGACGCGCTTGGCCAGGTCCTTGATGCGCTGATCGCGCAGCGCATCGCCATGGGCCTGCTGGGCGGCGATCTGCCGCTGAGCGCGGATGTAGGCCAGGAACATCGCCAGCGTGCCTGCCCAAAAGAGGAACAGGACAATAACCGCAACCTCGAGAATCAATCAGATACTCTCCAGTTCCGACCACTCTTCTTCGCTCATCATCTTGTCCAGCTCAACCAGAATCAGCAGCTCGCCGTTCTTGTTGCACACGCCCTGGATGAACTTGGCCGACTCTTCGTTACCGACGTTCGGTGCGGTCTCGACTTCCGACTGACGCAGGTAAACCACTTCCGCCACGCTGTCGACCATGATCCCGACCACTTGCTTGTCGGCTTCGATAATCACGATGCGGGTGTTGTCGTTGACTTCGGTCGGCACCAGGCCGAAACGCTGGCGGGTGTCGATCACGGTCACCACGTTGCCGCGCAGGTTGATGATGCCCAGCACGTAGCTCGGGGCACCCGGCACCGGTGCGATCTCGGTGTAGCGCAGGACTTCCTGGACGCGCATCACGTTGATGCCGTAGGACTCGTTATCCAGCTTGAAGGTTACCCATTGCAGGATCGGATCTTCGGAACTCTGTGCAGACGACGACTTATTCATACCCCTGACCCCTCAAAAAACCGTTGGAAACGGTGTGTGTTCTGTGTGGCTGCACCGTCGGCGCAGCCTGTTGTTGGTCTATATCGGCTTCGGCGCCGGTTTGCTGATAGCCATGTGTTTCGCCCCGCCGCTGGCGATCAGCTCGGCCAGCTCGGAAACGTCCAGCAGCGCACACATGTGCTCGATGACCGTCCCCGCCAGCCATGGCCGCTGGCCACGGTGGCTGCGCCACTTGATTTCGTTCGGGTCCAGGCGCAACGAACGGCTGACCTGATGCACCGCCAGCCCCCACTCGTAGCCCTGGACCGAGATCACGTATTGCAGGCCCTGGCGGAAGTCGTCGCGGTAGCGGTCGGGCATCACCCAGCGCGCGGTATCCAGCACCTTCAGGTTGCCGGCCTGGCTCGGCAGGATCCCGAGGAACCATTCCGGCTGGCCGAACAACGGCGTCAGTTCATGCCCCGCCAGAGAGTAAATCGACCCCAGGCAGACCAGCGGCACCGCCAGGGTCAACCCGGCGACATCGAACAGCAGGCACTCGAAGGGTTCCGCCGCCCAGCTCGGCCGGTCGTCACCCGCCACCGGGGGTGGCGTGCTGCTGGGTGGCCGATGCACCTCGACCACCGGCTCGACCAGGCCTTGCAGCAAGGGCACAACGGTCGACAAGGTGGCCGGCAATGGCGCGGACGCCTCCAGCACGGGGACGACCACGGATTCCTCGACCGGCGCGACTACAGCCGCGGCTGGCGGCGTACGCTGGACCTGGGCATCGCGAGCCTGTTCTTCGAGCACCGCGGCCTGGAACTCATCCAGGACCTCGCTCGACACCGCTACTTCCTCTACCGCTGCCTGAACCTGCGGCAGTGCTTCGGGAACCGCGAATTCTTCTTCGGTGGCGTCCTGCAGCAACGCGTCCAGGTAGGACTGCAGCGCCAGCTGCGGCCGGGACGTAACGTCGACAGGACGGTTCATGAGGATGCCCACGGATAAAACCCAGCACAGTGACCTGTAGGGTTTATCGGCCAGACCGGCAGCAGACTTGAATGCTCCGCCACGTCAGGCCACCTGCGGGACAAGTTGCTGGGCCAGCAAGTGCTTGAGCAAGGCGCGATAGGCCAGTACGCCACGGCTCTTGCCGTCGAACTGCGAAGGCGTCAGCCCGGCCCGGCTGGCATCGCGCAGGCGTGTGTCGACCGGGATGTAGCCCTGCCAGATCTCATCCGGGAACTTGTCGCGCAACACCCGCAAGGTGCCCAGGGACGCCTGGGTCCGGCGATCGAACAGGGTCGGCACGATGCTGAACGGCAGCGCCTGTTTACGCGAGCGGTTGATCATCGCCAAGGTATTGACCATGCGCTCCAGGCCCTTGACCGCCAGATGCTCGGTCTGCACCGGGATCACCAGTTGCTGGCTCGCCGCCAAGGCATTGACCATCAACACGCCGAGCAACGGCGGGCTGTCGATCACCGCATAGTCGAAATCCTGCCACAGCTGCGCCAGGCTCTTGGCGATCACCAAGCCCAGGCCGCTCTGCCCCGGCGACTGGCGCTCCAGAGTGGCGAGCGCGGTGCTCGATGGCAGCAGGGAAATACGTTCGTCGCTGGTCGACAGCAGCAACTGCCCGGGCAAGCCCTCGGGAACGCTGCCCTTGTGCAGGAACAGGTCGTAGTTACTGTGTTCCAGGCTGTCGGGGTCATAGCCGAAATAGCTGGTCATGGAGCCGTGGGGGTCGAGATCGACCACGACCACGCGCTTGCCCGCCTCGGCCAGCAACCCGGCTAAAGCGATGGAACTGGTGGTCTTACCGACGCCACCCTTTTGATTGGCAACTGCCCAGACTCTCATTCAGATTGTTCCTCCCGGCAGGCGCGGGCCGACCGAGAAATAGCACCCAGTTATAAAGCCGGTGACGGAGAATTGACGGCACTCTCGCGTCCCGGCGTCTTGACTGGCGTAGGTGCAGTTTGTGTGCCAGCCCGCTTCAATGCCGCATCCGGTGTTGCATGGGCGGTGCCGGTGCCTGTCAGGCTGCGGCGTACATCGAGATTGCGCGACACCACCAGCACCACCCGACGGTTGCGGGCACGGCCATCGGCCGTCGCGTTATTGGCTACCGGCTGGAACTCGCCGTAGCCGACCGACGCCAGGCGCTGCGGATTGACCCCCTGCATCGCCAGCATCCGCACGATGCTCGCCGAACGGGCCGACGACAGCTCCCAGTTGGTCGGGTACTGCGCAGTCTGGATCGGCTGGTTGTCGGTAAAACCCTCGACGTGAATCGGGTTGTCGAAGGGTTTGAGGATCGCCGCCACCTTGTCGATGATGTTGAACGCCAGGTCGCTGGGCATGGCATCGCCGCTGCCGAACAACAGGCTGGAGTTGAGTTCGATCTCGACCCACAGCTCATTGCCGCGCACGGTCATCTGGTTGGAGCTGATCAGGTCGCCAAAGGCTGCGCTGATATCGTCGGCGATGCTTTTCAGCGGGTCGCTGGCGCCGGCGATACCGGCATCGGTCTGCTCGCTGTCCTTGACCAGCGGCTTGGCCGGGGTCACGGTCTGGGGCCGCTCCTCACCGATGGGAATCGGCTTGAGGGCGCGGTCCGAGTCGGTGAACACACCGATCAGCGCTTCGGAAATGACCTTGTACTTGCCCTCGTTGATCGAGGAGATCGAGTACATGACCACGAAAAAGGCGAACAGCAAGGTGATGAAGTCCGCGTAGGACACCAGCCAACGTTCATGGTTGACATGTTCTTCATGCCGGCGACGACGGGACATAGTCCATTACTCCCATCAATCCATGAAGCCTTGCAGCTTCAACTCAATGGAACGAGGGTTTTCACCTTCGGCAATCGACAGGATTCCTTCAAGCAACATTTCGCGATAACGCGACTGCCGCAAGGCTATGGACTTGAGCTTGGCGGCGATCGGCAACAACACCAGGTTGGCGCTGGCCACGCCGTAGATGGTCGCGACGAAGGCCACGGCGATACCGCTGCCCAGCTGCGACGGGTCGGCCAGATTGCCCATGACATGGATCAGGCCCATGACCGCACCGATGATGCCGATGGTCGGCGCGTAGCCGCCCATACTTTCGAAGACTTTGGCCGCTTCGATGTCACGGCTTTCCTGGGTGTAGAAATCCACTTCCAGGATGCTGCGGATGGATTCCGGCTCGGCGCCGTCCACCAGCAGTTGCAGACCCTTGCGCGAGTAGGTATCGGGCTCGGCATCCGCCACGCCTTCCAGGCCCAGCAGGCCTTCCTTGCGGGCGGTCAGGCTCCAGTTGACGACGCGATCGATGCCGCCAGGCAGGTCGACCCGCGGCGGGAACAGGATCCAGCCAAGGATCTGCATGGCCCGCTTGAAGGCGCTCAGCGGCGACTGCAGCAACGCCGCACCGATGGTCCCGCCCAGCACAATCAGCGCCGCCGGACCATTGGCCAGGGCCGACAGATGACCGCCTTCCAGATAGTTGCCACCGATGATGGCGACGAACGCCATGATGATCCCGATGAGGCTTAGCACATCCATCAGAGGCAGGCCTCGACCAGGTGCTTGCCGATGTCGTCCAGGCCGTACACCGCATCCGCCAGCTCCGCCTTGACGATCGCCATCGGCATCCCGTAGATCACGCAGCTCGCTTCATCCTGGGCCCAGACCGCGCTGCCGCCCTGCTTGAGCAGGCGCGCGCCTTCGCGACCGTCGGCGCCCATGCCGGTGAGCACCACCGCCAGAACTTTGTCACCGTAGGACTTGGCCGCCGAACCGAAGGTGATGTCCACGCACGGCTTGTAGTTCAGACGCTCGTCGCCCGGGAGGATTTTCACCGCGCCACGGCCGTCGACCATCATCTGCTTGCCACCCGGTGCCAGCAGCGCCAGGCCCGGACGCAGGATGTCGCCATCCTCGGCTTCCTTGACACTGATCCGGCAGAGCTTGTCCAGGCGCTCGGCGAACGCCTTGGTGAAGGCCGCCGGCATGTGCTGGATCAGCACGATCGGCGCCGGGAAGTTGGCCGGCAACTGGGTCAGCACCCGCTGCAGGGCCACCGGGCCACCGGTGGAAGTACCGATGGCCACCAGCTTGTAGGCCTTGCGCTTGGGGGCCGCCGACGAGCCAGTGGCTGCCGCGCGGGCAGGAACCGGCGCCGGAGCCGGACGCGCCGGGGCCGTGCCGCTGAAACTGCTGGAGCTCGATGGCGCAGGCGCATGTGCCGCCGCCGGTTGTGGCGCCGGCGCGCTGTAGCTGCTGAAACGACGGTTACTGCGCGAGATGCTGTGGACCTTCTCGCACAGCAGTTGCTTGACCTTCTCGGGATTGCGCGAGATGTCTTCGAAGTTCTTCGGCAGGAAATCCACCGCACCGGCATCCAGCGCATCCAGGGTCACCCGGGCGCCTTCATGGGTCAGCGAGGAGAACATCAATACCGGCGTCGGGCAGCGCTGCATGATGTGCCGCACCGCCGTGATGCCATCCATCATCGGCATCTCGTAGTCCATGGTGATCACGTCCGGCTTGAGCGCCAGAGCCTGATCGATCGCCTCTTTACCGTTGGTCGCGGTACCGACGACCTGGATATTGATATCCGCTGAAAGAATTTCCGAGACGCGGCGGCGGAAAAAACCCGAATCATCCACCACCAGGACCTTGACTGCCATAAACACTCCGTTAGGCGGGGCAAGGCAAATGGCCCCGCCCCTCCGGTATTCAAATACGCCGTGCGGCGTAACGCTTGAGCATGCTCGGAACATCGAGAATCAGGGCGATGCGGCCGTCACCGGTAATGGTGGCGCCAGACATGCCCGGAGTTCCCTGGAGCATCTTGCCCAGTGGCTTGATGACGACTTCTTCCTGGCCGACCAGTTGATCGACGACGAAGCCGATCCGCTGGGTGCCGACCGAAAGGATCACCACGTGGCCTTCGCGCTGCTCTTCGTGAGCCGCGGAACTGACCAGCCAGCGCTTGAGGTAGAACAGTGGCAGCGCCTTGTCGCGAACGATCACCACCTCCTGGCCGTCGACCACGTTGGTGCGCGACAGGTCCAGGTGGAAGATTTCGTTGACGTTGACCAGCGGGAAGGCGAACGCCTGGTTGCCCAGCATCACCATCAGGGTCGGCATGATCGCCAGGGTCAGCGGCACCTTGATGACGATCTTCGAGCCCTGGCCCTTGGTCGAGTAGATGTTGATCGAACCGTTGAGCTGGGAAATCTTGGTCTTCACCACGTCCATGCCCACACCGCGGCCGGACACATCGGAGATCTCGGTCTTGGTCGAGAAGCCCGGGGCGAAGATCAGGTTGTAGCACTCGGTGTCGCTCAGGCGATCGGCGGCATCCTTGTCCATCACCCCACGCTTGACCGCAATGGCGCGCAGGACGTTCGGGTCCATGCCTTTGCCGTCATCGGAGATCGACAGCAGGATGTGGTCGCCTTCCTGCTCGGCCGCCAGCACCACCTTGCCGCCACGGGACTTGCCCGCCTCCTCGCGCTCTTCCGGCGACTCGATACCGTGGTCGACGGCGTTGCGCACCAAGTGCACCAGCGGGTCGGCCAGGGCCTCGACGAGGTTCTTGTCGAGGTCGGTCTCTTCGCCGACCAGCTCCAGGTTGATCTCTTTCTTGAGCTGGCGGGCCAGGTCGCGAACCAGGCGCGGGAAGCGCCCGAAGACCTTCTTGATCGGCTGCATCCGGGTCTTCATCACCGCGGTCTGCAAGTCGGCCGTGACCACGTCGAGGTTCGACACGGCCTTGGACATGGCTTCGTCGCCGCTGTTGAGCCCCAGGCGCACCAGGCGGTTACGCACCAGCACCAGCTCGCCGACCATGTTCATGATTTCGTCCAGCCGCGCGGTATCGACCCGCACCGTGGTTTCGGCTTCGCTGACCGGCTTTTCCGCCGGGGCGGCTGCCGGAGCACGAGCAGGTGCCGGAGCAGCGGCGGCTGCCGGTTTCGGTGCTTCGACCTTGGCTTCGGCTTTCTTCACTGCCGGCTTGGCGACAGCGGCAGGCGCCGAAGCCGTGACCGCCGTTGCACTCCCCTTGGTCGCGGCGGCAGCCGCTACTTCAGAGAACTTGCCCTTGCCATGCAGCTCGTCGAGCAGGGATTCGAATTCCTGGTCGGTGATCAGGTCGCTACCGGCGGCGGCCGCACTCGGTGCAGCCGGCGGTACCGCCGCGGCCACTGCGGAATCCAGCGCCTCTACTGCAAAGTTGCCTTTGCCGTGCAACTGGTCCAGCAGTGCTTCGAATTCGTCATCGGTGATTTCGTCGCTGGCCGCGGCTTTTTCCGCAGCGGGCGCCGTGGCCGAAGGTGCCACCGCATCCGGTGCGAACTGGCCCTTGCCATGCAATTGGTCGAGCAGCGACTCGAACTCGGCGTCGGTAATTTCGTCGCTGGCTGCTTCGCCACCGGCTGCGGGTGCAGCAGGGGCAACAGCGGCCGGGGCTTCGGCCTCGGCCTTGGCGGCATTGAGCGAATCGAGCAGCTGCTCGAACTCGCTGTCGGTGATATCGCCGGACTCGCTTTCGGCCGATTCGGCAACCGGCTCAACAACTGTCTCAACCTCGGCCACCGGCGCGGCGACCTCCTCGGCTCCGGCAGGCTCGGCCAGGCGGGCCAGGGCCGCCAGCAGTTCCGGAGTGGCGGCGGTGATCTCGGTACGCTCGCGCACCTGGCCGAACATGCCGTTCACCGCGTCCAGTGCTTCGAGCACCACGTCCATCAGTTCCGCGTCGACGCGACGCTCACCCTTGCGCAGGATATCGAACACGTTTTCGGCGATGTGGCAGCACTCCACCAGCTCGTTGAGCTGGAGGAAGCCGGCGCCCCCTTTTACAGTGTGAAAACCGCGAAAAATTGCGTTGAGCAGATCCGCATCGTCCGGCCGGCTTTCCAGCTCGACCAGTTGTTCGGACAGTTGCTCTAGAATCTCGCCGGCCTCAACCAGAAAATCCTGAAGGATTTCTTCATCGGCGCCGAAGCTCATGTATGGGTGCTCCTACTAGGTCGTGATGACGGTTAATGACGGATCGCGTTGGAACTGTGAGCGTGCCAGGCAAGGCGCGAGACGCTGGCAAGGGTCGTTTCCTTGCCGAGTCTCGCAACGCCGCATGGCGCGCTCACAGTTCCAACCCTTCGGGCCGCGCCCCGCAAGGCGCAATCCGTCGTTACTCGTCGCTCATTTGGAAAAACCAAACCACTCTCCTCGTGCCTAGTCTTGCGCCTTGCGGGGCGGCGGCGCGACCGTCATTAACCGTCGTCACGACCTAAAATCCAAGGCTGGAAAGCAAATCGTCGACATCGTCCTGACCGGATACAACGTCTTCACGTTTATCGGCATGAATCTGCGGACCTTCACCCTTGGCCAGATGTTTTTGCGGATCTTTTTCAGCGAGGATCGATTCACGGTCATGTTCGATGCCGGCAAAACGATCGACCTGGCTGGCCATCAGGACCAGTTTGAGCAGGTTGCTCTCGACTTCGGTGACCAACTGGGTCACGCGCTTGATCACCTGACCGGTCAGGTCCTGGTAGTCCTGCGCCAGCAGAATGTCGTTGAGGTTGCTCGATACCGCCCGCGTCTCTTGCTCGCTGCGGGTCAGGAAACCGTCCACCCGGCGGGCCAGGTCGCGGAATTCTTCGGCGCCCAGTTCGCGACGCATGAAACGTCCCCAGTCGGCGCTCAGGGCCTGGGCTTCGCTGCTCAGGCCATTGACCAACGGGGTGGCGCTCTCGACCAGATCCATGGTGCGGTTGGCCGCGGCCTCGGTCAGCCTGACCACATAGGACAGGCGCTCGGTGGCATCCGTGATCTGTGAAACTTCCTCGGCTTGCGGCATATGCGGGTCAATCTGGAAATTGACGATGGCGCTATGCAGCTCGCGGGTGAGCTTGCCGACTTCCTGGTACAGGCCGCGGTCACGGGTCTGGTTGAGCTCATGGATCAGTTGCACGGCTTCGCCGAACTTGCCTTTTTCAAGGCTGTCGACCAGTTCGAGTGCGTGTTTTTTCAGGGTCGATTCGAAATCGCCCAATGAAGATTCGTTGTGCTCCATAGCTCCCCCGTGGCGGAATGGTTCCACATCTCAACCGATGCGTTCGAAGATCTTCTCGATCTTTTCTTTCAACGCCTGGGCCGTGAAGGGCTTGACCACATAGCCGTTTACGCCGGCCTGGGCAGCTTCGATGATCTGTTCGCGCTTGGCTTCAGCGGTCACCATGAGTACCGGCAGGTGCTTGAGTTTTTCATCGGCGCGCACATGGCGCAGCAGATCGATACCGGTCATGCCAGGCATGTTCCAGTCCGTTACCAGAAAGTCGATGCTCCCACTGTTGAGGACCGGAATGGCGGTGGTGCCATCGTCAGCCTCGACCGTGTTGGTGAAACCCAGGTCACGCAACAGGTTTTTTATGATCCGCCGCATCGTTGAGAAGTCATCAACGATGAGGATTTTCATGTTCTTGTCCAATTCGACCTCCAAGCAGTCTTAAACGCGTCCAGCACCTGAACGCGCCATTCAATCAATCAGGCAGAGCACTCAACGACTGCATGGAATACACACCGCGAGGCCGGCAACGTCGTGCCAGTCTCGTCCGCAGTGTCCCCCACACTGCCTGTCAGCGCGCTCGCCACTCTCCCAAACGCCCCCGCAAACGGGCCGCGCACTGGCTGTGTAACTGGCTGACCCGCGATTCGCTGACCCCCAGGACCTCACCGATTTCCTTGAGGTTCAGCTCTTCGTCGTAGTACAGCGCCAAGACCAGTCGCTCACGCTCCGGCAAATTGGCAATCGCGTCCGCCAGCGCAGCCTGGAAACGTTCGTCCTCCAGGTCGCGCGACGGCTCGAGATGAGCACTCGCGCCATCCTCATGCAGCCCTTCATGCTCGCCGTCCTGCAACAGGTCGTCGAAGCTGAACAGGCGACTGCCCAAGGTGTCGTTCAAAATCCCGTAATAATCGTCGAGACTCAATTGAAGTTCGGCCGCAACTTCATGATCTTTAGCGTCACGACCGGTTTTAGCTTCAATTGCGCGAATGGCATCGCTCACCATCCGGGTATTGCGATGTACCGAACGCGGCGCCCAGTCACCTTTACGGACCTCATCGAGCATCGCACCACGGATACGGATACCCGCGTACGTCTCGAAACTCGCGCCCTTGCTCGCGTCGTACTTGGTCGACACTTCGAGCAGACCGATCATCCCGGCCTGGATCAGGTCTTCGACCTGGACACTGGCCGGCAGGCGCGCCAGCAGGTGATAGGCAATACGCTTGACCAGGGGCGCATAACGCTCGATCAATTCGTACTGGCTGTCACGTGCCGACTTTTTGTAAAGGTTGTAGCCGCTGGCGCTCATAGCACCGGTCCCGCTGTCTGATGCACTAGCCGCTCGACGAAAAATTCCAGATGTCCACGTGGGTTGGCCGGCAACGGCCAGGTATCGACTTTCTGCGCAATGGCCTTGAACGCCAGCGCGCACTTCGAACGCGGAAACGCTTCATAGACCGCACGCTGCTTTTGCACGGCCTTGCGCACGCATTCGTCGTAAGGCACGGCGCCGACATATTGTAGGGCCACGTCCAGGAAGCGATCCGTGACCTTGGTCAACTTGGCGAACAGGTTGCGGCCTTCCTGCGGGCTCTGCGCCATGTTGGCGAGCACGCGGAAGCGGTTCATGCCGTAGTCGCGGTTGAGCAGCTTGATCAGCGCGTAGGCGTCGGTGATCGAGGTCGGCTCGTCGCAGACCACCAGCAGGACTTCCTGTGCGGCGCGGACAAAGCTGACCACCGAGTCGCCGATGCCGGCAGCGGTGTCGATCACCAGCACATCGAGGTTGTCGCCAATGTCGCTGAAGGCCTGGATCAGGCCGGCATGCTGCGCCGGGCTCAGATGAACCATGCTCTGGGTGCCGGACGCCGCCGGCACGATACGGATTCCACCCGGCCCCTGCAGCAGCACATCGCGCAGCTCGCAGCGGCCTTCGATCACGTCGGCGAGGGTCCGTTTGGGGGTCAGCCCCAATAGCACGTCGACGTTAGCCAGACCCAGGTCGGCGTCCAGCAGCATGACGCGCCGGCCGAGCTCCGCTAGGGCCAGGGACAAGTTCACTGACACGTTAGTCTTGCCGACGCCACCTTTGCCGCCGGTCACCGCGATCACCTGTACGGGATGCATGCTGCCCATGTTCGTTCTTTACCTTGTCTTACTTAGACGGGGCCACATAACTGGCTGCGCGTTCACTAACGGAACAATGCCTGGCAGACCATCGATGTAGGTACATTGCAATCTTTTCATGATTCCCTCAGCCAACCCGCTTGGTCGGGTTGTGGTAGAGGTCAGCGAACATGTCAGCCATGGCTTCTTCGCTGGGTTCTTCCTGCATCTGCACGCTCACCGCACGACTGACCAGCTGATGACGGCGTGGCAAGTGCAAATCGTCCGGAATCCGTGGGCCATCGGTCAGATAGGCAACGGGGAGTTCGTGACTGATCGCCAGGCTCAACACCTCACCAAGGCTGGCGGTTTCATCCAGTTTAGTCAGGATGCAGCCGGCCAGCCCGCAACGCTTGTAGCTGTGGTACGCGGCGGTTAGAACCTGTTTCTGGCTGGTGGTTGCCAATACCAGATAATTTTTTGCCCGGATCCCGCGTCCAGCCAGACTTTCCAGCTGCATGCGCAGGGCCGGGTCGCTGGCTTGCAGGCCGGCGGTGTCGATCAGCACCACGCGTTTGCGCAGCAGCGGATCGAGGGCTTGCGCCAGGGATTGGCCCGGATCGACATGGGTCACCGAGACATTGAGGATCCGGCCCAGGGTCTTGAGCTGCTCCTGGGCGCCGATGCGGTAGCTGTCCATGCTCACCAGCGCGATGTTCTGCGCGCCGTACTTGAGCACGTAACGGGCCGCCAGCTTGGCCAGGGTGGTGGTCTTGCCCATGCCGGCAGGGCCGACCATGGCGATCACACCGCCCTCTTCCAACGGCTCGACTTCCGGGGTCACGATCATCCGCGCCAGGTGGGCCAGGAGCATGCGCCAGGCCTGGCGGGGCTCGTCGATTTCTGTGATCAGCGCCAGCAGGTCGCGGGCCAGCGGACCGGACAAACCGATACGCTGCAGGCGCCGCCAGAGGTTGGCCTGCTCGGGCCGGCTGCCTTGCAGCTGGCTCCAGGCCAGGGAGCCGAGCTGGACTTCCAGCAGCTCGCGCAGGCCGTTGAGTTCAAAACGCATCGAGTCCAGTGCCCGCTGATCGACAGCCGGCGCGGCGGCCACCGGGGCCGGGCGATGGGGCTCGTTGAACGTCGGTTCGATCAGTGGCTCGGCGGCGGTCAGCGGCAGGCCGGCGAACAGCTGGCGATTGGTGCTGCCGTCGCCATCGCCACGTAGGCTCAGTTCGGCCTGGGCGGTGACGATGCGCGACTGAGTCTTGCGCAGTTCGTCCTCGAGTTCCATGTTCGGAACCCGGGGCGCCAGCGCCGACAGCTTGTAATCCAGGGCAGCCGTCAGCTCGACACCGCCGGCGATGCGGCGATTGCCAATGATGGCGGCGTCGGCGCCCAGCTCATCACGAACCAGCTTCATGGCCTGACGCATATCGGCGGCGAAAAAACGCTTAACTTGCATAACCCACTACCTCAGCCGTTGGGCCCTACTGTCGCAACGATGGTCACTTGCTTGTTGTCAGGGATTTCCTGGTAAGCCAACACGTGCAAGCCCGGGACTGCCAGGCGTCCAAACCGCGAGAGCATCGCGCGGACCGGACCGGCTACCAACAGAATCACCGGTTGACCTTGCATTTCCTGGCGCTGCGCGGCTTCGATCAACGAACGCTGCAGCTTCTCAGCCATGCTTGGCTCCAACAGAACACCCTCTTCCGAGCCTTGTCCTGCCTTCTGCAGACTATTGAGCAAAATCTGTTCCAACCTGGGCTCCAAGGTGATCACAGGCAGCTCGGACTCAGTCCCTACAATGCTTTGCACGATGGCGCGCGACAATCCGACACGCACTGCGGCCACCAAAGCGGCAGTATCTTGACTCTTGGCGGCATTGTTCGCGATGGCTTCGGCAATGCTGCGGATATCGCGCACCGGCACCTGTTCGGCCAGCAGCGCCTGCAGCACCTTGAGCAGCTGGGACAACGACAGAACGCCCGGCACCAGTTCCTCCGCCAGCTTCGGCGAGCCCTTGGCCAGCAGTTGCAGGAGCTGCTGGACTTCTTCGTGGCCGATCAGCTCGCTGGAGTGCTTGTACAGAATCTGGTTGAGGTGGGTGGCGACCACGGTACTGGCGTCGACCACGGTGTAGCCCAGCGACTGCGCCTGGGCGCGCTGGCTGATCTCGATCCACACCGCCTCCAGGCCGAAGGCCGGATCTTTGGCGGTGATGCCGTTGAGCGTGCCGTAGACCTGCCCCGGGTTGATCGCCAGCTCGCGATCCGGATAGATCTCGGCCTCGGCCAGGATCACCCCCATCAGCGTCAGCCGGTAAGCGCTGGGCGCCAGGTCGAGGTTGTCGCGAATATGTACGGTCGGCATGAGGAAGCCGAGATCCTGGGACAACTTCTTGCGCACGCCCTTGATCCGCGCCAGCAGCTGCCCACCCTGGTTGCGGTCCACCAGGGGAATCAGGCGATAGCCGACTTCCAGGCCGATCATGTCGATCTGGGTCACGTCATCCCAGCCCAGCTCCTTGGTTTCCATGGCGCGGGCTGGCGAAGGCAGCAGTTCCTGCTGGCGCTTGACCTCTTCCAGCGCCTTGACCTTGACCACGTTCTGGCGCTTCCAGAACAGGTACGCGGCGCCGGCCGCCAGGGCCGCCATGCTCAGGAAGGAAAAGTGCGGCATGCCCGGCACCAGGCCCATCACCGCCATCAGGCCGGCGGCGACAGCCAGGGCCCGGGGCGAGGCGAACATCTGCCGGTTGATCTGCTTGCCCATGTCTTCGGAACCGGAAGCACGGGTCACCATGATCGCGGCCGCGGTGGACAGCAGCAGCGATGGCAATTGCGCCACCAAACCGTCACCGATGGTCAGCAAGGCGTAGACCCGGCCGGCATCGCCGAAGGACATGTGGTGCTGGAAGATACCGACCGCCATGCCGCCGATCAGGTTGATGAACAGGATCAGCAGGCCGGCGATGGCGTCACCGCGGACGAACTTGCTGGCACCGTCCATGGAACCGTAGAACTCGGCCTCCTGGGCCACTTCCTGGCGGCGCGCCTTGGCCTGGGCCTGGTCGATCAGGCCAGCGTTGAGGTCGGCGTCGATAGCCATCTGCTTGCCCGGCATCGCATCGAGGGTGAAACGCGCGCTCACCTCGGAAATCCGCCCGGCGCCCTTGGTCACCACCACGAAGTTGATGATCATCAGGATCGCGAACACCACGATACCGACCACGTAGTTACCGCCGATCACCACCTCGCCGAAGGCCTGGATCACCTTGCCCGCGGCGGCGTGACCGTCCTGGCCGTGGAGCATCACCACCCGTGTGGAGGCCACGTTCAGCGCCAGGCGCAACAGGGTCGCCACCAGCAGGATGGTCGGGAATACCGCGAAATCCAGCGGCCGCAAGGCATACACGCAGACCAGCAGGACGACGATCGACAGGGCGATGTTGAAGGTGAAGAACACGTCCAGCAGGAACGGCGGCACCGGCAGCATCATCATGGCCAGCATGACCAGCAGCAACAGCGGCACACCCAGGTTCCCCCGACTGAGGTCAGCCAGGTTAGTGCGAGCCGTACTGATTAACTGAGAGCGATCCACCGGTATTCCCCGTTCCCTTGAAGCAAACTTTTGACGCCTGGAGGCGGCGCAGGGCGGGTATTGCAAGAAGCCTTCCAACTTTGGCCCGGAAGGAAAACTGATTTATGGCGTTGCGCCATCAGTCGTCATAAAAGGCGTTTTCAGCGCCATCGCGAGCAAGCTCGCTCCTACAGGCCGGGCGTGAATTCTGTAGGAGCGAGCTTGCTCGCGATAACGTCGGCACAGCCAAACGCCGACCTCAGGAATCGCGCCGCAAATCCGGCGGAATCGGCAGGTCCTTGAGCGGATCGGGACGCTTGCCCTTGCCGGCGCGGTGCTGGCGAATCTGATAGACATACGCCAGCACCTGGGCCACCGCCAGATAGAGCCCGGCGGGGATTTCCTGTTCCAGCTCGGTGGAGTAGTAGATCGAACGCGCCAGCGCCGGCGACTCCAGCAACAGCACTTCGTTGGCCACGGCGATCTCGCGGATCTTCAGCGCCAGGAAATCGCTGCCCTTGGCCAGCAACACCGGCGCCCCGCCCTTCTCGGCGTCGTACTTGAGCGCCACGGCGTAGTGGGTCGGGTTGGTGATGACCACGTCCGCCTCGGGAATCGCCGCCATCATCCGCCGTTGCGACATCTCGCGCTGGACCTGGCGAATCCGCTGCTTGACCTCCGGGCGCCCTTCCTGGTCCTTGTGCTCGTCCCGCACTTCCTGCTTGGTCATCAGCAGCTTCTTGTAGCTCTGGTACAGCTGCACCGGCACGTCCACCGCGGCGATCAGGATCAGCCCGCAGGCCATCCACAAGGTACTCCAGGCCACCACTTGCACGCTGTGGATGATCGCCTGCTCCAGCGGCTCGTGGGCGATCCGCAGCAGGTCGTCGATATCCGAGCGCAGCACCGACAAGGCCACGATCAGGATCACCACGAACTTGGCGAAGGCCTTGAGCAGCTCGATCAGCGAGGTCGGCGACACCATGCGCTTCATGCCGCTGAGCGGGTTCATGCGACTGAACTTGGGCGCCAGGCTCTTGGTTGAAAACAGCCAGCCGCCCAGGGAGATAGGGCCGATGAGCGCCGCCAGCACCAGGGGCAGCAGGATCGGCATCGCGGCGATAATCGCGATCTTGCCCGAATGCAGCAGGTACAGGCCCATGGCGCCGGGGCTGAGCAACACCTCGCGCGGCAGGGAGAAATTCAGGCGCATGATTTCCAGCAGGTCCTGCGCCACCCCCGCGCCGTAGATCAGCAGGCCGGCGGCCCCGATCATGGTGATCGCCAGGGTGTTGAGTTCTTTGGAGCGGGCGATCTCGCCCTTTTCCCGGGAGTCCTTTTTACGTTTCTCCGTGGGGTCTTCTGTCTTGTCCTGACCGCTCTCGCTCTCAGCCATGGTTCACCGCGCCTGCGCCAGGTTGCGCAGCAACTGCAGGGCCTCGACGGCCAGCGGTTGGTACTGGTTGAGAATGTCGCCGAGGCTGACCCAGAAAATCACCAGGCCCAGCACCAGGGTCAGCGGAAAGCCGATGGAGAAGATGTTCAGCTGCGGCGCCGCGCGGGTCATCACGCCAAAGGCGATGTTCACCACCAGCAGCGCGGTGATCGCCGGCAATACCAGCAACAGGGCGGCGCCCAACACCCAGCCGAGCTTGCCGGCGATTTCCCAGAAATGGTTGACCAGCAGCGCGCTGCCCACCGGCAAGGTGGTGAAGCTTTCGGTCAGCACCTCGAAGACCACCAGATGACCGTTCATGCCGAGGAACAGCAAGGTCACCAGCATGGTCAGGAACTGCCCGATCACCGCCGCCGAAACGCCGTTGGTAGGGTCGACCATGGACGCGAAGCCCATGCCCATCTGCGTCGAAATGATCTGCCCGGCGATCACGAAAGCCTGGAAGAACAGCTGCAAGGAAAAGCCGAACAAGGCGCCGATGATGATCTGCTCGGCAATCAGCAGCAGTCCACTGAGATCCAGCGCGTTGACCGCCGGCATGGGCGGCAGGCCCGGCACCAGCACGACGGTGATGGCCAGGGTGAAATACAGGCGGATACGGGTCGGCACCAGGGTCGTACCGAAGACCGGCATGGTCATCAACACGGCGCCGATACGGAACAGCGGCAGCATGAAGCTCGCGACCCAGGTGCTGATCTGCGTATCGGTAAGCGCCAGCAGAGACATGGCTTAGCCGATCAACTGCGGAATACTGCCGTACAACTGCAGGATGTATTCCATGAAGGTTTGCACCAGCCAGGGACCGGCGACGATCAGCGTCACCAGCATCACCAACAGGCGCGGCAGGAAGCTCAGGGTCTGTTCGTTGATCTGGGTAGCGGCCTGGAACATCGCCACCAGCAGGCCCACCAGCAGGCTGGGAATCACCAGGATGGCGACCATCATGGTGGTCAGCCAGAGCGCTTCGCGAAACAGGTCTACTGCGACTTCAGGCGTCATAGCGCGTCACCCGCCAACAAGGTTCTAAACACCACCGAAACTGCCCGCCAGGGTACCGATGATCAGGGCCCAGCCATCGACCAGCACGAACAGCATGATCTTGAACGGCAGGGAAATGATCAGCGGCGACAGCATCATCATGCCCATGGCCATCAGCACACTGGCGACCACCAGGTCGATGATCAGGAACGGAATGAAGATCATGAAGCCGATCTGGAACGCGGTCTTCAGCTCCGAGGTGACGAAGGCCGGTACCAGGATCGTCAGCGGCGCCTGGTCCGGTGTCGCGATGTCGGTGCGCTTGGACAGACGCATGAACAGCTCCAGGTCGCTGCTGCGGGTCTGGGCCAGCATGAAGTCCTTGATCGGCACCTGGGCCTTGGCCACCGCGTCCTGGGCGTTGAGTTTCTCCGCCAGGTACGGCTGCAGGGCATCCTGGTTCACCCGGTCGAACACCGGGGCCATGATGAACATCGTCAGGAACAACGCCATGCCGGTGAGGATCTGGTTCGACGGCGTCTGCTGCAGGCCCAGGGCCTGGCGCAGGATCGAGAACACGATGATGATCCGGGTGAAGCTGGTCATCAGCATGACGAACGCCGGAATGAAGCTCAGCGCGGTCATGATCAGCAGGATCTGCAGGCTGACCGAGTATTCCTGCTGGCCGTCGGCATTGGTGCCGAGGGTGATCGCCGGGATCGACAACGGGTCGGCCGCCAGCGCCAGCGGCGCCGCCAGCATCAGGGCCAACGTCAAGAGGAGGCGCAACGGCATTACTTCTTATCCTTCTGATCCTTGCCCAGCAGCTCCATCAGGCGCTGGGCAAACTCCGGAGTCGCCTGCTCGGTGCTCGGCACCTGCACCGGCTCCTTGAGCACATGCAACGCAGTGATGGTGCCCGGCGTCAGGCCGAGCAGAATCTGTTCGTTGCCGACCTGCACCAGCACCAGCCGGTCCCGCGGGCCAAGCGCCCGCGAGCCGATCAGCTCGATGACCTGCCCCTTGCCGGCCGGTCCGGCCTGCTGCACCCGGCGCAACAGCCAGGCGAGGAAGAAGATCAGCCCCACCACCAGCAACAGGCCCAGCACCAGCTGGGTCAGCTGACCGGCCACGCCGCTGCTGCCAACCACTGGTGCGGCGGTACCGGCCGCGGGCTCGGCGGCCAGCGCCCAGAGCGGCCAGGCCAGGAACAGCGCGAGTGCCTTTCTCACTTAGCGCAGCTTCTTGATGCGTTCGCTCGGGCTGATCACGTCGGTCAAGCGGATGCCGAACTTCTCGTTGACCACTACCACTTCGCCATGGGCGATCAGCGTGCCGTTGACCAGCACGTCCAGCGGCTCGCCGGCCAGGCGATCGAGCTCGATCACCGACCCCTGGTTGAGCTGCAGCAGGTTGCGGATGTTGATGTCGGTGCTGCCGACCTCCATGGAGATCGACACCGGGATGTCCAGGATCACGTCCAGGTTCGGCCCGTCGAGGGTCACCGGCTCGTTGTTCTTCGGCACACTGCCGAACTCTTCCATCGGCAGGCGATTGGACGCCGGCGCGCTGGCCGCATCGGCCGCCAGCAAGGCATCGATATCGTCTTGCCCGGCATCGCCGGTTTCCTGCAGGGCGGCCGCCCACTCATCAGCCAGGGCCTGGTCTTCTGCGGAAGTCATTTCGTGTTCGTCAGCCATGTTGTCCTCGGCGGGCAAAAAATCATTAACAAAGCGAATTCATAACAACGCCGCTCAACGGCGCTCGATCGGCTCGATCACTTGCAGGGCCAGGTTGCCCTTGTGCGAACCGAGCTTGACCTTGAACGCCGGTACGCCGTTGGCGCGCATGATCATGTCTTCGGGCAGTTCCACCGGGATCACATCCCCTGGCTGCATGTGCAGGATGTCGCGCAGGCGCAACTGCCGGCGCGCTACCGTGGCGCTCAAGGGCACATCCACGTCCAGCACGTCTTCGCGCAGGGCCTTGCTCCAGCGCTCGTCCTGGTCGTCCAGGTCCGACTGGAAGCCGGCGTCGAGCATTTCCCGCACCGGCTCGATCATCGAGTACGGCATGGTCACGTGCAGGTCGCCGCCACCGCCATCGAGCTCGATGTGGAAGGTCGAGACCACGATCGCTTCGCTCGGGCCGACGATGTTGGCCATGGCCGGGTTCACTTCGGAGTTGATGTACTCGAAGTTGACTTCCATGATCGCCTGCCAGGCTTCCTTCAGGTCGACGAAGGCCTGCTCCAGCACCATGCGCACCACGCGCAATTCGGTCGGGGTGAATTCACGGCCTTCGATCTTGGCGTGACGACCGTCGCCGCCGAAGAAGTTGTCCACCAGCTTGAACACCAGCTTGGCGTCGAGGATGAACAGCGCGGTACCGCGCAGCGGCTTGATCTTCACCAGGTTGAGGCTGGTCGGCACGTACAGCGAGTGCACGTATTCGCCGAACTTCATCACCTGCACACCGCCCACCGCCACGTCCGCCGAACGGCGCAGCATGTTGAACATGCTGATACGGGTGTAGCGGGCGAAACGCTCGTTGATCATCTCCAGGGTCGGCATGCGTCCGCGGACGATGCGATCCTGGCTGGTCAGGTCGTAGCTTTTGACGCTGCCGGGCTCGGCGGCGTGTTCGGTCTGCACCAGACCGTCATCGACGCCATGCAGCAGCGCGTCGATCTCATCCTGGGACAGCAGGTCCTGCACGGCCATGTCGTGTTCCTACTGCAGTACGAAGTTAGTAAAGAGCAACTGCTCGACCACCACTTTGCCGACCTCTTTCTGGGCCACTTCCTGCACACTGGCGGTGGCCTTCTGGCGCAGCATTTCCTGGCCGACCGGAGTCGCCAGGGTGTCGAAGCTCTGGCCGGAGAACAGCATGACCAGGTTGTTGCGGATCACCGGCATATGCACTTTCAGCGCGTCCAGATCGGCCTGGTTGCGCGCCAGCATCGTGATGCTCACCTGCATGTAGCGCTGGCGGCCGTTCTGCGTGTAATTGGCCACGAAGGCCGGCGCCATGGGCTCGTAGATGGCCGCCGGCTTGACGCTGCTGGTCGCCTCGGCCGTCTCGGCAGGCTTGCTCTGGGCACTGCTGTGCATGAAGTACCAGGTAGCCCCGACGGACAAACCGATCGCCAGCAACAAGGCCAGAACAATCAAGAGGATAAGCTTGAGTTTGCCTTTCCCGGCGGGGTTTTTCTCTGCTGCTTCGCTCTTCGCCATGCCAATAATCCGTCACTAATCGGGTTTTCACAGTCGCACGGCAAGGCAAGAGCAAGTGTTATGCCAGATTTGTCTGAACCGAAGGGATAGGGCAGCGCAAAGCAAAAGATCGCCAGCCGCGGCACCACGCGACTGGCGATCTTCTGTTCAATGACGCCTGAAGCGGGTCAGGCGTAATAGTCGACGGCGCTGGTGCCGATGACCGTGCTGGTGCTGGCGGCGACTTCGGCGGCGCTCGGCGGCAACTCTTCATCCACGCCATCCAGGCGCCCGCCACTGGCATGGGTGCCGTTGCTGCGATGCTGCCCCTGCTGGGCCTGCTCCTGGCCACCCTGCCAGTTGCGCGACTGGTCGGAGACGTTGACGTCCACCTGCCCCATGCCTTGCTGGTGGAACATGTCGCGCAGGCGATGCATCTGCCCTTCGAGGGCCTCGCGCACGCCGACATGGGCACTCATGAAGGTCACCTGGGTCTGCTGGTCCGGCACCATGTTCACGCGAATATCCAGGCGCCCCAGCTCGGCCGGTTGCAACTGGATCTCGGCCGACTTGAGGTTGACGCTGGACAGGTACATGACCCGGTTGACCACCTCTTCGGTCCAGCCGCTTTGATGCATGGCCAGCGGCTGGTTCACCGGGACGGCGTTGGCGGTCTTGGGCGTGGCCGCCTGGGTCAGGGCCGCCAGGCGGTTGGCGAAATCGTCGACGCGGGTGTCGCTGGCAGCGCTCTTGAGGTCCTTGAGACCGTCATCGAGCAGACCGCTGAAGGCCTTTTCGCCGCCCTGTTCGGTGCTGTCCTTGTCCACCTGCAGGTCCAGCATGTTGGCCATGCCACTGGCGAAGGTCTGGGCCGAAGTCGGTCCGTCATCGGCCACCACGGTCGGCGCCGCCTTGTTCTGCGCCTGGCTGGAAGCCGAGACATGGCCGCTCTGCTCCATCGCCAGGCGTACTACCGGCAGCGCGTCCAGCGGGTCGGCTTCAGGGTCGAATTCCGGATCGACCGGCACCGGCGCCACGCTACTGGCCACCACCGGTACAACCGGCGGCGTTTGCGGCTGCACTGGCGGCTGTGCCGGGACCGGCGCGGCCGCCACTTCCGGCTCGGGCACCGGCAATGGCACCGGCTGGGCCGCCTGCATCAGCGCCGGATCGAGGGTCGGGTCGACCGGCGTGCCGTCGGCCAGCGCCTGATCGCTGCTCGCGGCCTGGTCATCGGCGACCTTGTCGTCACTGGCAGTGGCCTTGTCGGCAGGCAAGGTTTTGCCGCTATCGGCAACCGCCGGCTCGGGGGAGGCAGCCTTGCCCTTGCCCGGATCCACCTTGGCAGCGGCTTCGACACCCTTGTCACGAGCCGGCTTGATGGGGCCGTCGGCGGCCGCTACCGGCTTGCCGAGCGCTTCCTTGGCGAACACCCGGGCAAAGCTTGCGCCTTTATCCCCGGGCTCGGCGGCGCTGGCCTGGGGGGTGGCGGAAGCCGCTTGAGTCTTGGCCTGGGAGGCGGCCTGAAGCAGCATGTTCGGGGTAAGGGGCATGAAAACGGTCTCCGCTGCACTGGGATCGTAGGTACAGTTGAGAGACTTGATTGCAAAGGTCGAGCCAGCTTTGCTGGCTCGCGGGAAAAAGCCTGGGTTGCTACGGTTTTTCAGCAGTGAAAACGCTGGCGTTCCTGCTGGCACAGCTGCCGGACAATGGCGAATTCGCCATCGATCTCGCCCACCAGCTGCTCGATACCACGCAACGACGAGTCCTGGGCACGCTGCTCCAACTGATGACAGAGCTCGGCCAGGCGAATCGCCCCCATATTGCTGCTGCTGCCCTTGAAGCTGTGTGCAGTGGCGACAAGTTGACGGGGGTCGTCGACCTTGTGCAACTGGCGCAAACGCTCTTCGGAGTCGCAGAGGAAGGTGTCGAGCAACAACGGATACTCATCCTCCATGACTTCCTGCAATGCGTTCAGCACCTCGTGATCCAGATGAATTTCAGCCACTTGCTCACTCCTTGATCAAGAATCGGCGAATTATGCCAGAGGCTCCCAGGAAAACTCCACGCAGGCACTACGACCATCGTCAGACCAGCTGGCACGCTGGCTGAGCTGACGGATCAGGCTGACGCCACGCCCGGACAGGCGGTCGCCATCGACGGGCCGCGCCATCACCCGGCCGACATCGAAACCACTGCCACTGTCCTCGACCCGGATCAGCAAACGACCGCCAGCACCTTGAGGCTCCACCTGCAGGTGCACCCGCACAAACCCCTCCTGCAACGCTTCCAGGCGTACCGCGCGCTCCTGGTAATAGCGGGAAAAGCCCTGGGCATCGCGCTTGAGGCTTGAATCCAGGCGCAATACGCCATGCTCCAGGGCGTTGGAATACAACTCGGCCAGCACACTGTAGAGCGCCCCGCTCTGCGCCCGCAGGCCATGCACCTCCAGCAACAGTTGCAGCAGGTAAGGCAGAGGATTGAAGCGCTTGAGGGTGGCGGCGCGATACTCGAAACTCACCGACCAGTCCAGCGGGCAGGACTGACCGCTGTCGGAATACACCAGCGCCGGCGGCGTCAGCTGCCGGGCCTCGAGCAGGCTGACCTCGACCATGCTCACATCGTCCCGCGCATCGCCGCCAAACTCGCTCAGGGCCCGCTGGATCTCCTCGAACAGCAGGTCCGGCTCGCGGTTGGCGGCAAACACCTGCTGCAGGCGCTCGACACCAAACAATTGTTCGTTGGCGTCGCAGGTGTCGATCACCCCATCGGACAACAGGAACACCCGGTCGCCCAGGGCCATGGGAAAGACTTCGGTGCGGTCGTCGAATGCCTCGGCGCCCAGCACCCCCAGCGGCAGATGGTGGGCCACCAGCGGCACCCGCTCCCCGCTTGCCAGGCGATGCAGATAGCCATCCGGCATGCCGCCGTTCCACACCTCCACTGCCCGCCGCTGGAAACTCAGGCACAGCAGCGTCGCACAACAGAACATGCCCACCGGCAGGATGCGCTTGAGCTTGGCATTCATCTCGCGCAGGGTTTCCGGCAGCCCGTAACCCTTGGCCGTCATGCCGTAAAACACCTCGGCCAGGGGCATCGCGCCCACGGCCGCCGGCAAGCCGTGGCCAGTGAAATCCCCCAACAGCACATGCATGTCGCCCGTCGGGGTAAAGGCAGCCAGCAGCAAGTCACCGTTGAACAGCGCGTACGGCGATTGCAGGTAGCGGATATTCGGCGCGCTCAGGCATCCGGAATGCGCCACCTTGTCGAACACCGCCTTGGCCACCCGCTGTTCGTTGAGCAGGTAGTCATGGTGCTGGGTGATCTGGTCGCGCTGCTGCAGCACGGTTTCCTGCAGGCGCCGCAAGCGATCCATGGCCTTGATCTTGGCCGCCAGGATCACCGGACTGTAGGGTTTTGCCAGAAAATCGTCGCCGCCGGCTTCGAGGCAGCGCGCCAGCGCCTCGCTCTGGGTGAGCGAGGTCAGGAAAATGATCGGCACCAGCGCTTCGCCAGCCAGGCGCTTGATCTGCCGGGCCGCCTCGAAACCGTCCATCACCGGCATCATCGCGTCCATCAGCACCAGGTGCGGGCGCTGCTGGACGAATAGTTCCACCGCCTCGGCGCCGTTACTCGCCGTCAGCACCTCGTGCCCCTGGCGCCGGACGATGCTCGACAGCAACATGCGGTCGCTCGTGCCGTCTTCGGCGATCAGCACGCACAGGGGTGCCTCGATCGACTGCATGTCGATCAACTGATGTCGAACAGTTTGTCGAAATTGGAAATGGCGAGAATCTTGCGCACGTCCGAGTTGCTGTTGATCACTCGCACGTCGGAATCGTCGCCGCCGGCGTGATCGCGCAGCAACAGCAGCATGCCCAGGGCAGAACTGTCGAGGTAGGTGGCGTCTTTCAGGTCCACCACTATGGATTCGGGCTTTCTGTTGAGGCGCTCGTAGGACTCGCGAAACTCTTGATGTCGGCCAAAATCGAAACGTCCCTTGATCGAAATCGTCAGTTTTTGCCCGTCCGGTGATACTTCAGTAACGACTGACATGATACCGCTTCCTTGTGATTGGCAATCTGTACAAGGTTTAGCACCCCGTACAAGCATGGGCAACCCGAACCGCCGAAGCGTCGCTGACGAGCGCCTGGCGGCGACGAACGGAATGGCGCTCAGTACGGATCCTGGCGCGGCAGGCGCTGGGACAGCTCGTCGAGCAGCTTCTGCTCGCGCTTGTCTTCCAGTTGGCGGGCTTCATCGATGTAGCGCTGCACCAGCTTGCGCAAGCCTTCGACCCGGGCATAGGCCTGCTGCCAGGTTTCCCGGGCGCGGTTGAGATTGTTCTGGTGCCAGGCCAGGCTTTGCCGCTGCTGCCCCACGGCGGTTTCCAGCTGATTGAGGAAGTGCTGGTAGTTCATCAGCCATTGGCCGGAAACCCCGCCGCTGCCCCGCTCGATCCACTGCTGCTGGTATTCGGCACGAAAGCGCTCCAGGTCCCCCAGCTTGCTTTCCGCCAGGCGCACCTGACCCTGGAAATGCCCCAGGCGCTGGGCGGCGGTGCGCTCGGCGCTTTCGGCCATTTCGACCACGGGCGCCAGACGCGCGGCACGGCTGTTGGCCATGGTGGATCAGCCGCCCGGCGCCGGAGCGAAAACCATCTCCAGATGGGCTTCGCTTTCACCCAGGCTGATGCTGTCGTTGAGCCCCTGGCGCAGGTAGGTGACCATCGACGGCTGCAGCGAGATGGCGGTGTCGGTTTCGCGATCGCCGCCCGGTACATAGGCGCCGACGCTGATCAGGTCGCGCGCCTGCTGGTAACGCGACCACAGCTGCTTGAAATACTGGGCGCGGGTCATGTGCTCCGGGGTCACCACCGCCGGCATGACCCGGCTGATGGACGCCTCGATATCGATGGCCGGGTAATGCCCCTCTTCCGCCAGGCGCCGTGACAGCACGATGTGCCCGTCGAGCACGCCACGGGCCGAGTCGGCGATCGGGTCCTGCTGGTCGTCGCCTTCGGACAGCACGGTGTAGAACGCGGTGATCGAGCCGCCACCGGCCTCGGCGTTGCCCGCGCGCTCCACCAGTTTCGGCAGCTTGGCGAATACCGACGGCGGATAACCCTTGGTCGCGGGCGGCTCGCCGATGGCCAGGGCGATTTCCCGCTGGGCCTGGGCGAAACGGGTCAGGGAATCCATCAGCAACAGGACGTTCTTGCCCTTGTCGCGAAAATATTCGGCGATACGCGTGCAGTACATGGCCGCACGCAGACGCATCAGCGGCGCATCGTCCGCCGGCGACGCCACCACCACGGAGCGCTTGAGCCCCTCCTCACCGAGGATGTGCTCGATGAATTCTTTAACTTCACGGCCCCGCTCACCGATCAGCCCGACCACGATGATGTCGGCCTCGGTGAAGCGGGTCATCATGCCCAGCAGCACACTCTTGCCCACGCCGGTACCGGCGAACAGGCCAAGACGCTGACCGCGACCCACCGTCAATAATCCGTTGATGCAGCGAATGCCCACGTCCAGCGGCCGGCTGATGGGGTCGCGCTTGAGCGGGTTGATGGTCGGACCGTCCATCGGCACCCAGTCCTCGGCCTTCATTCCACCCTTGCCGTCCAACGCACGGCCGGCGCCGTCGAGAACCCGGCCGAGCATGCTCATGCCCATCGGCAGGCGGCCGGTATGGGCCAGCGGCACGACCCGAGCGCCCGGCGCGATGCCAGTGACACTGCCGACCGGCATCAGGAATACCTTGCTGCCGGAGAAACCCATCACCTCAGCCTCGACCTGCACCGGGTGATAGCTGTCGTCGTTGATCACCATGCAGCGCGTGCCCATGGCCGCCCGCAGGCCTTCGGCCTCCAGGGTCAGGCCGACCATGCGCAGCAGGCGACCTTCGAGAATGGGCTGGTTCGGCAGTTCGGTGGCGTCGGCGTAGCTGCTCAGGCGCTTGCCGAAGCTGGTGCGGTCAAGGCGCATCGGTGGGGTCCTGCGCGAGGTCGACAGGGTCGACATCCGCGGCGGGCTTGCCCGTGGCGGCCCCCAGCTCGACGCTCAGGTCCGGTTCGGCGGGATGCAAAGCCTGTTCGTGAAGCTGGTCGGACAGCTTGTCCATGATCTTGGCGATCCGCGTTTCCATGGTCGCGTCGATACGGCTGTGCTCGGTCTCGACCCGGCAACCGCCCGGCAACAGGGCTTCGTCTTCGACGATGCGCCAGCTTTCCTCATGGCGCTCGCGCAGGCTTTTGACCTGGGCGAAGTCCTGCGGATTGACGTACAGGCGCACATTGCCCACGCCCAGCGGCAGCAGCTTGAGGGCTTCGCGCATGACATGCTCGATCTGGCTGGAGTCGATGGCCAGCTCGCGCTGGATCACCTGGCGCGTCATGTGCTGCACCAGGTTGACCAGGGCTTTTTCGATCTGTGTGTCCTGTTCGGCGATCGGCTCGAACAAATTGCCCATCAGCGTTTCCAGCGCTGCCAGCTTGGTGCTCAGGGCCACTTCGGCTTCCTGGCGGACCTTCAGCGTGGTGCTGTGGAAACCTTCCTTTTCGCCCGTGGCGAAGCCTTCGTTATAGGCTTCCTGGCGAATGCTCTCGAGCTCTTCGAGGGTCAGTGGCTGGACTTCTTCCAGCGGCACTTCCTCGATCTCCGCTGGCGGCTCTTCAACCGGTTCCGGCTCGGGCTCGGGGACATGGGGATCGAAACTGGGCAGCGCCCAGACGTCGAAACCACCGACGTCCCGAGCGCGAATCAGGTCGCTGTGGGATTCATCACTGCTGGACGACATAAAGCGACCTTAGATCATTTCTTCGCCGCCCTTCCCGCCGAGAACGATTTCTCCGGCTTCGGCCATACGGCGGGCAATGGTGAGGATTTCCTTCTGCGCGGTTTCCACATCGCTGACGCGCACCGGGCCCTTGGCCTCGAGGTCGTCGCGCAGCAGTTCGGCAGCCCGCTTGGACATGTTCTTGAAGATCTTTTCCTTGACGCCTTCGTCCGACCCCTTGAGGGCCAGGACCAGCACGTCGGAAGACACTTCGCGCAGCAACGCCTGGATGCCGCGGTCGTCGACATCGGCAAGGTTGTTGAACACGAACATGAGGTCTTCGATCTGACCGGACAGGTCTTCGTCGACTTCGCGGATCGAGTCCATCAACTGGCCTTCGATCGAGCTGTCGAGGAAGTTCATGATGTCGGCAGCACGCTTGATACCGCCCAGGGTGGTACGCGAGGCGTTGGAGTTGCCGGCGAACTGCTTCTCGAGAATCTGGTTGAGTTCTTTCAGGGCGGCCGGCTGTACGGTATTGAGCGAGGAAACCCGCAGAATGATGTCCAGGCGCGCCTTGTGGTCGAAGTTGCCGAGCACTTCGCCCGCCTGGTCCGGATCGAGGTACGCCACCACGATCGCCTGGATCTGTGGGTGCTCGTAACGGATCACGTCCGCCACGGCGCGCGGCTCCATCCACTTCAGGCTGTCCAGGCCACTGGTGTTGCCGCCCAGCAGGATGCGGTCGATCAGGCCGTTGGCCTTGTCCTCGCCCAGGGCCTGGGTGAGCATCTTGCGCACATAGTCGTCGGAGCCCACGCCCAGGCTGGTCTGGTCGCCGACGATGTCGACGAACTCGCTCATCACCTGCTCGACCTGCTCGCGATGCACGTTGCCCATCTGCGCCATGGCCACGCCCACTCGCTGGACCTCTTTGGGGCCCATGTGGCGCAGCACCTGCGCGGCATCAGTGGAGCCCAGGGACAGCAGCAGAATCGCGGCCTTGTCGACCCGGGTCAGTTTGGCGGTAGCGGCTCGGTTATCACTCATCTGCGTTAATCCACTCTTTCACGACCTGGGCCACGCGACCCGGATCTTCTGCCACCAGACTCTTGATTGCGTTCAACTGTGCGTCATAGCCTTCGCTCGGGCTAGGCAGCAGGATGCTTTGCGGGCCGCCGAGGCTGACGCGATCGTTGGCCAGCTCGCCATCCAGGCCACCCATGCCGCCGAGTTCGACATCGCTGCCGAGACCCGCCAGTTGCTTGCCCTTGCCGCCACCGGTGATGTTGTTGAGCACCGGGCGCAGCACGCCGAACACCAGGACCAGGATAAACAGCACGCCCAGGACCTGCTTCACGATGTCCCAGAACCAGGGCTGCGAGTAGAACGGAATGTCGGCGATCACTTCACCACGATCGGCCGAGAACGGCACGTTGATCACACTGACGCTGTCGCCACGGCTGGCGTCGAAACCCACGGCGTCCTGCACCAGGCGGGTAAAGCGCGCCAATTCGTCGGCGCTCCAGGGTGCGCGGGTGGTTTCGCCGTTGGCCGCATTGACCTTGACCTGATCGTCCACCACCACCGCCACCGACAGCCGGTTCAGACGACCCTGCTGTTGCTTGGTGTGGCTGATGGAGCGATCCAGCTCGAAGTTCTTGGTGGATTGTTGACGCTTGTCGTTGGGGTACGGCGCCAGCATCGGCTGGCCGGTGGCCGGGTCCATAATCTGCTGGCCGTTGGCGTCCAGCAGCGGCTGGCCTGGCTGCACCATGCCAGCGGCAGCGGTAGAGCCACCGGTAGTCTGAGGCGCGCTGGCCGGCGACGGCGGCTGGTTGCTCAGGGCGCCAGGAACGCCTTGCGGGCCCAGGCTGCTGGAGCGTTGTTCGTTGACCGACTGCTCGCTGCGCAAGGCCGGCTGGTCCGGGTTGAATTGTTCGGAAGTCGACTCGACGGCGCTGAAGTCCACATCGGCGGACACTTCAGCCTTGTAGCGGTCGTTGCCCAGAATCGGTTGCAGGATGTTGTGCACCCGCTGGGTCAGCATGCTTTCCATGCGGCGGCTGTAGTCGAATTGTTTGCCGGCCATGGTCAGTTCGGAGTTTTCCGCCTGGTCGGAGAGCAGGTTGCCCTTCTGGTCGACCACGGTGATCTGCGACTTGCTCAGTTCGGGAACGCTGGTCGCCACCAGATTGACGATGGCCACCACCTGGCCCGGCTCCAGCGAACGACCGGAATACAGCTCGACCAGTACCGAAGCGCTGGGCTTGCGCTCGTCGCGCACGAACACCGAGCTTTTCGGGATCGCCAGGTGCACGCGTGCGCCCTTGACGTTGTTCAGGCTGGAAATGGTCCGCGCCAGTTCGCCTTCCAGGCCGCGACGGTAACGGGTCGCTTCCATGAACTGGCTGGTGCCCAGGCCCTGCTCTTTATCGAGAATCTCGAAACCGATATTGCCGTCGCCTGGGGCCACGCCTGCGGCCGCCAGCTTGAGGCGTGCACGCGGCAGGTCGTCGGCCTTGACCAGCAAGGCGCCGGAATTGGGCTCGACGGTGTAAGGAATGTCGGCGGAGGCCAGGGTGTCCATGACCTGCTTGGCGTCCATGCCGGCAAGGCTGCCGTACAACGGACGGTAATCGGGTTGCTGGGACCACAACACCACGGCAAAACCAATCGCCACGCTGGCAGCCAGACCGACCATGAGGCCAACCTGACGCAACATGGTCATCTCGGAGAGGTTTTCCAGAAAAGACAATCCGAACAGCGGCGGCTTGCCTTCTGTCGGAGTGGCCTTGGCCGGTACGTTATCGGCGACTGCTTCTGCCATGACTCAATCTCGTCCTTAAACCGGCATCTGCATGATGTCTTGGTACGCCTGAACCAGCTTGTTGCGCACCTGGGTCAACGCCTGGAAGGACACACTGGCCTTCTGCGAGGAGATCATCACGTCGGTCAGGTCGACACCGCTCTTGCCGATCTCGAAGGCACTGGCCAGCTGGCTGGATGCCTGCTGAGTGTCGTTGACCTTGTTCACCGCCTGCCCAAGCATGTCGGAAAAACTGCTGCCGCTCACCTGCGGCACCGCGGCCGATTTTGGCTGGGCCATGGCGTCCATTTGCATGGCCCGCATGTCCAACATCAACCGATTAAATTCAATACCTTGGCTCATGGTCTACTCTCTCCGACGACCCGCAATTTTTTGACACTCACGCAGCGGTTAGTGAGGTGTTAGCAACAAGGGTGCCAGCTCCGCGGAGACACCGAACAAAAGCCTGCACGGCTTCAGCCTTAAACGACTCATGTCGCAAACAGATACGCCTCGACATCCATTCCGGCATCGCGCATTTGCGCCAACTTGTAGCGCAAGGTACGCGGGCTGATACCCAGGCGCTCGGCCGCCTCCTTGCGCCGGCCGCGCTCGGCCCGCAAGGTGTCGATGATCATCTGGAATTCCCGACGCCGCAGATCGTCGCCCAAGGCCCCCCCCGACTCGGCGGGCGGCACCTCGGCCTCCACCGGCGCACTGCGCACCGCTGCTACCACGGCGGGCGCCATGGCCGGCAACGGCGCACAGGCCAGCGGCCCGCCCAGGCAGAAATCTTCCGGCTGGATCAGGCCGCCCTGCTGCAAAATGAGCGCACGCTGGATGGCGTTGTCCAGTTCACGCACATTGCCCGGCCACGGATAACCGAGCAGGCATGCCTGCGCCTCGGCGGACAACCGGGCGGCAGCGTGTTTCATTTTATTGACGTGCTTGGCCAACAGGCGCTCGGCCAGCGGCAGGATATCGGCGGTGCGCTCGCGCAGCGGACGCCAGGCCAGCGGGAATACCGACAGCCGATAGTAAAGGTCTTCCCGGAACCGCCCCGCCGCCACTTCGCCGGCCAGGTCGCGGTTGGTGGTCGCCACCACCCGGATATCCAAGGCAATGGGTTTGCGCGCCCCGACCCGCTCGACTTCGCGTTCCTGCAGCACCCGCAACAGCTTGGCCTGCAGGGCCAGGGGCATTTCAGAAATCTCGTCCAGCAGCAGGGTGCCGCCATCGGCCTGTTCGAACTTGCCGGGCTGGGCAGCGATGGCACCGGTAAAGGAGCCCTTCTCGTGACCGAACAGTGTGGCCTCGAGCATATTGTCCGGAATCGCTGCGCAGTTGATGGCGATAAAGGGCTGGCTGGAGCGATGGGACTGCTGGTGGATGTAGCGCGCCAGCACCTCTTTGCCGGTACCGGACTCGCCCGAGATCAGTACCGTGGAATCGCTGCGAGCGACCCGCGCCGCCAGCTCGAGCAACTGCGCACTGGCCGGCTCGAATGCCACCGGCCCTTCACCCTCGACCGCCCCCAGGCAACCCAGGGCATGTCGCGCCACCAGATCCAGCAGGGCCCTGGGCTCGAAGGGCTTGACCAGGTAGTCGGCGGCGCCTTGACGCATGGCCTCGACCGCACGCTCGACCGCGCCATGGGCGGTCATCAGCAAGACTGGCAATTGCGGTTGGCGCGCACGCAGCAGGCCCAGCAACTGATGGCCATCCATGCCCGGCATGTTGACGTCGCTGACCACCAGGCTGAACGACTCGCCAGACGCCGCCTCCAGCGCTTCTTCCGCGCTGCCGACCGCCTTGTAGTCATGACCGGCCAACAGCAGCGTATCCGCCAGGGCCTCGCGCAGGGCGCGATCGTCTTCAACCAGTAGAACCTTAATTGCCATTACCTTCACTCCACTCCTTGAGCGCCGCAGAACAGTGGCAGAACCACCAGCGCACATGTGCCGCGCCCAGGACGCGAGCGCAGCAGCAATTCTCCCTGATGGGCACGCGCCACCGCCTTGACGACTGTCAGGCCCAGGCCGGTTCCCGTGGTCTTGGTGGTGAAAAACGGTTCACCCAGGCGCTCCAGCACAGCAGCGTCGATACCACTGCCGCTATCGCTGACGCACAGCCGTAGGCTGCTGCCACGGGTATAAAGATGGACTTTCAGGCGCACCTGGCCGGCACTCGCCTGGATCGCGTTCTCGATCAGGTTGAGCACCGCCCCCACCAGCGTGTCGCGGTTGCACAGCAACTCGCCGGCATGGCTGTCGCACTGCCAGCGCACGGGCACGTCCTGCACATGGGTCAGGGCCGCTGCCTGCAGCGATTGCAGCAGCGCCTTGGGCGTCACGCGATCGGTCAGCGGCAGTTCGCCCCGGGCGAACACCAGCATGTCGCGGACCTGATGCTCCAGCTCATGCAACCGCTCCTTCAGCCGCCCGGCAAAGCGCTGCTGGGTGGCGACGGGCAGTTCTTGCTCGGTCAAGTGACTGGCGTACAACAGCGCGGCGGACAATGGCGTACGAATCTGATGCGCCAGGGACGCCACCATGCGCCCAAGGGACGACAGGCGCTCATGACGGGCCAGCTGATCTTGCAGGTGACGGGTTTCAGTCAGGTCATTGAGCAGCACCAGCTGGCCTGGCTCAGCATCCAGAGAACGAGTGGCGATCGACAATCGCCGCCCGTCCTTCAGGGAAATTTCATGGCCGTCGTCTTCTCGTGGCGCGAAGCAGCGGGCGATCACATGCCGCCACAGCTCGCCCTCGAGAGGCAGGCCCAGCAGGTCGCAGGCAGCAGGATTGGCTTCACGGACAATGCCCTGGGCATCGATGACGATGACGCCACCAGGCAGCAGATCGAGGAGGTTTTGCAGACGGTTGGCCAGACGCTCTTTTTCCGCCAGCTCCTGCATGCGCTGGGCGCTGACCACGGCCAGCTCGCCCTTGAGCTCGGTCACCCTAGCCTCAAGCATGCTGTAGGAGTCGGTAAGCTGGCTCGACATCTGGTTGAACAAGGCGAACGCCTGCTCAAGGCCAAGCCGGCTTGCCTGCTCTACGGACGACGATTGCCCCTGGGTTTCAGGAACAGGAGACATCTGGGCGGCTTGGGGCATCGTGCTCTCTCGCGTGGCTGACCGTCAGTTAAACGGAACGTTGAGAGAGACTTAGCAATACCCGTGCCGAAAAAAAACCGCCCGGTTTTCAACAGGTTAAAAAACAGGCGTCAATCATCCGCCTGTTCATCACCCTCGCGACGGCTCATGCCGTACTTGCGCATTTTTTCCACCAGCGTGGTGCGGCGGATACGCAGGCGCTCCGCAGCCCGCGCGACAATGCCGTTGGCATCGTCGAGCGCCTGCTGGATCAGACCCTGCTCCAGACCACCGAGGTAGTCCTTCAGGTCCAGGCCTTCCGGCGGCAGCATGGCAGTGGCGGCGAAGTCCGGCGTGTGGCCATTGATCGCCACCCGCTCTTCCAGGTCGCTGCGCAGGCTGTCCACCAGTTGCTCGTCTTCGTCGTCGACATAGCGGAACTTCTTCGGCAACTCGACCACGCCGATAACGCCGTAGGGGTGCATGATCGCCATGCGCTCCACCAGGTTGGCCAGCTCGCGGACGTTGCCCGGCCAGCCGTGGCGACAGAGCGACATGATCGCCGCGGAGTTGAAGCGGATCGAACCGCGCTTCTCGTGCTCCATGCGCGAGATCAGCTCGTTCATCAGCAGCGGAATGTCTTCCACGCGCTCACGCAGCGGCGCCATCTCGATCGGGAACACGTTCAGGCGGTAGTACAGGTCTTCGCGGAAACTGCCGACCTCGATCATGCTCTCGAGGTTCTTGTGAGTCGCCGCGATGATCCGCACGTCGACGCTCTGGGTCTTGTTGCTACCCACGCGCTCGAAGGTACGCTCCTGCAACACGCGCAACAGCTTGACCTGCATCGGCAACGGCATGTCGCCGATTTCGTCGAGGAACAGGGTGCCGCCGTTGGCCAGCTCGAAACGCCCGGCACGGCTGGTGATAGCTCCGGTGAAGGCGCCCTTCTCATGGCCAAACAGTTCGCTCTCCAGCAACTCGGCCGGAATCGCGCCACAGTTGACGGGCACGAACGGCGCTTCGCGACGCTTGGAGTGATAGTGCAAGTTACGCGCAACCACTTCCTTGCCGGTCCCGGACTCGCCGAGGATCAGCACGCTGGCGTCGGTATCGGCCACTTGCTGCATCATCTGCCGCACATGCTGGATCGCCCGGCTGGTGCCGACCAGACTGCGAAAGAGGTTGGGCTCGCGATGGCGACCGCGCTCGCGGGCCTGATCGTACATCTCACGATAGACCTGGGCACGGTGCAGGGAATCGAGCAACTTGCTGTAGCTGGGGGGCATTTCCAGGGTGGAAAGCACTCGACGACGCTGGTCTTCCGGCAAGTCAATGGAAGAATTATCGCCCATTAACAAAACTGGAAGGAACTCATCCCAGGTTGAGAGTGTCTTTAACAGGCCCAAAAGTGCACCAGGAGCATTTACAGTCCCGATGAGGACACAGATTACTTCACGACTTGATGACAATGAGCCGACAGCCTGCTGCCAGTCATGGCTACCGCAGGGTAAATTTTCTTCGCCAAGAAAATTTAAAATCACCGCCAGGTCGCGGCGGCGGACGCTATCGTCATCAATCAGCAGAATTTTGGTTTCACGCCACATGCAATAGCAACTTCCCTAGTCAACTCAATGCCCGGAATCAGGGCAAGCTAGACGCTTGTAGGCATTTTGAGCCTGGTAGACGTCTGAAATCTGAAAACAGCCACTAGTTAAGTCAAAAAAGCGTGCACAGTCAAATTTATGGCGCACTGGATTCGGATTAACTTAGGGGTTAATTAACCGAACAGATGGTAAACCTTTGCTGCGTTCTGTGCTTGATGGATCTGCGACATCTCGTCGACTATCGCCTGACGCTCCCCTGTCGTCACTTCCAGAAGCTGCCGATAAACCCCAAGCAGCTCCTGCAGATTCTCGCGCAACGCGGCTTCATCTTCCGGAGTTTCACTCAAGATGTCTTCCATGCAGGAACGGCAGGCCAGATCCAACTGACCGATCGCTTCCCAGTTACGCTCGGCCAGGGCGGCGACCAGTGCTTCACGGGTTTCTTCGATGCGCTGCAATACAAGACTCATGGTGATCTCCTTAGAACTGCGGACCCGGCGCAGCGATGGCGTCCCAGCCTTCCTTGACGGTGCGCAGCAGATCGGCGACCTCGTCGAGAATCTTTGGATCGGTCTTGATGTTCGCCTCGGTGAGGCGCGTCATCATGTAGGTGTACAAGCTGTCTAGATCACCCAGGGTGTCAGGTGACTTTTCCAGATCGAGCCCTTCACGCAAGCCGCCGATAATGCCGATGGCCTTGCTGATGAATATACCTTTGTTGGGAATATCCTTGCGCTCCATCGCCCCCTTGGCCTGGGCGATACGATCCAGGCCGCCTTCCATCAGCATCTGCACCAGACGATGGGGGCTGGCTTCGGAAGTCTGCGCCTGGGCACCAATCTTCTGGTATTGCCGAAGGGCTAACATCGGATTCATGTTCTACCTCATCAAAACTCAAGGGTTCGTATAACCAGCGTATCGACCTGGCGTCAAAAAACTTTAGATCAAAAGCCAAAAGCCCGGGACGTCATGAACGTTGCCGGGCTTTTGTCGCCTTGTATCAATCAGCCTTTCTGTTGCGCGGTCAACGCCTCGAACATCGAGGTGATGTTGCTGGCGGTGGCTTTCAACTTGCCCACCAGGGTGTCCATGTCGTTGTACTTCTTGGTCAGTACTGCCGTCAGGGTCTCGATACGGCGGTCCAGGGCAGCCTGATCCGAAGCCAGCTTGGTCTTGGTCTTGTTCAGCGCAGTGGTGCGCTGATCGAGAACGCCGCCAGTCTGGGCAAAAGGCGCGATGGCCTTGTCCATGCGGTCCAGCAGGCCGTTTTCACCAGTGAACAGGGTCTGCACCTCGCCACCGAGCTTTTTGTCGTTCATCGCCGCAGTGAACTTGGTGGAGTCGAAGTCCAGGGCACCGGTCTTCTGGTTGGTGGTAATCCCCAACTGCGCCAGAACGGTCAGCTTGTCGCCGGACCCGACTTCCGACAGCGGCGCACGAATGGCCGCCAGGATCGAGCGTGGCAACGAGTCGCCAGTCAACTGGGCCGGGATGGTCGGCTTGCCGTCGTCATCCAGGGACGGCTTGGTCAGCGCGGTAACACTGTTGGCCACTGCGTTGTAAGCATCGACGAACTTCTGGATCGAAGCCTTCAAGCCATCGGTGTTGGCCGCGACGGTAATGGTCGAGGTACCTGGAGCGACCAGGTTGAAGGTCATCCCGGAAACCGCCTTGTCCACCGAGTTGCTCTTGCTGGTCAGCGCCATGCCGTCGACGGTGAACTTGGCATCCACTGCCAGGGCACCAATGGAACCGGCAGAGGTCGCAGTCATCGGCGAACCGGGAGCACCAACGACAGTACTGCCGTCGATTTCCAGGCCAGCAATACCGCTAAGGGAAATATCGGAGCCCGCACCGGTAGTGGTCGAGCCCACCACCAGACGCGATCCAAAGGAGTCGGTCACGATGTTCGCGCTGATACCCGCGCTTTTGAGCGATGCGTCGGCGTTGATCGAGTCACGCACCGACTGCAGGGTAGCGCCGGCTTTTACATCGAGGTTGTAGTTAGTGCCATTTTGACTGATTTTCAGGGTACCAGTCGGAATAGCACTTGTAGTACCGCCAGCGAAGGCAGCACTGGTGACTTTCGAGGAAGTCGCAAGATTCTGCACAGCGACAACATAGTTGCCATTGACCGCGGTATTGCCAGCGACCGCTGTTACATACTTGTTGTCGGAAGTAGTGGCGGCATAGCCGGGAAACTGCGGGTTGGTTTTGCTGCTGAGTTCGGTAATGGTGGTCCGAAAGGTCGACAACAAGGACTTCAAGGTGCCGATGCCGGAGATGCTTGCGGTGTTGTTCGCAGTTCCCCGGTCGATCTGACCTTGCTTGGCCGCTTTGTCAGCGTTCACCAAGGCTTTGACGATAGCACCGGTATCGAGGCCGGAGCCTAGACCGGTACCCGGTAGAATTGGACTTGCCATGGAGATCTCCCTTCAGTGTGTCGCCGGTCTTTTGACCATTACAACGTCCAAAAGAACATAGCAACAATTTTCATGCCAGCTGTCAGACTTTAGCGCTGAACAACAAGCTGCTCGCATCATTCAAACTATTGGCCAACTTCAGGACTTCTTCGTTGGGGATCTGACGAATCACCTCACCGGAGTCACTGGCAATGACCTTGACGACAACCTTGCCAGAAGGCTCGTCGATAGAAAATTCCAGGTTACGTTTGACCGATTGCACAAACTCTTCAATTTCCTTAATGGCCATTTTCAGTTTGTCCTGCTCGGTTTGCGCACTCTTACTCTCTTCCTTGACAGTCGGCAGCGCCACAACGTCCGCTCGAGGCTTCTCCACAGGCTTGTCAGCAACAGGCGTTGCCGGCTTGGCCGCAGGATAAGACAAGTTCAGCTTCACGCTCATATCCATGTCCATCACCTCTTAAAGTAAAAAGCGAGAGAGCACGACCAGCGCACTCCCCCGCCAAAGCTTAGTCAGCTATTACTGAAGCAGCTTCAGTACAGCGGACGGCAGTTGGTTGGCCTGTGCCAGAACTGCGGTGGAAGCTTGTTGCAGAGTTTGTTGCTTGGTCAGCTGTGCAGTTTCAGCAGCGAAGTCGGTATCTTGTACGCGACCCAGTGCAGCACTGGCGTTTTCGTTGATGTTCTGCAGGTTGGAGATGGTGCTGGTCAGACGGTTTTGTGCAGCACCGAGGTCAGCACGGCTGGAGTTGATGGTTGCCAGAGCCTTGTCGATCGCGTCGATCGAAGCCTTGGAGCTGGCTTCGGCGGTGGTGCTGTTGTTACCGGTAATGGCGATAGCACCGGAGTTAACACCCAGGGTGGTAGCGTCGAAGCCGCTGGCCAGAGTGATGGTGATCTGGTTGGTAGCACCGGTGTTGGAACCGACCTGGAAGGTCATGGTGCCAGCAGTACCGTCGATCAGGTTCTTGCCGTTCAGGTTGGTCGACTTGGCGATACGAGTCAGCTCGTCCGACATCGAAGCGAATTCTTTGTTCAGTGCAACACGGTCAGCAGTACCGTTGGAGTCGTTTCGTGCTTGAACGGCCAGTTCACGCATACGTTGCAGGATGTTGGTGGATTCCTGCATCGCGCCTTCAGCGGTCTGAGCGATGGAGATACCGTCGTTGGCGTTTTTGATCGCCATGGTCTGACCGCGGATCTGCGAAGTCATACGGGTAGCGATTTGCAGGCCGGCGGCGTCGTCTTTTGCGCTGTTGATTTTCAGGCCGGAAGACAGGCGAGTCATCGAAGTCGACAGAGCGTCGGAAGCACGGTTCAGGTTCTTCTGAACGTTCAACGATGTGACGTTAGTGTTTACTGTTAAAGCCATGACGAATTCCTCGTTGGTTGGGTACTGCGGCTTCCGGCCCTGGCAACCGCCGGGTATGGCCTAGAGAACCTTCGTAATAGTTATCGTCGGCAATGCAAGTTGCTTTAGGGGATTTTCAAAAAATTTTGCCATCAGCGTGCCACCCCTCGTAAATCAAGGGCTCGGCGTTCTTAAGCCGTGGAAAAATGACGCCAGAAAAATGCCGGAGAGGGCCCGAGCGAGGAGGTCGCCCGGGCAGGCAGGAAATATTTCAGTCCGTCGAGAGGGAACACAGCACTTCAACACATTCGTATTGCAGGTAGTCGGCCAGGGCCAGCCAGTTTTGTTCTTGCTGGCATTCGAACATCAGGCCAAGCAACGCCCCCCAGTCCTGGCGCTGCTCTTGCGACGCGCTATCGATCACCGGCTGGATCGCCCCCATCAACTGGACCATGGTCATGGCCGCCTCAACATCACGCCCCAGGCGAAAGCCCTGGGCGCATTGCTGCAAGCGGGCGATCAACCCTTCGATTTCGCTCATTGGCTGAACTCCGGATGATAGGTCGTCCCGGCGATCATCGCCCCGTCCCGACTGCTGTTATAGAAGCGCACCCGCGGATGACCGGCGATAAAGCGCTCCAGCTCGCACAGGTAACTGCGGAAATTGAGCTGGGTCCTGACCCGCTGGCCATGCCCATCCAGCACCCAGTGCCTGGCCGCGCCCAGCTGCGGCCCCAGCTCACCGTCGAGCCAGCCGGCATGCGTTTTGTTCATCGGGAAGGCAAAGTCGGCACCGAACAGGGTGACCTGCTCGGCGCCCATTTTCACAGCCAGGTCCACCGCCGGATGAATCACGCTGCCACCGACATACAGCTGTGCCTTGGGCAGTTGCTCGCGCATCCGCGCATAAATCGGGCTGGCGGAATACCCGACATAACGCGGCCCCTGCCAGAGCGCCAGAATCTGCGGATCGACCATCGGCAGATAAACCAGGGTGATGGCTGCCGATTTTTCTGGCGGCAGGTGCAGGCCGGAAATCCGGTGATCGATACTGACCACAATGTCCGGCTCGATCCCCTGCTTGAGCAGCGGCCGGTAGGCGGTATCGACACAGATAAACAGAGGCCGCCGGGCTTGGGCGCGAATCTCGCGCAAGCGCTCGAAATGCCGTTCCAGGCTCGGCCCGGTGGCAATCACAAAGACCTCGCGCCCCGGCTGGGTGCCGAACAACTGGGCCACGTCACTGTCACTGGCTACCAGTTCGGCACTCGATTGCAGGCGCTGGGTGACCTCAGGGGAATCGGCCACGAAATCACGGTTATTGAAGGCCAGGTGCACCTCGCTAACCAGACGATCGCGGATCTTGGCGTTGTAGTCATCCGCCAGCACCAGCTCGGACGGCAAGGCGAAGAACGGCAACTGGATTTCCGCCAGATCGCCGGCATAACCCAGTTCCACTCGAGGATCGTTCAACCAGGCCCGCTGATCGAGCAATTGCAGCACCAACGCAAACACCGCGCCGTTCAGGATATGCACCTGCAAGCGTTGCAGCGCCGGGTTTTCCAGCAGTATCTGCTGCAAGTCGCCCAAGCCGGTGCCGTACAGATGGATCACCGGGCTGTCGGCCGGCAGGCTCGCCGCCTGGGTTCGTGCTTCCGCCGTGCGATCGTGGCGGCTGGTGAGCTGAATGCCGGAAATACTCAAGGTCGAACCCAGGCCTTCGACCAGATCCGCCTGCAACCCGGCACTGTCTTCCGCCAGCAACCGTTCAAGCAGTCGTGGCCAGCGAGCCTGTATTGCCTGGGCATTGCCCTCGAAGCTTTCGCTCATGCTGTCTCGCCTATCTTCATGCAAAAAAAATAGCGCTCAGGGTACACCCTGGGCGCTATTTTTGGATGCCGCGGGATCAACTCATGGGCGATAGATAATCGCCGACCCCCAGGACAGCCCCACACCGAAGCCACTCAGGGCCACACGTTGCCACTTCGATTCGAGCACGTGCTTTTCCAGCAGCAGCGGAATGCTCGACGACACGGTGTTACCGGTCTCGACCATGTCCTTGATGAACTTTTCCGGCTCGCCTTCGAAACGGCGCGCCACGGCGTCGACGATCGCCGCACTGCCCTGGTGGATACAGAACGCATCGATCTGCTCCTCCTTCAGGCCCGACTCATCCAGCAATTCGTTCAAATGCGCCGGGACTTTCAGCAAGGCAAAGTTGAACACCTGACGGCCATTCATGAAAAACACCCCATCGGTGACTTTCAGGTGCGGGGCGCCGGAACCGTCGGTGCCGAACTTGGCCTTGCCCAGCTGCCAGGGAGCGTCTTCGCCCATCCAGGTCGCGGTCGCCGCATCGCCGAACAGCATGGTGGTGTTGCGGTCTTCCGGATCGACGATCTTCGAGTAAGGGTCGGCGGTGACCAGCAGGCCGTTCTTCAGGCCCGCGGCTTCCATGAAGCCCTTGAGCGCGTAGATGCCGTAGACATAACCGGAGCAGCCCAGGGAAATATCGAAGGCCGCGACGTGAGTCGGCAGGCCCAGCTTGTCCTGGACGATGGCGGCGGTGTGCGGCAGGCCTTCTTCGTCGCCGTTCTGGGTGACGACGATCAGCGCGTCGATCGACTCGCGCGACAGTTGCGGGTTGTTGGCGAACAGCGCATTGACTGCTTCGACACACAGGTCCGAGGTTTCCTGCGTGGCGTCTTTGCGCGGCAGGAAGGCCGAACCGATCTTGCCCAGGATGAACTCTTCATCCTTCTCGAATTTTGCACCTTGTGCGTAATTGTCTACGCCGGCTACAGGCACGTAGCTCGCAATGCTCTTTATGCCAATCATTACGGCTTCCCAATAATAAACAGCTGAATACCCCGACCACCGGGACCGGGGCTGCCGACAAACAGACATCCTGGCGCCCCTGACGGGCGACAGCGGGAAGAATAGAAGGCTATCACTGCACCGTTTACCGGCCAGGCGCCATCTCCCCGGTCAATACAATACAGTGAAGATGCGCGTTATGACTCGCAGGTCACGCTATTTTGCCGAATCAGCCATACAAACGGCTATTCGACAAATGCCCAATCCAGTGCGGTGCCGCGCTTGAGGGCCTGGCGCGCGCAACGCCCGAGGATCGCGTCGATGTGCTTGGGGGCCAGCCCCAGGCCCGGACGAATGGCCCTGACGTTATCGCCGCTGAACACCTCCCCCGCCGCCATATCGCGGGTGACATAGAGGGAACGGCGGTACAACACCGATTGCCGCTCGGCCTCGGTCGCGCCGTAACGCACCTGGCCCAGAGCCTGCCAGGCACGTTCGGTTTCCACCACCAGGCTGTGCAGCTCCGCCGGCTCCAGGGAAAAACTCGCGTCCACCCCGCCGGCGGCGCGGTCGAGGGTGAAGTGTTTCTCCACCACCGTGGCGCCCAGCGCCACGGCGGCCACCGAAACCCCGACGCCCATGGAGTGGTCGGACAAACCGACCTCGCAGCCGAACAGCTCGCGCAAATGCGGGATGGTCAGGATGTTGCTGTTCTCCGGCGAAGCCGGGTAGGTGCTGGTGCACTTGAGCAGCACCAGGTCCTTGCAACCCGCCTCCCGGGCGGCGCGCACGCTTTCGTCCAGCTCGGCGATGCTGGCCATGCCGGTGGAAATGATCAGCGGCTTGCCGGTGGCCGCGACCCGACGAATCAGCGGCAGGTCGGTGTTTTCGAAACTGGCGATCTTGTAGGCCGGCACGTCGAGGCTTTCGAGGAAGTCCACCGCGCTCTCATCGAACGGCGTGGAGAACGCCAGCATCCCCAGCTCCCTGGCGCGGGCGAAGATCGACGCGTGCCACTGCCAGGGTGTGTGGGCCTTTTCATACAGGGCATACAGCGAGGAACCGGCCCAGAGACTGGCCGGATCCTTGATGAAGAATTCGCCATGCTCCAGGTCCAGGGTCATGGTGTCGGCGGTATAGGTCTGCAACTTCAGGGCATGGGCGCCGGCCTTGGCCGCGGCCTCGACGATCTGCAGGGCAACGTCCAGCGACTGGTTATGGTTGCCGCTCATCTCGGCAATGATGAACGGCGGCGAGCCGGCGCCAATCGAGCGCGAGCCGATCTTGAAACTAGTCATTGGGGTTTTCCTTCGATTCACGCGTAAATTCGCCGGTGGCCGGATCATCCCCGGTACGACGCAATGGATTGCGGGTCATCTCGAACAGGGCCGCCGCCACCCGCGATGCGCCCTGCCCGTCGACCAATTGCCGGGAGCGTTGCGCCAGGCTCTGGCGCTGCGGGTAATCGCCGACGAGCGCCGCGACCGCCTGACGGATCTGCTCGACGCTCACCTGCTCGCTGGGCCCCAGGTAGACATGCATGCCTGCCTCGGCCAACAGCCGGGCATTGGCCTCTTGATTGCCAGCGACGCTGATGCACAGGGTCGGCAGGCCCAGGGCGGCGCGCTCCCAGCTGGTGCCGCCGCCGGCACCGATAAACAGGTCGGCCTCGGCCATCAAGCGGGAAAAGTCGCTGACATAGGCGTGCAAGCGCCAATGCCCGCGACCGGCCGCCAGTTCCTGCATCTGCGCCCAGGCCGGGTTACCGGCCCCGGCGACAAAATCCACCTCCAGGCCGTCGAACGCACTCAAGGCCAGCATCGCCTGGTATGTCTGGCTGGCCGCATCGAAACCGCCGAAATTCACCAGCACCCGATTCGCTCGCTCGCGAATGGCGATCGGCGGGCAGCGGAACTCCTCGCGCAGCAAGGCGAAGTGCGGCCCCAGCAGCGCCCGGCACTCAGCGTCGATCAGGCCGGCGTAGGCCTGGGGCGTGCCGCTGAAGTTCTGGTCGAGTAACAGATCAACGGCATGCCGTCGATTGGCCAGGTCATCGATGGCGGCAATCCGCGGCGCCCATTGCCGCGCCGCCTGCTGCCACTGCCAGTCGAGGCCGTAGTGATCGACCAGCACCCAATCGAATCGCGGTTGATCCTGCAACGCTGCCTGCAAGGCAACGATATCCGCCTGCCAGGGCAGCGGCGCCTCGATGTCCTGCGCGCATTCACCCGGATAACTCGCCGGCAGGGCGAACGTCAGGAAACCCAGCTCGGCCAGACGATCCAACTGCTGCCCGGGCAAGCTTCGGCAAGCGAATGCCACTGTGGCGCCCTGCTCGCGCAACGCCCTGGCCAGGGTCAGGCAGCGGGCGATATGGCCGCTGCCAATGGCCGGCGAGGCATCGGCCCGGATCAGCACCCTCACTCCAGCTCTCCACCGGCTTTTAGCGCCGCGTACAGGTACTCCGCGCGCAGCCAGTCTTCCTCGGTGTCGATGTCCTGCACCAGATGGCGCGGCAGGATCACCGGCAGGCTGAGCGGGGAAAACACCAGGTCGCCGCGCAGCCAGGCCTCGCTGCGCCCCCAGTAGAACTGCCCGGCATCCTGATAGGCCGGCGGCAGGTCCTGGGAGCGCGTGTTGCGAAACTCCGGATAAAGTGAGGTCAGCGCGCCCTGCTCGTCGAGGGTCAGGGCCCGCTGCACCGGAAACGCGAAGCTGCACACGGAAAACGCGAAGGACTTCTCAGGATGAGCCTCCAGCGCCGCCAGGCCCTGGCGCAGGTAGCGCAGCTGCAGCAAGGGCGCGGTGGCATAGATGCAGCAGGTGTAATCGAAGGTCTCGCCACGCTCGCGCAACGTATTCAAGGCATGCACGATCACCGGCCCAGTGCCGGTGAAATCGTCCGCCAGCTCGGCCGGGCGCATGAACGGCACCGTGGCGCCGCTGGCCCTGGCCAGCTCGGCGATCTCCGGGTCGTCGGTACTGACCAGCACCTGATCGAACAACCCGGAGCGCAGCGCCGTCGCAATCGAGCGGGCAATCATCGGCACGCCGTCGAACGGCTTGAGGTTCTTGCGCGCGATGCGTTTGCTGCCGCCACGGGCGGGAATGATGGCGATGGCACTCAAGGCTGGGCGGGCTCCTGGATAAGCTGGCGCAATTGCTCGACCACATACGTCTGCTGCTCATCCTCCAGCGCCGGAAACAGCGGCAGGCTGATGGCCTCGGCGTAGTAGCGCTCGGCCTCGGGGAAATCCCCCGCGGCGAATCCCAGGTCGCGGTAATACGGCTGCAGATGCACCGGGATGTAATGCAGATTGACCCCGACCCCGGCCTCGCGCAATGCCTCGAATACCTCGCGATGGGAGCGGCGGATGCGTTCGGGTTGCAAGCGCACCACGTACAGATGCCATGCCGACTGCGCCTGCTCCTGAGCCTGCGGCAGGGTCAGCGGCAGATCGGCCAGCAGGTGGTCATAACGGGCCGCCAGCTGCCGGCGCCTGGCAATGAAAGCGTCGAGCTTGTCCAGTTGGGACAAGCCCAGGGCCGCCTGCAGATCGGTGATGCGGTAATTGAAGCCCAGCTCGGTCTGCTGGTAGTACCAGGGTCCGTGGCTGGGCTCGGTCATCTGCGCCGGGTCGCGGGTCATGCCGTGGCTGCGCAAGCGCCGCAGGTGGTCCGCCAGTTGCGGGCTGTTGGTCAGGACCATGCCGCCCTCGGCGCTGGTGATGATCTTCACCGGATGAAAGCTGAACACCGTCATCGCCGCGAATTCGCCACAGCCCACCGGCCGCCCGGCATAGGAGGCACCCACCGCGTGGGAGGCATCCTCGATCAGCACGAAGCCATAACGCTGCGCCAGCTGCGCCATGGCGCGCATGTCGCAGCTTTGCCCGGAGAACGCCACCGCCACCACCACCTTGGGCAGGCGGCCCGTGCGTTCGGCGGCCTCCAGCTTGTGCGCCAGCGCCCGGGCATCCATGTTCCAGGTGTGCGGATCGATATCGACGAAATCCACCTCGGCGCCGCAATAACGGCCACAGTTGGCCGAGGCCAGGAAGGTATTGGGCGTGGTCCACAGCCGGTCTCCCGGTCCCAGCCCGGCGGCCAGGCAGGCAATGTGCAAGGCCGCCGTGGCGTTGCATACCGCCACCCCATGGCCGGCCTCGCAGCGGGCTGCCATGGCCTGTTCGAAGCGTTCGATGGTCGGCCCCTGGGTCAGCCAGTCGGACTGCAGCACCGCGACCACCGCATCGATGTCCGCCTGGTCGAGACTCTGGCGCCCGTAGGGAATCATGCCGACAGCCCGGCATGCAGCTCGGCGATCTGGCCCACCGAGAGAAAATGCGGATTGGTGTCGGAGCGGTATTCGAACTGCTCGTCCACCGGTCGCCCGCGCTCGCCCAGGCCGTCCACGGCGAAATCGACATTGACGTTGGTAAAGCGGATCGACGGCTGGATGGTGTAGTGATCGGCGAACTCCAGGGTCATGCGCGCGTCATCCAGCGGCACCATCAGCTCGTGGAGTTTTTCCCCCGGACGAATGCCCACCTGCTTGTGCGGCAGGTTTTGCGCCATGCCACGCGCCAGGTCGACGATCCGAATCGACGGGATCTTCGGCACGAAGACTTCACCGCCATGCATGCGCGAGAAGCTGTCGAGCACGAACTGCACCCCGTGATCCAGGGTGATCCAGAAACGGGTCATGCGTTCGTCGGTGATCGGCAGCTCGCGGGCGCCTTCGGCGATCAGCTTGCTGAAGAACGGCACCACCGAACCCCGGGAGCCGGCCACGTTGCCGTAGCGCACCACGGCAAAACGGGTCGGCTGGTCGCCGGCGATATTGTTCGCCGCGACGAACAGCTTGTCCGACAGCAGCTTGGTCGCGCCATACAGGTTGACCGGGCTGGCCGCCTTGTCGGTGGACAGCGCGACCACTTTCTTCACGCCATTGTCGATGGCCGCGGCGATAATGTTTTCCGCGCCGTTGACGTTGGTGCGGATGCACTCGGTGGGGTTGTATTCCGCGGCCGGCACCTGCTTCAGGGCCGCGGCGTGCACCACATAGTCGATCCCGCGCATGGCCTGGCGCAGACGCTCGGCATCGCGCACGTCGCCAAGGAAATAACGCATGCAGGGCGCATTGAAGGTCTGCTGCATTTCGTACTGTTTCAGTTCATCGCGGGAGAACACCACCACCCGCTTGGGCTGGTATTGCTCCAGCAGACGCCGGATGAAATTGCGCCCGAACGAACCGGTGCCGCCGGAGATGAAAATCGATTTGCCGTTGAACATGCCTTGAGTCCTTTTTCCTGTCAGCCAGGCTTATGCGAGCAGCTGCGCCCAGTCGACACTGGCAGGAGCGCCAGGGGTGAAGCCCTTGCCGCTCCGGCTCAGGTTCTGGTTGTAGGCCACATCGTGCTCGAAGCGGGCCTGCCATTTGTCACGCAGCGCCGCCGCGGCCTGGGCATCGTCCGCCAGGGTGCCCGGATGGAGGATCTGCACCTGCGGGGTCCAGACCGTCAACAGCCCGGCATCGGCGACCTTCAGGCACAGGTCGACATCAGCGAATGCTTCGGCGAAATGTTCTTCGTCCAGGCCGCCGACGGCGTTATAGACGTCCTTGCGAATCATCAGGCAAGCGCCGGAAACCGCCGAATAGTTCTGTTCGGCCAGCAAGCCGTTCAGGTAGCCACTGGCGCCTTTCGGCTCACCGGCGAATGCCGCGCCCAGATGCTCGTTCAGCCCGAGCACCAGGCCGGCCGAGGTGGTCCCACCCTTGGCATCCACCAGGCGCGCGCCGACGATCCCCACTTCCGGCCGCTGCGCCTGATTGAGCAGGCTCTCCATCCAGTCGGCATTGACCACTTCGCCGTCGGCCGCCAGCAGCACCAGGTAGTCGCCGCGGGCCTCCTGGCTCGCCGCGTTGTACAGCGCCGCGCCGCTCAGGCGCTGCGGGCTGCGCAGCACGCGGATACGATCGCCCTTCTGCTCCAGGCTGGTGAGCCAGTCGGCCAGTTCTGCGGACTGGCTATGGTTGTCGGCGATGACCACTTCGTAACGCTGGTAGCGCGTGCGTTGCAGCACGCTGACCAGGCAAGGCTGCAACTGCTCCAGGTTGTCTTCGCTGCGCAGGATGATCGAGGCCAGCGGACGTTCGCCATGACCGTAGTTGATCTGGTAGACGCCGGTTTGCGCCGAGCTGACCTGGGCCCGGTAGCCACGCTTGCCCAGATGACGGGTCAACACCTGGCTGTACTGGGTGTTCTCCTCTGCTGTCGGGGCCTGGCCGAGCAACAGCGGTTCGGCCAGGTGGGCCAGGCCCGCCAGCCCGCCGTCTTCGATCAGGCGCAGCAGCAGGTCGTATTCCATGGCTTGTGGAAAGGCCGTCGAGTAGCCGCCGGCAGCCGCCAGCACATCCCGGCGAATCAGCCAGTGGCCGGCCATCATGTCCGGCACGCTTTGCAGCAGGTCGAGGTTGATACCCGGGCGGAACACATCCTTCAGCGCGCCATCGGCGCCGTAGTGGATTTCGTCCATGGCCACCGCGCGGCACCCTTGCGCGCCGAGCAGTTCCAGGCTCGCGCGCAGCAGGCCGCTGGCGGTGAAACGCTCGCCGGCACGGGCCAGGAGCAACCAGTCACGGGAGGATTGCGCCGCGACCTGGTTGATTCGCTCCACATAGTTGCTGGCGCTGACCTTGACGAAATGCACGGTGTCCTGGGCAGTGGTGGTCGCCGGCAGGTCGCCCGTGGTGAAGACCACCACCTGGAAGGACCGGCAATGGCCGTTGACCAGGCTGTCGAAGGTCGCCTGCAACTTGACCATGTCCGCGTCGAGGTCGAGCAGCAGGATGCCGAAGCTCGGCCCACCGTTGTGCCGGGCCAGGTGCTCGTTGATCGCCTTGAGCTGTTGCGCCTCGGGGTTGCGCGCCTCCAGCCACTTCAGCAGGCGACCCGAAGGCATGTTCTCCAGCAGCCCCGGGCCGTCCTGGAAAGGCACCGACGCCAGGCGCTCGGCCCAGGCCTGCAATTTGCGGGCATCGTTCTGTTCCTCGGAGTCCTGCTCCGTGGAAGCCTGCAGCGAGGCCGCCAGACGCCGGACCACCTCAAGGTTGAACAGGTTGCACGACAGCGCCTCCCACAAGCGGCTGCGCAGGGTGCGATCGGTGTCGTTGGGTTGTACCTGCATCAGTTCCTGCTGCTTGAGCAGTACGCCTTCAAGCTCCTGGAGCTGCAGGCGGCCAGCCGGCATCGCATGCATGAGGAATTCGAACTCGGTCAACAGGTCGAACATCGGCTTGTTGTAGAACGGCATCTCGACGAACTGCTCCGGGCCGAACGAACGCACCGGCTCGGCCCCGGGCTCGACCCAGGCCGAACGGAAAATCATCTTGCCATTGAGCGAGCGCCCGGTGAGCAGGCACTCGGCCATGGCCCTGAAGCTGTCCAGGGCAAGCTGCTTGGCCTGTTGCGGCCCCTGGGCGCTCAAGCCGGTGGGCAACGACGCCAGGAACCCGGCGAACTCCTCGCGCTGGGCCACCGACTTGGCGTCGCCGTAGGTCAGCACCGTCAACACATCGGTGTTGTGCTCCGAGGCGTTGTAGTTGACCTCCCGCACGGCGAACGGGATCGGCAGGATCCGTGCCTTGGCCGAGGCCAGCAGGAAGAAGGTATGGCCGATTTCCTGCCATTCGAAGCTGGTCCCCGGCGGCAGCAGGCTGTACCACTGTTGCAGCAGGTCGGTGCGGGTCACCGCGTAGAACGGCGGCAGGAAATGGCTCATGAACGCCATGACCCGCTCGCCGGCATCTTCCGAGGCGTAGTCCTCGATCACCCGGCAATCGCGCCGGTAGTAGTTCACCTCGGCGGCGCGGGCCAGGTACATCATCCCGTAGCCGTGGCACAGGCCGTAGTCAGGGTTGGCTTCGAGAAACTCCACCGACTCGGTCAGCGCGCCATGCAGCAGGAAGTCGTCGTCGGCGGCAAACACCATGTACGGCGTCGTCACCTGCCCGACACCGTAGGTCAGCTTGTCCTGCAGGCCCTTGTAGGTGTACTGCGGCAGATGCCGGTAGTCGACCTGGGGGAACTGCCCGGCCAGGCTTGCGTCGGCGTGCAGCGAAGAGTCCAGCACCAGGATCTTGCAGGGGTAGGTGCTGTAGTACTGCAAGGTGCGGCGCAAGAACGCCTTGCGATTGTGGGACATCACCACCAGCGTGAAACGCTCGCTCAACGGTGCGCTAGTGTTTTGAGCCTTGTCTTGAACCTGCATCAGTGTTTCCCCACAACCGGCAAAGTGCTGTTACCTGCAAACCATTGAATTCAACGAACGCGACGCAGATAGCCATCCGGCGCCACGGTGATCAGCAGCTTGTTCTGCATCTGGTAGTCGATCTCGAAGTCGCGGTTCTCTTCCAGGTACGCCCAGACCGCGGTTTTCGGGTTGTCGCCCGGGCCCCATGGACGGTCCGGGAAGAAGTCCGCCGGCATATCCTCGACCACGGTGTCCATCACCACGCAGTAGCTGTCCACCGACACCAGCGGCGCATACAGGCGCAGCTCTTCGAGCACGTGCTCGTGGGTGTGGTTGGAGTCCAGGACCAGGATGACTTTCTTGCCCGCGGCCGCGGCACGCACCTGCTCGGCAATCGCCGGATCGATACTCGAGCCTTCGATCATCTTGATCCGCTTGCTCATCGGATGGCTTTCGATGGCTTCGCGGTTATGGGCGCGGATATCCAGGTCGATGCCCAGCACTTCGCCGTGGCCCTGCAGTTCGAGCAGCGAGGCGTAGTAGATGATCGAGCCGCCGTGGGCGATGCCGCATTCAATCACCAGGTCCGGCTTGACCCGCCAGATGATCTCCTGCATGGCCATCATGTCCTGGGGCAGCTGGATGATCGGGCGGCCCATCCAGGAGAAGTGATAGCTGTACTTGTGGCCGGCGGACTCGTTGAAGAAGTCGCGCGCCAGGCCCTTGAGTTTCTGGTCTTCGCCCTGGGCGCGGATCTGCGCCTGACACTCGGCTTCGAAGGCTTGGATAATGCTGTTGTCGGTCATGGTCGGGTCTCAATAAACGTCATTGGAACGAAGCGCTGTCGACTGCGTGATAGACATAACGCCCATCGGTCATGCGCTTGATTTCGTCGAGATAGTTGGAATTCATCACAAACAGGTTGGCGCCCTCGGGCAAGGTCGCCATGACCTCTTCGGGGGACGACACGCGGGCGCCGCTCAGGGGCAGGTAACGGCCCTGCTTGGCCGGATTGATATCCACCACCTGGTCCACCGAAACGCCCGCGCGCTGCAGGAACAGCGAATAGATCACGCCCTTGGACGACGCGCCCCAGATCGCCGAACCCGCCTCGGGCTGGGCCTGGATGATCTGCTTGGCGCGCTCGATGCTGGCGGTGAAATCCAGCGGCATCTCCAGGCGCTCGACCGCTGTCTCGCCCGGCTCACGCAAGGTGCCGAGGTCGGCCACCACGTACAGGTACTGGCCGCCGAACAGGTGACCGGCTTCGTGCACGGTGCCGAACATCCGCCGCAGGTCATCCAGGCGGAAGTAGTTCACATGCTCGTAGAACACGTCGAACCAGGCGCGATGCTCGACGATCCAGTCGAAGCACGGTACTTCGATGTAGATCTGCCCGCCCTGGTTGGCCTCGGCCATCTCCGCCAGGAACGCCCGCGGGTCGGCGATATGCTCCAGCACATGGCGCAACACCACGGCATCGGCCGACAGGCCCAGGCCACGGGTAAAGGGCGCCTTGATCACATCGGCGTTATCGCCCTCGTAGGCCGGGTCGATACCGGTAATGCGGTAGCCCCGCTCACGCAGCAGTTCGAGGAAATAGCCCTTGCCGCAACCGACCTCGATCAACTCGCGGCCCTTGAAATGCCGGGCGATGATGCCCTCGACATCCTGCAGGTGGCGCTGGAACTGCGCCGAGTGGGCCTGCTCGTTCTGGTAGTCGCTGTCGTAGCTCAGCTTGTCGGGGTCGAAAGCCTGGTTGAAGATCAGGCCGCTCTCCTCGTCCTGCACCAGCACCATGTCGGCAGAGGCCGACGCCCTGGCGCTCTGCGCGTCGGCGAAGGTGCGGTTCTGCAGCACCGGCAGGTCCATGACCCGATACAACTCATGCCCCATGTTCTGCTCCCAATAGTTGTTGCAGGCGCTGGTTCGCCCCCCAGAACGCCATGGGCTCATGGGCGGGATAGGGGTAATGCCCCAGGTTCAGGCGGATCATCGAGCCGCGCTCGCGCACCCGTCGTTCGACCAGCGCACGAACCGATATCGGCTGGCCGCTGGAACAGTTGACCACCCCGGAAAAATCCCGCCGTTGCAGCAGCGCCGCAAGGCTGGCGGCGGCGTCCTCGATGGCCAGGTAATCGCGCAGCTGTTCGCCGGCGGACATGTCGAACACCGCATCGCCGGCGTCGATCGCCCGGTCCAGGGCGGCCAGCAGGCTGTTGGGGTTCTGCCCAACACCATGCAGATAGAACAGCCGCGCCCATTGCAAGGTGAAAGGCAGCTGCTGCTGCAGGTTTTCCAGGAACAGCCGCAGGCTGTGCTTGGCCAACCCATAGGGATTGCTCGGCTGCGCCGGTGTCTGCTCGTCGAGCGGACCGCTCTGCATACCGTATTCGAAACAGGTACCGGTGATCATGACCTGGGGCACGCCCGCCTCGACCGCGGCCTTGATGAACCGGTAGTCGGCCATCAGGTTGTGCTCGAGATGGAACAGCGCCTTGTAGTTCGGCAGCCCCGGCCAGGCCAGGTGCGCCAAGGCATCGACGCCCTCGACCAGGGAGGCGATATCGCTATCGACGGCATGCACGTCCGCGGCCACCCGCTCCACCGCTCCAGCCCAGGGCATGGCGGCCAGCTTTTGTGGATCACGGGCCAGCGCCCGCACCTGGCAGCCGCGGGCCAGCAAGGCGGCGACCAGATGCCGGCCGACAAAACCGCTGGCCCCGGTGACCAGTACCTTCAAGCCACTCACAGCAGCTTCAACTCGGGCACGGCGATCACGAAACGTCCGCCCCACTGGCGAACGTGGGCCAGCTGCTCGCTGACTTCCGCCAACAGGTTCCACGGCAGCACCAGCACATAGTCCGGGCGCTCGCTGTCGATACGCTCTGGCGCGACCACCGGAATCCGGCTGCCGGGCAGGAACTTGCCCTGCTTGTGCGGGCTGGCGTCGGCGACCCAGGCCAGCAGGTCCGGCTTGACCCCGGCGTAATTGAGCAAGGTGTTGCCCTTGGCCGCGGCGCCGTAACCCACCACGCGCTTGCCTTCGGCCTTGGCCTGGAGCAGGAAGCGCAGCAGCTCATGCTTGATGCGCTCGGCGGCCGGCGCCAGGGTTGCGTAGTACTCGGGGGTCTTCACGCCCGCGTCGAACTCGGTTTGCAACTGCTGCTGCACCGCCGGTTGCACGGCGCGGCGTTCGCCGTCCTTGCGCTGGACGAAAACCCGCAGCGAACCGCCATGGGTGGTCAACTGGCTGACGTCGAAGACTTCCAGTCCGTTGCGCTCGCACAGTGCCTGCACGGCGGTCAGGGATAGATAGGAATAGTGTTCGTGATATAGGGTGTCGAACTGCGCGCCGGCCATCAGCGTCAGCAGTTGCGGGAATTCGAAGGTGGCCACGCCGGTCGGCTTGAGCAGCGTCGCGAAACCACCGAGGAAATCGTTGATGTCCGGTACATGGGCCAGCACATTGTTGGCCGCCATCAGGTCTGCCGCCCAGCCTTGGTTTTTCAGCTGCGCGGCGGTGTCGCGACCGAAGAACAGCTCACGAATCTCCAGGCCTTTTTCCCGCGCGGCTTGCGCGGTGCTGCGGGTCGGCTCGACGCCCAGGCATTTGATCCCGCGAGCGGCCACGTACTGCAACAGGTAACCGTCGTTGGCGGCGACTTCCACCACACGGCTGTCAGCCGTCAAGCCAAAGCGCTCGACCATCTCGGCCACATAGCGCTCGGCGTGGGCCAGCCAAGTGCTGGAGAACGAACTGAAATAGGCGTATTCGGCATCGAACAGGCTTTCGGCGCTGGTGTAATCCTCGGTCTGTACCAGCCAGCATTGCTGGCACACGGCAACCTTCAGCGGCACCCATTGCTCGGCCTGTTCAAGACGCTCGGCATGCACATAGGCGTTGGACGGTGGTGAGGTGCCGAGGTCGATCAACGGCAGGCTCAGCGGTGCGGCGCACCCACGGCAGTTCATAGACGCACTCCAGCAAAGTGTTGATCGAGCGCGGGATGGCTGGAATCCCGGGCCGACAGATTATTGACAGGCAACGGCCAGGCAATCGCCAGCCGTGGATCATTCACCGACAGACCGCCCTCGTGCTCCGGCGTGTAATCGGCGCTGTGCAGGTAGAGCAGCTCGGCGTCGTCGGTGAGGGTCTGAAAACCGTGGGCGAATCCGGTCGGGATCAGCAGGCTGCGGCCATCGCCGGCCTTCAAGTGCTCGGCGTGCCAGTGCAGAAAGGTCTCGGAGTCCGGACGCAGATCCACCGCCACATCCCACACCTCGCCGCGCAGGCAGGTAATCAGCTTGGCTTCCGGCGCATTGGCGTTCTGGTAATGCAGACCGCGCACACTGCCCTTCTCGCGGGTACAGGAATGGTTGATCTGGCGGATATGAAACTCGCTGCCGAATGCACTCAGACTGCCTTCGCAGAACAGCCGGGCGAAGTGTCCGCGCTGATCTTCGAAGCGTTTGTGCTGGACGCTGAACAGCCCGGCCAGCGGCAGCTGTTTCAAGGAAAACTCGCTCACAGCGCGCCCCGGTACAGGTTCAGTTGGGTGAGGGTCACAGCGCGCATATCGTCGCCACGTTGCCAGGCCAGGTGCCAATCCAGGGTCTGCGCCAGGCATTGCTGCAGCGACCAGCGCGGTTGCCAGGCCAGCAGCTGGCGTGCGCGGCTGCTGTCCAGGCGCAACAGGCCGGCCTCGTGCAGGTCGCTCGGTTCGATGCGCAAGCCGGGGGCCGCCGGCCAGCGCGCGGCCAGCAACTCGACCACTTCGCCGACGCTGCACATGTCCGCTTCGCTTGGCCCGAAGTTCCAGGCCCCGGCGAACTGCGGCCCTTGTTCGTAGAGCCCGGCGGCCAGTTGCAGGTAGCCGGCCAGTGGCTCCAGGGCGTGCTGCCACGGGCGCACCGCCTGCGGGTAGCGCAGGGTTACCGGCTCGTTGGCCGACCAGGCCTTGAGCACATCGGGAATCAGCCGTTCCGGGGCAAAGTCGCCGCCGCCCAGCACGTTGCCGGCACGCGCGGTGGCCAGGGCCAGGCCGTGTTCGGCGTACTTGTCGGCCGGGAAGAATGAGGCGGCATAGGACTGCGCCAGCAATTCGCAGCACGCCTTGCTGCTGCTGTAGGGGTCATGCCCACCCAGGGCTTCGTTTTCGCGGTAGGGCCACAGCCATTCCTGGTTGGCGTAGACCTTGTCGGTGGTCACCAGCACGCAGGCGCGCACGCCGCCGACCTGGCGGATCGCTTCCAGCAGGTTCAACGTACCCATCACGTTGCTCGAGTATGTGCCCAGCGGGTCACGATAGCCCTCGCGTACCAACGGTTGCGCCGCCAGGTGCAGGACGATTTCCGGCTGCGTCTCGGCGATCAGCTCCAGCAAGGCGCCAAGATCGCGCAGGTCGCCACGCTGGTCGTTGATGCCCTCGGCGACCCGCGCCAGCTCGAACAGGCTCGGCTCGGTCGCAGGGTCCAGGGAAAAACCGCTGACTTCGGCCCCCAGGCTTTGCAGCCACAGGGTCAGCCAGCTGCCCTTGAAGCCGGTGTGGCCGGTCAGCAGGACCCGCTTGCCGCGCCAGAATTGCGGGCTCAGTCCCATTGCTTCCATGGGGCCTCCCCACTCTGCCAGAGCTGCTCCAGGTGGTTCTTGTCACGCAGGGTGTCCATCGGATGCCAGAAGCCGTCGTGCTGGAAGGCGTGCAACTGGCCTTGCCGGGCCAGGGTAGTCAGCGGCTCGGCTTCCCACACCGTGTCGTCGGCGCTCAGCAGCGGCAACACCTTGGGCGACAGCACGAAGAAGCCACCGTTGATCCAGCCACCGTCACCGCGGGGCTTTTCGGTAAAGCCCAGGACGCTGTCGCCGTCGCGCTCCAGAGCGCCGTAACGGCCGGGCGGCTGCACCGCGGTGACGGTCGCGTGCTTGCCGTGGGCCAGGTGGAAGTCCACCAGGGCGCCGATATTCAGGTCGGACACACCGTCGCCGTAGGTGAAGCAGAAGGCTTCTTCGTTCTCCAGGTAGCGCCCGGCCCGGCGCAGACGGCCGCCGGTCATGGTTTCCTCACCGGTGTCGATCAGCGTCACGCGCCAGGGCTCGCTGTAGTTCTGGTGAACATCCATGCGGTTTTCCCGCATGTCGAAGGTGACATCGGAGGTGTGCAGAAAGTAGTTGGCGAAGAAGTCCTTGATCGCGTACCCCTTGTAGCCCAGGCAGATCACGAAGTCGTGAATGCCGTGGGCGGAGTACTGCTTCATGATGTGCCAGAGAATTGGCTTGCCACCAATCTCGATCATCGGCTTGGGCTTGAGATGGGACTCCTCGCTGATGCGCGTACCCAGGCCACCCGCCAAAATAACTGCCTTCATCGTCTCCCCTCTTGTTCGTCACAGGGCTCTGCCAAGCTGTACCGAGCTTTTTGCGGGCCTTCTGGATAAAACCTTGTGCCGTTGACGGCGCCTCGCGGATCTGCGGAAACGCTCGTTTTATGGCGATATCGAGGGGGGCTTGCAGGAAACGCGCCAGCTCCTGGGTCCCGGGTCCATGACCCTGGGGCTGTGGAATAGGCCATGGGACAGTACGACAAGAGGTGCTTGAGCGGCGAAACCTGCCCCTGAATCGCCGCCATAAAAAAGCCAGGCGTCTAAGCCTGGCTGGTTGTGTTCCCGCACCCCATCAATCCGGCAACCACCCCTGCAGCCATAGATTCAGGTTGTTGCCCCGCAGCATGTAGTCGCGCAGGACTTCTTCGCGCAGCGCATCGCCCATGCGGTAGCTGGCGTCGGGGTCGGCCAGGTGCATGCGGATCGCCTCGATCCACTCCTGGGTGCTGTTACTCACGACCTTGGTACACGGCAGGTAGCCGCGATAGGCCTCGGTGTCGGTGCAGATCACCGGGTAACCGCAGGCACCGTATTCCAACAGGCGCAGGTTGCTCTTGCAGTCGTTGAAGATGTGAAACTCCAGCGGCGCCAGGGCCAGGTCGAGGTTGAGGCTGGCCAGTTTGAACGGGTAGGCCTGCAGACTAATGACGGAGTGGAACTCATGGACATAAGGCCGCAGCTCGTCCGGACACATGCCGAAGAACACCCACTCGACTTCATTGGCCAGCTCACGCACCACATCGACAATAATTTCCAGGTCGCCGGTGTGGCTGGTCCCTCCCCCCCAGCCTACCCGTGGCTTGCTCGAGGTGCCGCGGCGGCTGGTCAGACTGCCCCAGGGATCGACCGGCAGCATGTTCGGCACGATCCGGATATCGCTGTGCATTCCCGACAGCGTATCGGCCAGAGGTTGCGTGGTGACCACTACCCGATCACACAGAGCAATGCTCTGGCGCAGCATTTCTTCGGTATTGACCGGCGTGTTGCGCGCATGGGAGTTTTTCTTCGGCGCGCTGATCACGTAGTCGTCCAGCTCGAATACCCTCAGGGCACTGGAGTAGTTTTTCATACGCTGGATATCGCTCTCCGCGCCGCCGCTGTAGCGACATTGCAGAATGATCGAATCGGGGGACAGGCGCTCAATCTCCACACTCGACGGGGACTCATAGGCGAACCGACCGAGCAGCCGTCCTTCCTCTTCCAGCGCCATGAGGGGCGCGGTCACCCGGTAATGGCCCACTGCCGTTTTGGTTACCGGCAAGCCGAGCACCAGCGGCAAGGCCCGGGTCGAGAACGGGTTCCAGTTGTCGCGCAGCCCCACCTCCAGGCTGAAGCTGGAATACCCCAGGCTCAGGGCCGGGTTGTAGGCCGGATCGCGGGCGACCAGAGGCATCCAGCGGCGATAGAAGGTGTCGTGCTCGCGCTCCTGTCGCTCCAGGGCTCCTGGCTCTTGCGGCGCCTGCTCGACGGGCGCCAGCATCAAGCTGGCATAGGGCGTCCAGACCACCAGGTAACCGTCGCGGTTGACCCGCAGGCACAGGTCGACATCACTCAGCCCCCGGGAATAGCTGACCTCATCCAGCTGGCCGACACTGTCAAAGACTTCCTTGCGCACCATCAGACAATCGCCACTGACCGCACTCCAGCTCTGCGGCACCTGCAAGCGCTGCATGTAACCGCGGGCGCTGGCGGCCTCGCCTTGGAACGGCGAACTGGCAGCGCCGGCCAGGCCAAGGATCAGCCCCGCATGCACAATCGAGCCGTCCAGGCCGAGCATCCGTGCTCCCACCACGCCGACTTCCGGCCGCCGGGCGTGATTGAGCAGTTCGTCCAGCCAGTCGCTGGAGCAGATCAGGGCATTGGCGCTGAGCAACAGCAGGTATTCGCCGCGCGCCTGTTGCGCTGCGTAATTGCGTACCGCCGCCTCAGTGCCGCTGCCGGCGAACGGCAACACCCGCAGCATGTCGGCGCCCAGCTGCGCCATCGCCTCCAGCCAAGCGGCCATGGCCGGGTCGCGGCTGCCGCCGTCGACGATCAGGATCTCGTAATGGCTGTAGGCGGTCTTTTCGATCAGGCTTTCGGTGCAGCGCTGCAAGGCCGCCAGCGAATCGCCGGCCTGGATGATGATCGACACCAGCGGCCGCTGCGGGAACAGGTAGTCGATGTGGTTGAGCAGCGGCAATTCGTCATGACGAATCCGGTGCTCGACGCCGATCCTGTCCAGATGCGCACCGACCAGGCCGGCGTTGCCCTCGATCACTTCGGGCAGCGACAGCCAGTCGGCGAAATTGTATGGGCTCTCGACCTGGATCTCGGCAATGTGTCCGATGGTCTGTGGCCCCGCCTCTTCCACCAGGCGCCACAGCACGTCATGGGGGGCCAGTTCGCCGAAGGCCGGATCGAAACCGCCCAGAGCCAGAAAACGCTCGCGCTCGAATGCCAGCGTCCGGCCGACATAGGGGTAACCGCGCATCAGGTCCAGGTTGAAGTCCGGCTTGAACACCGGATCGCTGGACTCGCCCTCGATCCGCGCGCCTTCATCGCTGTAGATGCACAGCGCGCCCGGCGTCGCGGCGATGCGCTCGGCGAGGATCAGCAGCGCCGATTCCTGGAGGAGGTCGCCGGCGCGCAGCAGGTAAAACCAGTGGCAACCTTCCAGCTGCGGCACCAGCGCATTGAGCTGCTGCGGCCACGGTGTTTCCAGTGGCAGTTGCAGCACGCGTTCGTGCTCCGCGCATTCGGCATTGGACAGGACCAGGATTGCCTGCGGCGCATACAGCTGCTGCGCCAGGCTTTGCAAGGTCGACTCCAGTGCCACACCATCCGCATCCACATCGATCACCACGGGCACGATCTGCGGTCGCGCTGACCAGCTGGCGATACGCTGTGGCAGATGGCGTTTCTCGGTCTCGCTGAAACGCCGGATCGCCAGCCACTCCTGGTAGAAGTCGGCATAACTTTCGCTCTCGCCGCCGACCCGACCACTGACCACAGTGTTGCGGTTGCCGAGCACCCGGGTCACGCAGAGTTCGTCCCACTGCCAGGATGGCTCGGACATTTTTGCCAGGTCGACGCAACGCACCCAGCCCGAGGCCGGGGCCGACTCGCCGCTGCGCGCGGCGAGCATCTGCGCCAGCCAGTCCCATTCGATCTTCTCCGCCCGCTGCATTTCCGGCTGCTTGCTCAAGCGTTCCGGATACAGGCGCTCGGTGCTCAGCACAGTGTTAAGTAGCGCCAGGTTGCCACGCCGCATCAGGCACACGAACAGCGCCAGATCCAGCAACGCGAGGAAACCTGCGCCCTCCTGGGTCAAGGCTGGCAACAGCTCGAGCACGTCGGCGCGACGCATCAGGGTCGAACTGAAATTGCCAAGGAAGTTGCGTGGCGTGCTCTCGAGGATCGCCAGCATGTCGTCGCCCTTGAGCATGGCGTCGTTCGGCGACAGCCGGGCGTTCTCGACCCGCGGCGGCAGAATGAAGTTACCGGCATCGCTCATCATGCGCAGGGCGCAGACCAGATTGATCTCGGGATGATCGACCAGCACCTGGGCCTGCAGGGCGATGCTCGGGGCGAACAGGCGATCGTCGTCACAGAGGATCTTGATCAGCTCGCCCCGCGCCTCTTCGACACAGCGCAGCAGGTTCTTCTGCAGGCCCAGGCGTTGCGGGTTGCGCAGATAACGCACCGGATGGGGAGGCTCTACGATGGCCTCGACCACCTCACGAATCTCGTCGCCGGCCGAGTCGTCGCAGATGACGATTTCGACCCGCTCCCAGGTCTGGGCCAGCGCACTCTCGAACGCCTGGCTGAAGAAGCGCGGATTGAAGGCTGGGATGACGATGCTGACTAGAGGGCGTTGATTCACGGCGGGAAACTCTCGAGCGGCGGGCCCGGCCTGGTCAGGCGCGGGCCCCGGAACCGCTTAATGAAGACGGTTGACGGCTCGACGGCGCGGCCGCGCTCACAGGAGCGCGACCGGCTCAGGCTCAGACCTTGTTGAACAGGCCCAGCTGGGCAATCTTGCTGAAGGCCAGTTGCGAAGCTTGCAGCATGGTCTGTTGCAGGGTCAGGCGGGTCATCACCTCGGCCGGGTCGGAATCGCGGATCGCCGACTGGGTCTGGGTGTTGGCCGCGCTCAGGCTCAGGTTGGTCTCGTTCTGGATATCCAGCGCCGAACCCCGGCCGCCGATGTCGCTGACCGCGCTCGCCACCTGGTTGGCGCCGCTGGCCAGGTTGGCCATCCCCGCCTGCAACCCGGCATTGAGTTTCTGGATGGCGACCGGATCCCCGTTGGTCGGTGTATTCAGCACCGTACGCAGCTGGCTGATGGTATCGAGGACGTTCTGGGTCTGGTGGTTGTTGACCGCCACCACATACTGGTCGCCCGCCGCCGGGGTACCGCTGAAGGTGAAGTTCACACCAGACGCGGTGGCGGTGGAGCCGGCCATGGTGCCGGTGGAAACCGGCTTGCTGTCAGCAGTCAACGGCGACGCATACAGCTCGTAGTCGGTGGCGCTGGTGAACTTGAGGATCGCACCGCCGCTCGGGAAGCTGGCGTTGTAGGCGTTGTTGTTACTGACGCTGGCACCAGTCACGACCGCGGTCGACGGGTTGCCCGGGCTGCGCGAGACATTGAAGGAGTCGGGCTTGGCCGCCAGGGTGAAGCTGTGACCGGCGATCTCCGTGTTCGGGGGGGTGGCATCGCCGGGTTTCAGGTTGATGCTCAGGCGCAGATCGACGCCACGGAAACTGACGGTCTGTGCCTCGGCGCCCTTGCTGGAGGAGAAGGAGCCATTCTGGCTGGCCTCGGACGTCACGTCGTTGCCGGCGCTGTCGGTGATCTTGAACTGAGTGCTGCTGAGGAAGCTGATGGTGTACGGCTCGCCGCTGCGGAACTCGCTGTTGTACTTCGGATTCGAAGACACCTGGCCGTTGGACAGCGTCACCCGACCGTCATCCACTGCCGGGGCAGTCATGCTGACCTGGCTGCGGCTGGTGTTGATGGCTTGCTGGAAGGCGGCCCAGCCGGTGGTGTTGGTGGCCATGGACATGGTGTCGCCCACTGGCAGGTTCAGCGTGGTCTGGTCGCCGTTGTAGCTGTAGGTGCCGTCGGAATTGCGGGTGAACGGCACGGTGTCGCCCTGGGAACCGGCAAAGATGTATTTGCCGTTTTCGTCCTGGGTGTTCATCAGGCTCAACAGCTGCTCTTCGATCTGCGCCAGTTCGGCGGCATTGGCCTTGCGGTCATCGTCGGTGTAACCGGCGTTGCCGGCTCCACTCGCCAGTTCCTGGGCACGTGCCAGAACGTTGGTGATGCTGGTCAGGACCGATTCGGCCTGGCCCAGGGATGCCTTGATCGAGGTGGTGTTGGCCGAGTACTGGCTCAACAGCGAAGCCTGCTGGCCCAGTTGCAGCAGGCGCGAGGCGCCTACCGGATCGTCGGCCGCGGTGTTGACGCGAACCAGGCTGCTGGCCTCTTCGCTGCTCTTGACCACATTGGCGAAGTTCTTCTGGTAGTTGGCAGCCGAGGACTCGTAAAACTGGGCGGTGGAAATACGCATGGACTACGACTCCTTAAAGGCTGTTGATCAGGGTGGCGAAGGTTTCCTGCGCCGCCTTGATGATTTGCGAGGACGCGGTGTAGTACTGCTGGTACTTGACCAGGTTGCCGGTCTCTTCATCCAGGTCGACCCCGGACAACGAGTCCCGCGCGCCCTTGGCGTTGGCCAGGATCGCCTCGGTGGCCGCACTGTCGAGCTTGCCCTGGCTGGCCTTGGCACCGACGTTCTCCACCAGCTTGCCGTAGGCGTCGACCAGGGTGATGCCCTTGCTGGCCGAACCGGTATCCACGGTCTGCTTGGTCTGTAGCCCCGCCAGCGCGATGCCGTTGCGGTTGTCGGTGGAACCGGCGCCGTTGAACTTGACGTTCAGTCCTTCGCCGTCCTTCGGCGAGCCGGCGACGCTCATTTCCACGGTGAAGGTTTTCTGCACCGGCGGTGTGCCGCCGTCGGTGATCGGGTTGCCGCTGGCATCGACCATCTTGATCTGCAGGTTCAGCGTGTTGTTCTGCCCCGGTACGATCGAACCGGTGCCCATCAACGTGCCCTTGGCATCGTAGTACTTGTAGCCCTGGCTACCGCCCGCGGGGGCGTCGAAGACCAGCTTGACCGGTACCGAGTTCTTGATCGCGGTCTGCATCTCGGCGTTGGCGGCCGAGTTGTAGATGTCCAGCGCCGGCTTGACTGTCGGCAGGCCTGGAATGCTCAGCGAACCGGTCGCCCCTGGCAGCACTTCGGCATTCAGCGGCGCGGCGATGGCCAGGCGCTTGGCGTCGGTCAGTTCGGTCTTGATCGTGGTCGCCGCGTTGCGGGTCGGGGTGATCTTGAAGCTGTCGCCGGCGCTCATAGCCCCGCCGTTGAGGCTCAGGGTGAAACCGTCGATCACCGGTGGCGGCGTGGTGGTGGTGCTGAACGCGCCCAGGCTGGTGCCGTCGGAGCGCTTGACGGTGTAGTCGGTGGCGCTGGTGAAGGTCACCTGGTAGTCGCTGATGGTCAGCTTGCCGGTGTCCTTGATGGTCACATCGAGGTTGCCCGAGCCGGCGCTGTTGTTGCCGTTGGCAATGCTGCGCTGGCTGATCAGGGCCGCACTGTTGATGTTGTTGAACAGCGCCGCGCCAAACTCGCCGTTCTTGTCGATACCTTGTCCGAGCTGGCTGTTGACCTGGTCGGCGATCACCAGGGCCACGCGCCCCAGTTCGTTCATCGCCGGGTCCAGCACCTCGTTGCGATAGCGCAACAGGCCGCCGATCTCGCCACCGGTGACCACCGAGGTCACATCGATAGTGCTCGAGCCGCGATTGAGTTGCAGCGAAGAACGGGTCGGGTCGGTCTTGCCAGGGACCACTTCCAGCTTGCTGGTGGTGTTACCCACGACCAGCGGCTGGCCGCTGCCCAGGTACAGGTCGACGCTCGAGCCGCGCTCCGAGACATCCACCTTGACGAACTGCGACAGCTGGCGCAGCGTCTCGTTGCGCGCGTCGAGCAGGTCGTTGGGCATGCCGCCGCTGGAGACTTCGGAAATCTTCTGGTTCAGCTGGGCGACAGTGGCCGCCAGCTTGTTGACCTGGTCAGCCATGCTGCTCAGGTTGCCGTTGATATTGGCGTTCTGCTCGTTCAACTGGCTGGAAACGGAATTGAAGCGGTTGCTCAGGGCTTGCGCGTCGCTGAGCAGCAATTGGCGCGAGGCATCGTCGGCCGGCTTGGCGTTGACGTTCTGCATCGAGGCAAAGAATTTGGTCAGCGCGCCGGTGATACCGGTGCCGCTGTCCGACAGCAGCTTGTCCACCGGGGTGATCTGGCCCAGGTAAGCGGCGGCATCGCTGTTCAGCGAGGTGGTGGTCTGCAGCTGGGCATCCAGGTAGCTGTTGTACACCCGGCGCACGTCGGCCAGGGTAGTACCGCTGCCGATGAAGACGTTGCCGTACTGGTTCGAAGCCTTGCTGCCCTGCACGGTCTGCTGGCGCGAGTAACCGGCGGTATCGGCGTTGGCGATGTTGTTACCCGTGGTCATCAACGACGTTTGGCTGGCTGACAGCCCCGACATCCCGATATTGAGCAAACTCATGATTCAGACCTTATAAATTCGTGGAAGCGCCCGCCGCAGCGTAGTTCTCGTAGCTCTTCATCTGCTTGGCAATCTGCGAAATCTTGCTTGCGTAATCCGGGTCGGTTGCATACCCGGCTTTCTGCAATTCACGTACAAACTGTTCGGGGTTATCGGCCGCCTTCAGCACTTCTTGATAGCGATTGTTGCTCTGCAACAAGGTCACCAGGTCGTGGAAGCTGTCCTGATACGAGGCATAGGAACGGAACTCGGCCGTCTCCTTGACCATCTGCCCATTTCTGAATTCGCTGGTGATCGCCCGTGCCTGGTCGCCCTTCCAACTGCTGCCGGCCTTGATGCCGAACAGGTTGTGGCTGCTGCTACCGTCCTGCTGGCGCATCACCGATTTGCCCCAACCGGTTTCCAGCGCCGCCTGGGCGACCAGGTAGCGTGGATCGACCCCGATGCGGTCGGCGGCCTGCTGCGCCATCGGCAGCATGGTGGCGACGAATTCATCCGCCGAACTGAAGGCTTTCTTCGCCGGCGCCAACGGTGGCTGGGCCACGGCGCGGCCGTAGATCTGCATGCGTCCGTGCGGCACCGCGGCAAAGCTGCGCGAGCGGTTCTTGACCAGCGCGTCGGTAGCGGCCGTGGTGCGCTCCGGCAAGGCCGTCCGGTTGGTGGCGGCACTGTCGGCCGACGGCACGATGCCCGCCAGCAAGCGATCGGTCAGCTTGCTCGGCAGGGAAATGCGCCGCTGGTTGAGCAGCGCCATATCGTTATGGGTACCGCTGTCGGCGGCGCGCTGTGGCTCCAGCGCACGGGAGGCCCACAACGGACGCTGGCCATTGACCCGCGACAACGGGCCGCCCAATGCCGTGGTGCCGGCAGCGATGGCGGTTGGCGTCGCGACCTTTTCAGTCAGCGCGACCTTTTCAGCCTGGCCACCGGGCAAGGTCGAGGCCGCTGCCGCAGTGGTGGATTTGTTCTTCGACATCTGGCGCATCAGCACATCGGCCAGGCCGATACCACCGCCCTCGCGGGACATGGAAACCGCCAGCTGCTGGTCGTACATTTCCTGGTACTGCTTGGCCGCCGGAGTGTTGAGCGGGTTGTCCTTGCCCAGCGCTTCGGTAGCCGAGCGCATGGACTTGAGCATTTCGTTGAGGAACAGCGACTCGAACTCCTGCGCCACCTTGCGCATGTTGGCGTCGCTGTTCTTGTCGCCGACCTTGAGCTGGTTAAGCCGGTTGAGGTCCGAGTAGGAACCCGAATCGCCGCTGCTGACCAGACCGCTCTTGCGAATATCCATGGCCCCTACCTCAAATCACGATCAGGTCGGCTTGCAGCGCGCCGGCCTGTTTCAAGGCTTCGAGGATCGCCATCAGGTCGCCCGGTGCCGCGCCGACCTGGTTCACCGCACGCACGATCTCGTCGAGGGTGGTGCCCGGGCCGAACTTGAACATCGGCTTGGCTTCCTGCTCGGCGTTGACCCGCGAACGCGGCACGACCGCGGTCTGGCCGTTGGACAGCGGACCCGGCTGGCTGACGATCGGGTCTTCGGTGATGGTTACGGTGAGGCTGCCGTGGGTCACTGCGGCTGGCGAGACCTTGACGTTCTGGCCGATGACGATAGTGCCGGTACGCGAGTTGATGATGACCTTGGCCACCGCCTGACCCGGATCGATTTCCAGGTTCTCGAGGATCGACAGGTAGTCGACGCGCTGGCTCGGATCGAGCGGCGCGGTAACACGGATCGAACCGCCGTCGATGGCCTGGGCCACGCCCGGGCCGAGCATGTCGTTGATCTTGTCGACGATGCGCTTGGCGGTGGTGAAGTCGGAACGGTTGAGGTTCAGGGTCAGGCTGTTGCCCTGGTTGAAACCGCTCGGCACCGCGCGCTCCACCGAGGCGCCGCCCGGGATGCGACCGGCCGACGGAACGTTGACCGTGATCTTCGAACCGTCACGGCCCTCGGCGTCGAAACCGCCCACCACCAGGTTGCCCTGGGCGATGGCGTAGACGTTGCCGTCAATCCCCTTGAGCGGCGTCAGCAGCAAGGTGCCGCCGCGCAGGCTCTTGGAGTTACCGATGGAGGACACGGTGATATCCACCTGCTGCCCCGGCTTGGCGAACGCCGGCAGATCGGCGCTCACCGATACCGCCGCGACGTTCTTCAACTGCACGTTGCCGGAACCCGGCGGTACCTTGATGCCGAACTGCGACAGCATGTTGTTGAAGGTCTGCAGGGTGAAGGGTGTCTGGGTCGTCTGGTCGCCGGTGCCGTTAAGCCCGACCACCAGGCCGTAGCCGATCAACTGGTTGGAACGCACGCCGGAAATGCTGGCGATGTCCTTCAGCCGTTCGGCGTGAGCGTTGCAGGCCGCCGAGAGCAACAGCGCGGCCAGCATGAGGCGTTTGAAATTCAACGTAGCCACCTAGAAAGGGAACAGCGGGCTGAGGAAGAAACGGTCGAACCAGCCCGGCTGGCTCGCATCGGCAAAGGCACCGGTACCCGAATAGGTGATGCGCGCGTCGGCGACGCGGGTCGAGGACACCGTGTTGTCGGTGGCGATATCGTCGGCACGCACCAGGCCGGCAATCCGCACCAGCTCGTCGCCGGTGTTGAGGGTCAGCCACTTCTCGCCACGCACGGCGATGATGCCGTTGGGCAACACGTCGGCCACCGTCACGGTGATCGAGCCGGTCAGGCTGTTGCTCTGGCCGGACTTGCTGTCGCCCTTGGTGGCCCGGTCGCCGCTGTAGCCGACATCGAGGCTCAGGTCACCGCTACCTATCGGGTCATTGGTGCTCAGGCCGCCACCGAAAAACGAAGTCAGGCCGATGCCGGTCTTGCTGTTCTTGTCGATCTGCGAGTTGGCGTTCTTGCTCGCCTGGGTCCGCTCGTTGAGGGTGATGGTGATGATGTCGCCCACGCGGAACGCCTTGCGGTCGCTGTACAGGTTCTGCTCGAAGCCGGCCTGGTAGATCGAGCCGTTGTTGGCCGCAGCCGGCAACGGAGTACGCGGCAACACCGGAGCGTAATACGGGTCATTGGGCTTCGGTGGCGGGGCCACGCAGCCCGCGAGCACGACGAACCCACTCAGTGCGAGAACAGATACAAAGCGATTCATGACCCTACCTCATGGTGCTGCAGGCGGCCGCTGGGCCGCCCCTAGGACTTGATTACAGATTCTGCGTGACGAACGAGAGCATCTGGTCGGCGGTGGAGATCACCTTGGAGTTCATCTCGTAGGCGCGCTGGGTGGTGATCATGTTGACCATCTCCTCAACGGTGCTGACGTTGGAGGTTTCCAGGGTGTTCTGCAGGGTGGTGCCGAAACCGTTGAGGCCCGGGGTACCGACTTGCGGCGCGCCACTGGCGGCGGTTTCCAGGAACAGGTTGTTGCCCGTCGCTTGCAGGCCGGCCGGATTGATGAAGTCGGCGGTCTGCAGGTTGCCGATCACTTGCGAGGCCGGGTTGCCGGCGGTGGTGATCGAGACGGTGCCGTCCTGGCCCACGGTGAAGGTCTGGGCATCGTTCGGTACGACGATCGCCGGTTCCAGCGCGAAGCCGTTGGCGGTGACGATCTGGCCGTTGGAGTCCAGGTGGAAGGTGCCGTCACGGGTGTAGGAAGTGGTGCCGTCCGGTTGCAGTATCTGGAAGAAACCGCGGCCGTTGATGGCCATGTCCAGCGGCTGCTCGGTGGTCTGCAGGCTGCCGGCGGTGAAATTCTTCTGGGTGCCGACGATGCGCACACCAGTACCCAGTTGCAGGCCCGACGGCAGCTCGCTGTCCTGGGTCGACTGGGCGCCAGGCTGACGCTTGATCTGATACAGCAGGTCCTGGAACTCGGCGCGATCACGTTTGAAGCCCGTGGTCGAAACGTTCGCCAGGTTGTTGGAAATGGTGGTCAGGTTAGTGTCCTGGGCGGACAGACCTGTTTTGGCAACCCACAGAGCCGGAAGCATTCGATTCTCCTCGTGCGCCTGTTTTACGGCGCGACGTACTGGTAATTAGCTGATCTGCAAGACCCGAGCCATGGCCTGGTCGTCTTCTTTGGCGGTGTTCATCATCTTGATGTGCAGTTCGAACTGCTTGGAGAGCGCCAGCACCGAGGTCATTTCCTCGACCGCATTGACGTTGCTCGACTCGAGGAAACCCGAGACCAGTTGCACATTGGCGTCAGCCGCTGCCGGCTTGCCGTCCTTGGTATGGATCGAACCGTCCAGCCCCTTGGTCATGTTCTTCAGGTCCGGGTTGACCAGCTTGATGCGGTCGACCTCGGCCATCACCCGTGGGCCTTCGCCCATGGCGCGGATGCTGATGGTGCCGTCCTGGCCGACTTCCACCTGCTGCTCCGGCGGCACGGCGATCGGGCCGCCGTTGCCGATCACCGGCATGCCGTTGCCGGCACGCAACACGCCCAGGGCGTCGATATTCAGGCTGCCGGTGCGCACGTAGCTTTCACCGCCATCCGGGGTCTGCACGGCGATCCAGCCATTGCCGCTGACCGCCACGTCGAGGTCGCGACCGGTTTCCACCAGCGAGCCCGGGGTGAAATCGGTAGCCGGACGCTCGGACATGGCAAAGGCCCGCGCCGGAAAGCTGTCACCAAACACCGGCATCGAACGCGCCTGCTCCAGGTCGCGCTGAAAACCGTTGGTGGAGATGTTCGCCAGGTTGTTGGCATGCGCCTTTTGCGCCAGCGCATTCTGGCTGGCACCGGTCATGGCCACATAAAGGTACTTGTCCACAGTCTTTCCTCTGCATGTCGGACGTTTGCCGTCCACCGCTGTACTGCTGAGCCATAAGCAATAAGCGCACCAACTTGTTTTTCGGGCGGCCGAAGGCAGGAAATCCGGGAGCTTGAGGGCGATCGAAGGAAATCGAGCGATTGTGTCAAAGACGAAAAACCGGCGCAGATATGCCGCTTACGGCAAGGCTCGGCCTCTGCAGCGCAACAAGGCTCTGTAGCCGCTGCCGCAGGCTGCGATTGACTGCGAAGCAGACGCCAACCCCATACCCGCGATCTGATCGAGGTAATACGCTGCCAGCCTTGCGAGCCCTTCGGACTCGATCGCAGCCTGCGGCAGCGGCTACAAGAGTTCAGCTCTCGCCAGCGCCCTTGCCCACTTCGTATTCGCGCAGCTTGTTGGCGATGGTGGTGTGCGACACGCCCAGGCGCTTGCCCAGCTGGCGGCTGCTGGGGTGCTCGGAATACAGGCGTTCGAGGACGGCCTTTTCGAAGCGCCCGACGATGTCGTCGAGGCCGCCTTCCAGGGAGAAGTCGCCAAGGGGTTGGCGCACGCCGTAGTCCGGCAGGCGGATGTGTTCGGCCTTGACCGTGCCGCCGTCGCACAGGGACACCGCCTGGAACAGCACGTTTTCCAGCTGCCGCACGTTGCCTGGCCAGTGGTAATGGCTGAGGCGCTCCATGGCCGCCGGCGCCAGCTTGGGCAAGGCGCAGCCGATCTGTCGGCTGGCCTGGTCGAGGAAGTGTTCCACCAGCGGCGTCAGGCCGTCGAGGCATTCACGCAACGGTGGAATATGCAGGGACAGGACATTGAGCCGGTGATACAGGTCCTGGCGGAACTCGCCGCGGGCGCACAGTTCCGACAGGTCGACCTGGGTCGCGCAGATCACCCGCACGTCCAGGTACACCTCTTCGTCGCTGCCGACCCGACGGAAGCAGCCATCCTGCAGAAAGCGCAGGAGCTTGACCTGCAAGCGCGGGCTCATCTCCCCGACCCCGTCGAGAAACAGCGTGCCGCCGGCGGTCAGCTCCAGCAGCCCAAGCTTGCCTTCGGCCCGGGCGCCCTCGAAGGCCCCCGGCCCGTAGCCGAACAGCTCGGTCTCGGCCATGGATTCCGGCAGGCCGGCGCAGTTGAGCGCCATCAGCGGCGATTGCCCGCGCGGGCTGGCCAGGTGGCAGGCGCGCGCCAGCAGTTCCTTGCCGGTGCCGGTCTCGCCCTCGATCAATAGCGGCGCGTCCAGCGGTGCCATGCGCCGCGCTTCGCGCACCACCGCGGCCATGACTTTCGAGCTCTGGAAGATGCTGTCGAAGCCGCGCAACTCCTGCTTGCGCACGTTATAGATGCGCTCGCCGACCCGATCCGCGCGGTGCAATGTCAGCACCGCGCCGGCCATGGCCTCGCTGTCGTCGTGCTCCGATTGCAGCGGCGCGATGTCCGCCAGAAACACGTCACCCTTGACCTTGACCCGCAGGCCGTTGATCCGCGACTTGTTGGCCCGCACCAGTTCCGGCAGGTCGAAATCCTCGGCATAGCGCGACAGCGGAATCCCCGGTACCTCGTCCACCCGTACGCCCAACAGCTGCGCCGCCGCGCGGTTGGCGGCGACGATGGAACCGCCCATGTCGATGGACAACACCGGGAACTCCAGCGCCCCGAGCAGGGCATTGAGCTCCATATGCCGCCGCTCGCTGGGCATCAGCCCGACCCGCTTGACCCCGAACACCCCGGCGATCGACTCGAACTTCGGCCGCAGCGCCTGGAACTGCAGGTTGATCAGGTTCGGGCAATGCAGATAGATGGCATTGCCATGCTCGCCGCCCACCTCACCCCGGGCGACGTTGATGCCGTACTCCACCAGCAGGTTGAGAATGTCGCGCAGGATGCCGATGCGATTCTGGCAGTGGACTTTGATACGCATAAAGGAAAGGCCCGAAACAGGTAATGGAGGGCGTGAACGCCAGAAAGCGGCGTTTTTGGCACCGTCCGGCACGAACTTTCTGCGGTGTGGCGCAGATAATCGTCAAGATTATGTGACAGTCACCGGCCTTTTCAAATCGACTATTCTCAGTAATAGCGGACCCGCGACGCTTTCGTAACGAAAACTTTACGAAATCGGCCCTGATCCGCCCATTACGTTCACGTCAACCTGCTGCATGGGCTGCAACCTTGGGTTATCTCTAGCGTCAACTGATAACAAGAAGCAGCCCCTGACAGGAGAGCAGCATGAAGCAGACGCAGTACGTGGCCCGCGAGCCCGACGCGCAAGGTTTTATCCACTACCCCGATGAAGAACACGCGGTGTGGAACACCCTGATCACTCGTCAGCTGAAAGTGATCGAGGGTCGCGCGTGCCAGGAATACCTGGACGGCATCGAGAAACTCGGCCTGCCCCACGACCGCATCCCGCAGCTGGGCGAAATCAACAAGGTGCTGGGCGCAACCACCGGCTGGCAGGTAGCCCGGGTGCCGGCGCTGATCCCCTTCCAGACCTTCTTCGAATTGCTCGCCAGCAAACAGTTTCCGGTCGCGACCTTTATTCGTACCCGCGAAGAACTGGACTACCTGCAAGAGCCGGACATCTTCCACGAGATCTTTGGCCACTGCCCGCTGCTGACCAATCCCTGGTTCGCCGAATTCACCCACACCTACGGCAAGCTCGGCCTGCAGGCCACCAAGGAAGAACGGGTGTACCTGGCGCGCCTGTACTGGATGACCATCGAATTCGGCCTGCTGGACACCCCGCAAGGCCAGCGCATCTACGGCGGCGGCATCCTCTCCTCGCCGAAGGAAACCGTCTACTGCCTGTCGGACGTGCCCGAACACCAGGCCTTCGACCCGCTGGAAGCGATGCGTACCCCGTACCGCATCGACATCCTGCAACCTATCTACTTTGTGCTGCCCAACCTCAAGCGCCTGTTCGACCTGGCCCATGAAGACATCATGGCCCTGGTGCACCAGGGCATGCAGATGGGCCTGCACGCACCCAAGTTTCCGCCCAAACCCAAGGCGGCCTGAGCACCCTGCCCTCGCGCAGCGCTCATAAAACCCGTAATTTCCAACAAGAACCGATTTCAGGAACCCACCATGACCGCTCTCAACCAAGCCCATTGCGAAGCCTGCCGTGCCGATGCCCCACAAGTCAGCGACGAAGAACTGCCGGTGCTGATCAAGCAGATCCCCGACTGGAACATCGAAGTGCGCGATGGCGTCATGCAGCTGGAAAAAGTCTTCCTGTTCAAAAACTTCAAATTTGCCCTGGCCTTTACCAACGCAATGGGTGAAATTTCCGAGGCAGAAGGTCATCATCCTGGCCTGCTCACCGAATGGGGCAAGGTCACCGTGACCTGGTGGAGCCACTCCATCAAGGGCCTGCACCGCAACGACTTCATCATGGCCGCTCGCACCGACGAAGTGGCCAAGACCGCAGAAGGACGCAAGTAATGCATTTCGACGCCATAGGCCGAGTACCCGGCGACCCGATTCTTGGCCTGATGGAGGCCTATGCGTCGGACAGCAACCCACGCAAGTTCGACCTCGGCGTCGGTGTCTACAAGGATTCCCAGGGGCTGACGCCGATCCCGCAGTCGGTCAAGCTGGCCGAGCAGCGCCTGGTCGACCGGCAGACCACCAAGATCTACATCGGCGGCCACGGCGACGCGGCCTTTGGCAAGGTGATCAATGAACTGGTGCTGGGCGCCGATTCGCAGCTGATCACCGAACGACGCGCCGGCGCCACCCAGACTCCGGGCGGCACCGGCGCGCTGCGCCTGAGCGCCGACTTCATCGCCCACTGCCTGCCGGGCCGTGGCGTGTGGTTGAGCAACCCGACCTGGCCGATCCACGAAACCATCTTTGCCGCCGCCGGCATCCAGGTCAGCCACTACCCTTACGTCGGCAGCGACAATCGCCTCGACGTCGAGGCCATGCTGGCGACCCTGAACCAGGTGCCCAAGGGCGACGTGGTGCTGCTGCATGCCTGCTGCCACAACCCCACCGGTTTCGACCTGAGCCACGACGACTGGCATCGGGTACTGGACGTGGTGCGCAGCCGCAACCTGCTGCCGCTGATCGACTTCGCCTACCAGGGCTTCGGCGACGGCCTGGAGCAGGATGCCTGGGCGGTGCGCCTGTTCGCAGCCGAACTGCCCGAGCTGCTGATCACCAGTTCCTGCTCGAAGAACTTCGGCCTGTACCGCGACCGCACCGGCGCACTGATCGTCTGCACCCGGGACGCGGAAAAGCTGCTGGATGTACGCAGCCAGCTGGCCCACATCGCCCGCAACCTGTGGTCCACCCCGCCGGATCACGGCGCCGCGGTGGTCGCCACCATCCTCGGCGACCCGGAACTGAAAAGCCTCTGGGCCGACGAAGTGGAAGCCATGCGCCTGCGCATCGCCCAGTTGCGCTCGGGCCTGGTGGAAGCGCTGCAACCCTTCGGCCTGGCCGAACGCTTCGCTCACATCGGCGTGCAACGCGGGATGTTCTCCTACACCGGCCTGACGCCGGAACAGGTCGCCACGTTGCGCAACCAGCACAGCGTGTACATGGTCAGCTCCGGCCGGGCCAACGTCGCCGGTATCGACGCCACCCGCCTGGACCTGCTGGCCGAAGCCATCGCCGAAGTCTGCAAAAACTGAAAAAAGCTATCGCGGGCAAGCCTGGCGCCTACGGATGTCACCTGATTCCGTAAGCGCGAGGCTTGCCCGCGATGCCGTTAAAAGCCCCCCGTCCGATGAAACTCCTTTCATCCTAAAACCCCAGATAAAAATCTTTTTGTCATTTCCAGTGCTGTATCCTGCCCAGGCTTTTTAAAAGCGCGGATCTACCCAGCGATTTAAAAAACAGACCTTGCGAGGAGCAACGAACATGCACGAGATTCCTAATCTCCCCTTCCCAAGCCTGCACGAAACTGAGCAGACAACCCCGCAACAAGCCGGCGCCCAACAGCCCGAGCCGAAAGAAGCCGCCTCCAGCCACAAGGCCGACAGCGAAGACTGACCGCAACACCCAGACAGTGTGGAAAGCGCTCTTTGATGCGCTTTCCACACCGCCTGAAACCCGCTTTCGAGAACCGCCTCCATGACCGACACCTTCAGCGAAACCCAAGCCAGTGTGCTGATCGGCACCGCCGAAAAAATGATCGAGATCTGGAACCGCCTGACGCCGGAAAAACAGGCCGCCCTGCTGGCGCGCTTCGGTACCCAGGAAAACGCCCTGGCCGCCCTGGTCACCACACAATTGCTGGCCCCAGCCCAAGCCTGAGCCCGCGGCGCGCAAAAACTTGCGCCAACCCATCGATTTCTCCACCTGAATCGTTTCAACCCTCGGTATCATAAGCAGCCTATCTATCTCTGCCGCGTCCGTGGACCTTTCCCATGCCAGATACCCAGCGCCCCTTGGCGGTCACGCTGCAAGTCGTCTCCATCGTCCTTTTCACCTTTATCGGCTACCTGAACATCGGCATCCCCCTGGCCGTGCTGCCAGGCTACGTGCACAGCGAGCTGGGCTTCGGCGCGGTGATCGCCGGGCTGGTGATCAGCGTGCAATACCTGGCCACCCTGCTCAGCCGCCCCTATGCCGGGAAGATCATCGACAACCTGGGCAGCAAGCGCGCAGTGATGTACGGCCTGGCCGGCTGCGGCCTGAGCGGCGTGTTCATGCTGCTGTCGGCATGGCTGAGCAGCTTGCCGGTGCTGAGCCTGGCCAGCCTGCTGGTCGGGCGCCTGGTGCTGGGCAGCGCCGAGAGCCTGGTGGGCTCGGGCTCCATCGGCTGGGGCATCGGCCGCGTCGGCGCGCAGAACACCGCCAAGGTGATTTCCTGGAACGGTATCGCCAGCTATGGCGCGTTGGCCGTTGGCGCGCCGCTGGGGGTGCTGCTGGTGGATCGCCTGGGGCTGTGGAGCATGGGCGTGAGCATCATCCTGCTGGCGTTCCTCGGCCTGGCGCTGGCCTGGCCGAAACTGGCGGCGCCGATCGTTGCCGGTGAGCGCCTGCCGTTCATCCATGTCCTGGGCCGGGTGTTCCCCCATGGCTGTGGCCTGGCCCTGGGCTCGATCGGTTTTGGCACCATCGCCACCTTCATCACCCTGTATTACGCCACCCAGAACTGGTCCAACGCAGTGCTGTGCCTGAGCCTGTTCGGCGCCAGTTTCATCGGTGCGCGCCTGCTGTTCGGCAACCTGATCAACCGCCTCGGCGGCTTTCGCGTGGCGATCGCCTGCCTGTCGGTGGAAACCCTGGGCCTGCTACTGTTGTGGCTGGCGCCGGATGCCCACTGGGCCCTGGCCGGCGCGGCGTTGAGCGGCTTCGGCTTCTCCCTGGTATTCCCGGCGCTGGGGGTGGAAGCGGTCAACCTGGTCCCCGCCTCCAGCCGCGGCGCGGCGGTGGGCGCCTATTCGCTGTTCATCGACCTCTCGCTGGGGATCACCGGACCGCTGGCCGGGGCGATTGCCGCCGGTTTCGGCTTTGCCTCGATCTTCCTGTTCGCCGCCCTCGCGGCCTGTAGCGGTTTGCTGCTGAGCCTCTACCTGTACCGCCAGGCGCCGAAGTATCGCGAGGAGCGCGGCGAGCGCTAGGTCGGTACTTGTCGTACAGAGCCTAGTAGTCGACCTTGCCGCGGCCGGCCTTGATGTTGCCGCGCTTGCTCTTGGATTCCAGGCGCCGGGTCTTCGAGCCCAGGGTCGGCTTGGTCGGGCGGCGCTTCTTCTCCACCTTGATCGCGTCGAGGATCAACGCCACCAGGCGCTCCAGGGCATCGGCGCGGTTCTGTTCCTGGGTCCGGTATTGCTGGGCCTTGATGACGATCACCCCATCGCTGGTAATGCGACTGTCGCGCAGCGCCAGCAGTCGCTCCTTGTAGAACGGCGGCAGGGACGAGGCCGGAATGTCGAAGCGCAGGTGCACCGCGCTGGAGACCTTGTTGACGTTCTGCCCACCCGCGCCTTGCGCGCGAATGGCAGTCAACTCGATCTCGGCATCCGGCAGATGCACGTTGTTGGAAATCACCAGCATGGAAAAGGAATCCGCTTTCAGGGCGTTCAGGATACCGCGCCTGCGGATTTGCAGCGCCCACAAAAAACCCGGCCGAGGCCGGGTTTTTCGTTACCGCGCAGGTGTCACTTCAGCGAAGCGTTGGCCGCCTGCAGGCTGTGCTGCGCGCTGCGCTTGTTCTTGATGCCGTAGCAGACCCACATGAAAGCGACCCAGACCGGAATCGCGTACACCGAGATCTGGATGCCCGGGATCATCAGCATGATGCCGAGGATGAACACCACGAACGCCAGGCAGACGTAGTTGCCGTAGGGGTACCACAGCGCCTTGAACAGCGGCGATTGTTTCGTGCGGTTCATGTGCTGGCGGAACTTGAAGTGCGAGTAGCTGATCATCGCCCAGTTGATCACCAGGGTCGCGACCACCAGCGACATCAGCAGCTCCAGGGCGTGCTGCGGGATCAGGTAGTTGAGCACCACGGCGACGAAAGTCACCAGCGCCGAGGCCAGGATCGACATCACCGGCACGCCACGCTTGTCGATCTTCGCCAGGACTTTCGGCGCGTCGCCCTGCTCGGCCATGCCCAGCAGCATGCGGCTGTTGCAGTAGGTGCCGCTGTTGTACACCGACAAGGCCGCGGTCAGGACCACGAAGTTGAGGATGTGCGCCGCGGTGTCGCTGCCCAGCATCGAGAACACCTGGACGAACGGGCTGCCGCTATAGGCATCGCCGGAGGCATTCAGGGTCTCCAGCAGGCTGTTCCACGGGGTCAGGGACAACAGCACGACCAGGGCACCGATGTAGAAAATCAGGATGCGGTAGATCACCTGGTTGATGGCCTTGGGAATCACGGTCTTCGGCTTGTCGGCCTCGGCCGCGGTAAAGCCGAGCATCTCCAGGCCACCGAAGGAGAACATGATGATCGCCATGGCCATCACCAGGCCGCTGACGCCATTGGGGAAGAACCCGCCGTGTTCCCACAGGTTGCTCACCGAGGCCTGCGGGCCGCCGTGACCGCTGACCAGCAGGTAGCTACCCAGGGCGATCATGCCGACGATGGCCACCACCTTGATGATCGCGAACCAGAACTCGGCCTCACCGAAGACTTTGACGTTGGCCAGGTTGATCAGGTTGATCAACACGAAAAACGCTGCGGCCGAGGCCCAGGTCGGCACCTCCGGCCACCAGTAGTGCACGTACTTGCCGACCGCGGTCAGCTCCGACATGCCCACCAGGATGTACAGAATCCAGCAGTTCCAGCCCGACAGGAAACCGGCGAAACCGCCCCAGTACTTGTGTGCGAAATGGCTGAAGGAACCGGCCACCGGCTCTTCGACGATCATCTCGCCGAGCTGGCGCATGATCATGAAGGCGATGAAGCCGCAGATGGCATAGCCGAGGATCATCGACGGCCCGGCCGACTTGAGCACGCCGGCAGAGCCCAGGAACAATCCGGTACCGATCGCGCCGCCCAGGGCGATCAGTTGAATATGGCGATTTTTCAGGCCGCGTTTCAGCTCGCCTGAATGCGAGTTTTGTCCACTCATGAAAAGGGTCTCACGCAAGGTTTGATGATGTTCGATAGACGTTGCAGCCGACAGCAGGCTTAAGCAGCGCGGATCAAACCCCAGCGCAGGCACCAGGAGTTCAGCGTTTGTTTAACGGTCATGCGTCACCTGTTTGTTTTTATCTGTGACGAAATCGAACCCACCACGCTTGTGACGCGGCGGAGTGAACAAGGCGGATAGCCTTGAGATTATTGGCCTTGGGAGCGTGTCTCGAGCATTCGAGCCAGGGCTCGTCATGCGTCGAAAGCAGTCGTTGGGGCGCAAAATGCGCGGATACGCAGTTGGGTCACAGTTAAAACGCCGCGCATTGTACACCCCTGACTCCCTGCCGCCAGACGCAGCTTATCAGCGCGTCGGGGGCCGGAATCGCACGGGGCCTGCTCGATGCCTGGCATCGGCGGCAAGGTTCGGGACAGCCCTATCGGGGTCGTCGACAAAGGTACGATAGCAATCGTCCTTCGGTGGGAATCGGTTGAGGTGAGCCACGGCGTACATTGCGCCTCCTTCTTGTTATGCACCTGCACACAGGCATGGGCTGCATCACACCCGCCTTGAGGCCGCGGAACAAGCGGCTTGGAGCCCGACGGCGGGCAATATCCAGGCAGCGCCGGAAGGTTTTTCTTACAGCGCTGGACGAGGCTCGATTCCATGACTCGATAGCGGGTTTTTCGTCAGCATTTCTTTACAGAGTGGAACGTATTTTTTCCACTTCAGATCGGCATCCGCGGCGACTGCAAATTGACGGCCAGCGGTTTTTTATCTGTCTATTCGCTCAGCTTTTTGTTTTTTCTTGATAATTTTTCAACGCAAAAACAGAACAAAAAGTTCAATAAAAATAATTCAATTATTTTTTTGCATTTCAAAAAACCCTGGACTAGGTTTCCAGCCACTTGCCGGACCACACCCCCGGCAAGCCGAGCGGCCACGTTGAGCAGCCAGGGTTTTCACGCACTCCCCCGTAGAACGCCCGAGCCGCCTCACCGACTGCTTTTATCCGAAAAGTCATCTAGGAGATTCACGATGCAAGCACTGGAAAAAGACTTGGACACTGAACTGCAACTGGACGATTGGTTTGAAGCAGCGACCCACGAGGCCGCGGTGGAAATGATGCAAGCCGATGCGGTAGTGCCGTTCGGCACGGCGATGTGGCCTTTGTAAAAACGGCCATCAGGCAGGAGCGGCCCGGCGGTCGCCCCTGCCTCCACTCGCTGTCTGTCAGGGAGGATCCATGGACAACACCGCAGCCATCCGGCATTTCCTTTACTACCTCGAACACCATCCAGCCCTGGCCGACCGCCAGAGCGCCAGGGTCCTGATCGGCCACACCGCCGAGTACACCGCCACCAGCGCCGCCATCATCGAGCAGGCCAGTGAGCCCTTTTGCTTCACTGCCCTGCGCCTCGACCTCGAGCCCACCTCGGTGCTGACCCAGGCCATCGCCGACTGCGATCTGTATATCTTCTTCTACGACTCCTCCACCCTCTCGCCGCCCCGCCCGCAAGGCCCGGAATTCATCCAGGCGCTGCAGGGCGTGATGGCCGAAAACTGGAAGAAATCGCTGCTGTTCAAGGACTACGGCGACTACTTCTACGACACCTTCAGCGTCGAGCCGCAACGCATCGCCGAGCTCAACGCGACCCTGATCCAGCATATGTCCGAGGCCACCACCCTGAGCTTTCGCGACGACCACGGCTCGTACTTCGAAGCGCCGCTGGACAGCATCAAGAAGTGGACCAACATCAACGGCGTGGGCAACTACGACCTGGCCCCCGGAGAAATCGCCAGCCACAGCGAGGCCATCAATGGCCGGGTGAAATTCGTCGGCACCTTCCTCGGCACCATCCCCTTCGCGCGCAAGTACGGCGTGCTGCAATCGCCACTGGAACTGTGGATCGAGAACTCCACCATCAGCCACATCGCCACCGATGTGCCGGGGCTGGCGGAGGACTTCAACAAATACCTGGACGCCAACCCGTCCAACCGGCGCATCGAGGAACTGGGCATCGGCACCAACGAAGGGGTGAAAGACCTCTACGCGCGCAACTCGGGGTTCGAGGAGCGCCATTGCGGCCTGCACCTGGGGCTGGGCGGCGGTGCCAAGGGTAGCCATCACCTGGACCTGATCTTTGCCAGCGGGGTGCTGGCGCTGGACGACAAGCCGGTGTTCGATGGCAGGTTCGTGTTCTGAGCCAACGAGGGTGTCGATATCGATTCCGCTATCGCGAGCAAGCTCGCTCCTACAGGGATGGATCGCTCTTCTGTAGGAGCGAGCTTGCTCGCGATGCGCCAAAGCGCAAAAAAAACGCCAACCCTGAGGTTGGCGTTTTTTCTTGTTGCCTACAGCTTGCAGCTCAAGGCAGCCTCACTCAGGCTTGCGGCGACCGAAACCCGGGCGCTGGCCGGAACCGGCCGGGGCGCCGCGGCGCTTGCCCGACGGTGCATCCTTGTCGACCAGGACAATGCCCGGACGCTTGGACTTCGGCGCTGGCTTGGCCGGGCGCTTGGTGTCGCTCGGACGATCCGCCACTGGCGTACCGCGACCCGACTCACCACGACCGGCAGCCGGACGCGGCGCCCGTGGAGCGCGCTCGCCATCCTGGCGTGGCACGGGCTTGCGGCCCGGACGCTCGCCTTCGATCTGCGGCTCGCGCGACGGGCGCGGAGCACCGGCGGCAGGCGCGCCATGGGCCGGACGCAGGGTCCGCACGCGCTCGCTCTTGCCCACCGGGCGCGAGGATTTGCGCTGCATGCGTTCCAGCTTGTCCTTGCTCTTGGCGTTGAGCTGCGGCAGTGCCACCGGCGTCAGGCCAACCTCGGCGCTGAGGACGTCCACTTCGTACTGGCTCATTTCGCGCCAGCGGCCCATCGGCAAGTCGGAGTTGAGGAACACCGGACCGAAACGCACGCGCTTCAGGCGGCTGACCACCAGGCCCTGGGATTCCCACAGGCGACGTACTTCACGGTTGCGGCCTTCCATCACCACGCAGTGGTACCAGTGGTTGAAACCTTCGCCACCGGGCGCCTGCTGGATGTCGGTGAACTTGGCCGGGCCGTCTTCGAGCATCACGCCGGCTTTCAGGCGCTCGATCATCTCGTCGTCGACTTCGCCACGCACACGTACCGCGTACTCACGGTCCATTTCATAGGACGGGTGCATCAGGCGGTTGGCCAGCTCACCGTCGGTGGTGAACATCAGCAGGCCGGTGGTGTTGATGTCGAGGCGACCGATATTGATCCAGCGGCCTTCCCGTGGACGCGGCAGCTTGTCGAACACAGTCGGGCGGCCTTCCGGGTCGTCACGGGTGCAGATCTCGCCGTCGGGCTTGTTGTACATGATCACGCGGCGGACCGATTCGGACGCTTCTTCGCGCTTGATCACCTTGCCATCGATGGAGATGGCGTCATGCAGGTCGACGCGCAGGCCAAGGGTGGCCTCTTTGCCATTGACCTTGATCCGGCCCTGGCTGATCCAGGACTCCACGTCGCGGCGCGAGCCGACGCCGATACGGGCGAGGACTTTCTGCAGCTTTTCGCCTGCTGGGCCGATTTCCTGTTGGTCTTGCTGATCTTCACTCATCTGGGCACCTCCCGGTGTGTCGATTCAGGCTTGAGTGGCCTGAACGGTAGTAAAAACAGGTCTTGTGGCGAAGGGATCGCCAAAGGGTCGCGAATCATACGCTCATGGCGCCGGTTGCGCATCAGAGACTAGCCGATAAGTGGCGGCCTACCGGTTTTTCCGCTGGCCGGTGGTAGCCCGACATTTGGCCGCCTGACCTGTAGGAGCGAGCGGGCGGCGATCCGGCTTGCCCGCGATCGGCAACGCCAGGGTATGCCTGGCACACCGCATCAACGTTCATCGCGAGCAAGCTTCGCTCCTACAGAAGCGTGGCGTGATCAGTCTTCCTGTTCGCGTCTTTCGTTCTCGATAGCCTCAGCCAGCGCCAGGGCTTCGGCCTCTTCGTCGCTCAACTCTGGAGCCGGCGGTTCCAATGCCGCCACGGCGGCCAGCAGCTTGGCGCGGGCTTCGGCGACGCCGAGCACATCGTCATCGACTTCTTGCTCCTGCTCGTCGCCTGCGTCTGCTTCGAGTTCGGCCTCGTGCTCGGCTTCAAGCTCCGCGTCGTGCTCGACTGGCACTGTGGCTTCGGCTTCGGCTTCGGCACGAGCTTGCGTTTCGGGGTCGATCTCGGCGCCAACCTCGGCGTCGGCAACAAAGTCGTCCCCGGACGAATCCACCGCGCCATCGCGATGCAGGTCGTCGAAGTCGGTCTTGATCCCCTCCTCCATCGAGTCCAGTTCCAGCAGCAAGGTGTGGAAACTGGTCTCTTCCTTCGGTTCTTCCGGCTCGGCACTGGCGTCGGCCAGGGCTTGCAGGCTGGCGGGCACCGGCGCGTCGTCGAAGTCGAGGACCGGCTCGGTTTCGATCTCGCGCAGCTCGGCCAGCGGCGGCAGGTCGTCGAGGTTCTTCAGGTTGAAGTGATCGAGAAACGCCTTGGTGGTGGCGAACATCGCCGGCTTGCCCGGCACGTCACGGTAGCCGACCACCCGAATCCACTCGCGCTCCAGCAGGGTCTTGACGATCTGGCTGTTGACCGCCACGCCCCGCACATCTTCGATCTCGCCACGGGTGATCGGCTGACGGTAGGCAATCAGCGCCAGGGTTTCCAGCATCGCCCGGGAGTAACGCTGGGGCCGCTCTTCCCATAGCCGGCCGACCCAGGGCGCGAATTTTTCCCGCACCTGCAGGCGATAACCGGAGGCCACTTCCTTGAGTTCGAAGGCCCGACCTTCGCAGGATTTACCCAGAATGGTCAGGGCCTTCTTGAAGACCGCAGGGTCCGGACGCTCGCCTTCCTCGAAGAGTTCGAACAGGCGCTCCATGGATTGCGGTTTTCCCGAGGCCAACAGAAAGGCTTCAAGCAGCGGCGCCAGCTCGCGGGGTTCATTCAGATTCATTGTTTCAGCTCGTTATTCGGCTCGCGCCCGCACATGGATAGCCGTGAAAGGCTCATTCTGTACCAGCTCGACCAGGGATTCCTTGACCAGCTCGAGGATCGCCATGAAGGTCACCACCACCCCCAGGCGTCCTTCTTCCGCGGTGAACAGCTCGACAAAGGGCACAAAACCACCGCCCTTGAGCCGCTCCAGCACCTCGCTCATACGCTCGCGGGTGGACAGCGCCTCGCGGCTGATCTGATGGCTTTCGAACATGTCGCCCCGGCGCAGCACCTCGGCCATGGACATCAGCACCTCTTCCAGGGCGACATCCGGCAGCAGCTTGCGCGCCCGGGCTTCCGGGGCGTCGAGCTTGGGCACTATGACGTCGCGGCCGACCCGGCTCAGGCCGTCGATGCCTTCGGCGGCGGCCTTGAAGCGCTCGTACTCCTGCAGGCGGCGGATCAGTTCGGCGCGCGGGTCTTCCTCTTCCTCTTCCACCTCGGCCGAGCGCGGCAACAGCATGCGCGACTTGATCTCGGCCAGCATGGCCGCCATCACCAGGTACTCGGCGGCCAGCTCCAGGCGCACCGACTGCATCAACTCGACATAGCCCATGTACTGGCGGGTGATTTCCGCCACCGGGATGTCGAGGATGTCGATGTTCTGTTTGCGGATCAGGTACAGCAGCAGGTCGAGCGGGCCTTCGAAGGCTTCGAGAAAGACTTCCAGGGCGTCCGGCGGGATGTACAGGTCCAGCGGCATTTCCATGACCGCCTGGCCGTAGACCATCGCAAAGGGCAGCTCTTGCTGCGCTCCGGCCTGGTCGTCAACGTGTTCCACTGCGGACATTCAGGCCTCGACCATGAAGGGAGCCGGGTCGCCGCAGCCGATACGGATCACTTCCGGCTCGCCATCGGCCAGGTTGATCACGGTGGAGGCCATGATGCCACCAAAACCACCATCGATGATCAGGTCGACCTGATGCTCGAGCAGTTGGCGCATTTCATAAGGATCGTTCATCGGCTCGGTTTCACCGGGCATGATCAGGCTGACGCTCATCAGCGGCTCGCCGAGCTCGGCCAGCAGCGCCAGAGCGATCGGGTGGCTCGGCACCCGCAGGCCAATGGTGCGTTTCTTCGGGTGCAGCAACAGCCGTGGCACTTCGCGGGTGGCGTTGAGGATGAAGGTGTAAGGCCCCGGCAGGTGCGCCTTGAGCAGGCGAAAGGTGCCGGTATCGATCTTGGCGAACAGGCCCAGCTGCGACAGGTCGCTGCAGATCAGCGCGAAGTTGTGTTTGTCATCCAGTTGCCGCAGGCGCCGCACGCGCTCGACCGCGCTCTTGTCGCCGATCTGGCAGCCAATGGCGTAGGACGAGTCGGTCGGGTAGATCACCACGCCACCTGAGCGGATGATTTCGACAGCCTGTTTGATCAGGCGCGGTTGCGGGTTTTCCGGATGAATCTGGAAAAATTGACTCACATTCTCTACCTGTTCAGACGGCGGCAATAATTGGGTCATGTTTGAACCGACACCAGAGCGGCGGCAGATCCTCCGGAACAGGGCGATACTCGCCTATCTCGGACCAGCCTCCAGGGCCATGAAAATCACTGCCGGCGCTCACCAGCAGACCGAACTCCCGAGCAAGGATGGCCAGGCTGCCCACCTGCTCGGCGGGTTGATGGCCGTTGACCACCTCGATCGCGTGGCCACCTGCTTGAATATAGTCGGCAATCAGGCGGCGACGTTTGCTGCGGGTGAAATCGTAGTGCCAGGGATGGGCCAGGCTGACCCAGGCCCCCGCCGCGCGTAGCGTCTCGACGGTTTCCTCGAGGGTCGGCCAGTGCTGCTTGACGTCGCCCAGCTTGCCGGCCCCCAGCCACTTGCGAAAGGCTTCGGCGCGGTCCTTCACGAAACCGGCGCGCACCAGGTAATCGGCGAAGTGCGGCCGGGCCGGCGCATTGCCGCTGTCGCCCAGTTCCTGCTGGATCGCCCGGGCCCCTTCGAGGGCACCCGGCATGCCTTTGAGCGCGAGTTTGCGGCTTATTTCTTCGGAACGCAGCCAGCGACCGTCGTGCAATTTGCCGATGGCTTCGACCAATGACGGCGCATTGACGTCGAAACCGTAGCCCAGCACATGAATGGTCGCCCCACCCCAGGTGCAGGACAATTCGACGCCATTGACCAGTTGCATGCCCAGTTCCCGGGCCGCGAGGCGAGCCTCGTCGAGGCCTTCCAGGGTGTCATGATCGGTCAGGGCCAGGACTCGCACGCCTTTCTCGAACGCACGCGCAACCAGAGCCGCGGGCGCCAGGGCGCCATCGGAGGCCGTGCTGTGGCAGTGCAAATCAACATTCACGGGACTGTTCAACCTCAAGTCAGCTGGCGCTTTCGCTGCCATGGATGTTTGTTATTATGCCGCCACATCCTGCTTCTGGCTGCCACTGTGAAACAATTCATCGACTTCATCCCGCTGTTCCTGTTTTTCATCGTCTACAAAATTGATCCCCGAGTCGTCGACATTGCCGGTCAACAACTGACCGTAGGCGGTATCTACAGCGCCACGGCGGTGTTGATCATCAGTTCCCTGGTGGTATACGGCGCGCTGTTCATCTCCCAGCGCAAACTGGAGAAAAGCCAGTGGCTGACCCTGGTCGCCTGCCTGGTGTTCGGCAGCCTGACCCTGGCCTTCCACAGCGAAACCTTCCTCAAATGGAAGGCGCCGGTGGTCAACTGGCTGTTCGCCCTGGCCTTTATCGGCAGCCACTTCATCGGCGACCGCCTGCTGATCAAGCGCATCATGGGCCACGCGCTGACCCTGCCGGAGCCGGTCTGGACCCGCCTGAACATCGCCTGGATCGCCTTCTTCCTGTTCTGCGGCGCCGCCAACCTGTTCGTCGCCTTCACCTTCCAGAGCATCTGGGTCGACTTCAAGGTCTTCGGCAGCCTGGGCATGACCGTGCTGTTCCTGGTCGGCCAGGGCATCTACCTGTCGCGCCATCTTCACGACACCGAACCCACCACTTCGAAAACCGAGGACTGACATGCTTTACGCAATCATTGCTACAGACGTCGCCAACTCCCTGGAAAACCGCCTGGCCGCGCGCCCGGCGCATCTGGAGCGGTTGCAGCAGCTCAAGGCCGAAGGTCGCGTGGTACTGGCCGGGCCACACCCTGCCGTCGACAGCAATGATCCCGGTGCCGCGGGCTTCACCGGCAGCCTGATCATCGCCGAATTCGACTCGCTGAGCGCCGCCCAGGCCTGGGCCGACGCCGATCCTTACGTCGCCGCCGGTGTCTATGCCAGCGTCGTGGTCAAGCCGTTCAAGCAAGTCCTGCCGTAAATCCTCTCCCGCGCGGTGAACCTTATGGGTTCATCGCGCTCTCAATCGCTCATTATTCTCGTTTGACTGCCGACAACTTGCCCAACACTCGATTGGAATCAGGAGTTCCGATGCGCCAAGCTCCGTTGTGCCTGTTGTTGGTCATGTTAACGATCGGGGCGAGCGCCTCTGCCGAAGAAACCGCGGACCCGGGACATTCCACGCCTTTGTCCCTGAGTGCCGGCAACCAGATCAGCGAATTGCAGCAACGCCTGAAAGATAGCGAGCACCAGCGCGAAGAGCTGACCCGGCAATTGCAGAGCGCCGACAGCGAGCGCGAAAGCGCCCAGCTAAGCCGCCTGCGCCAGGAGAACCAGCGCCTCAAGCTGCAACTGCGCGAAGCCCAGGCCAGTTCCGCGCCGCGCCTGCTGACCGATCAGCAGCAATGGTTCGTCACCGGCGCCGGGGTAGCGCTATTGGCCCTGCTCTGCGGTATCTTCGCCAGTGGTGGACATAGGAAGCGTCGACAATGGCTAAATTGAGTGATTCATGAGCGAGCTGTTACTGATTGACGATGACCAGGAGCTCTGCGAACTCCTGACCAGTTGGCTGGGCCAGGAAGGTTTTCAGGTACGGGCCTGCCACGATGGCCTGAGCGCCCGGCGCGCCCTGGCCGACCACGCTCCGGCGGCGGTGGTGCTGGACGTGATGCTGCCCGACGGCAGCGGCCTGGAACTGCTCAAGCAGTTGCGCAACGACCACCCGGACTTGCCGGTGCTGATGCTTTCGGCCCGCGGCGAGCCCCTGGACCGCATCCTCGGCCTGGAACTGGGCGCCGACGACTACCTGGCCAAGCCCTGCGACCCACGCGAACTGACCGCCCGCCTGCGCGCCGTGCTGCGCCGCAGCCACCCGACCGCGGTGTCCAGCCAGATGGAGCTGGGCGACCTGTGTTTCAGCCCGGTACGCGGCGTGGTCAGCATCGACGAACAGGACATCACCCTCACCGTTTCCGAAAGCCGCCTGCTGGAAGCCTTGCTCAAGCAACCGGGCGAACCGCTGGACAAGCAGGAGCTGGCGCAGATCGCCCTGGGCCGCAAGCTGACCCTGTACGACCGCAGCCTGGACATGCACGTCAGCAACCTGCGCAAGAAGATCGGCCCGCACCCCGACGGCCGCCCGCGCATCGTCGCCCTGCGCAGCCGTGGCTACTACTACAGCCTCTGAACAGATTCCTGATCCTTGTAGCCGCTGCCGCAGGCTGCGATAGGGCCGCAGGCCCTCCTGCATTCGCAAGATCCCTGCGACCGTACCGGTCGTTCGCAGCCTCGCAGGCTCGGCAGCGGCTACAGGGGTTATGTCAGTTTCGCCAAAAACGTCTTTACCCAAGCTTTACCCTTCGCTGACCGCCGCTGACCTTGATCTCCGTAATCTGCACACATCCGGAACTGACCGGGAATGAGACAAGGAGATACACCATGCGCAAGACCCTGATCGCTCTGATGTTCGCCGCCGCCCTGCCGACCGTGGCCATGGCCATGCCGGAAGGCGCAGGTCCCATGGGTCCGATGGATGGCCCGCGACACAGCGAACACATGCGCGGCAAAGGCCCCTACAGTCAGCTGGACCTGAGCCACGAACAGCGCCAGCAGATTCGCAAGCTGATGGGTGAGCAGATGCACGAGCGCAAAGAGCTAGTGCAGAAGTACCTGGAAAAACTGTCGCCGGCCGACCAGAAGGCCATGAAGGACGAGATCGCCGCCAAGCGCCAGAAAACCGAAGCGGATATCCGCGCCCTGCTCAAGCCGGAACAACAGAAAGAGTTTGACGCCATCCAGAAGAAACACGCCGAGCGCCGCGCCGAATGGGCCGAATTCAAGGCCTGGAAAGCGCAACAGCCGCAAAAAGCGCAATAATGCTCTAGCGCTTATCCCATAGCCCAGTGGCGCCCCCACTGGGCTTTCCTTGTTTGAGGACTTCCCGTGCGTTCATTGTTCTGGCGCATCCTCGCCAGCTTCTGGCTGGCCATCACCCTGGTTGCAGGGCTGTCGATTCTGCTTGGCCATATGCTGAACCAGGATGCCTGGATCCTCAGTCGCCATCCGGGCCTCAATACCCTGGCCGAGGAGTGGACGCGCACCTACGAAGAACAGGGCGAAGACGCCGCCCAGGAGATCCTCGAGCAGCGCAAGCACCAGTACCACGTCAACGTACAGGTGCTGAACGAAGCTGGCGACCCGGTGGTCCGCGGTACCTTCCCGCGCCGCGCGGCGGCCCTCGAGGCCCGGCAGAACAACGATGACCGGCGCCTGCCCTGGCGGCGCCTGACCGCCGAATACACCAGCCCGAAAACCGGCGACACCTACCTGCTGATCTATCGCATTCCCCACCCGGAACTGGACGCCTGGCACCGCGACAGCCTGCTGTGGCCGCTGAGCGCCCTGACCATCGCGCTGGTGGTGCTGACCCTGTTCAGCCTGCTGGTGACCCTGTCCATCACCCGCCCCCTCAGCCGTTTGCGCGGTGCGGTGCATGACCTGGGGCAAACCACTTACCAGCAGAACAGCCTGGCTCGCCTGGCCGCCCGCCGCGACGAGTTCGGCGTGCTGGCCAAGGACTTCAACCGCATGGGTTCGCGCCTGCAAAGCCTGATCGGCAGCCAGCGCCAGCTGCTGCGCGATGTCTCCCATGAGCTGCGCTCGCCGCTGGCGCGCCTGCGCATCGCCCTGGCGCTGGCCGAACGCGCCACGGCCGAGGAACGCGAGCGCCTGTGGCCGCGCCTGACCCGCGAGTGCGATCGCCTGGAAGCACTGATCAGCGAAATCCTGGTGCTGGCCCGGGTCGATGCCGACAACGCCAGCGCCGAAGAGGTGGACCTCAATGCCCTGCTCGACAACCTGCTGAAAGATGCCCAACTGGCCTGTCCGGAACAGCCGGTGAAGATCCAGGCCGAATCGCCGCTCAGCCTCAAGGGCTGGCCGACCATGATCGAACGGGCGCTGGACAATCTGCTGCGCAATGCCCAGCGCTTCAACCCGGCCGGACAGCCGATCGAAGTGCGGGCATTGCGTCAGGGAGACCGAATTGTGCTCAGCGTGCGCGATCACGGCCCCGGGGTGGAAACCGAACATTTGCGTCAGTTGGGCGAACCCTTCTACCGCGCCCCGGGCCAGACCGCGCCGGGTCACGGACTGGGCCTGGCCATCGCCCGGCGCGCCGCGGAACGCCACGGCGGCAGCCTGACCCTGGACAATCATCCCCAGGGCGGCTTTATCGCCAGCCTGGAGTTGCCGTTGGTGCCTGACGTTACGGCCCAGGCCTGAGAAGCTTCGCGGGCAAGTCGGATCGCCGCCCGCTCGCTCCTGCAGACTCGCGTCGTTCACCTATCTGGCGAACGGCACTAACTTGTAGGAGCGAGGCTTGCCCGCGATTAGCTATCCGCGACACCGCAACTCTACGATCAGGCCTTGCCTGACCAGGCACTGACGAACTCCGCCGTATCCACCTTGGGCGCGACCCGTGGCTCGTTCAGCGGCGTGCCCAGGTACAGGAAGGCGATGATTTCTTCACCGTCGCCCAGGCCGAGCCCCTTGGCCACATGGGGCGAATAGGACAGCTCGCCGGTACGCCACACCGCACCGATCCCCTGGGCGTAGGCCGCCAGCAGGATGCCGTGGGCAGCACAGCCGGCCGCCAGCCGCTGCTCCGATTTCGGCACCTTGACGTGCTCCTGCAAGCGGGCCACTACAACCACCACCAACGGCGCGCGCAGCGGCATGGCACGGGCCTTGTCCAGGGCCGCCTGGGTCACTTCGCCACCCTGCAATTGCACCGCTTCCACCAGCAGCTCGCCCAACTGTTCACGGGCCGCGCCTTCCACCGTCAGAAAGCGCCAAGGCCGCAACTGGCCGTGATCCGGGGCGCGCAATGCCGCCGCGAACAGCGCTTCGCGTTGCGCCGCCGTCGGCGCCGGGTCCACCAGACGCGGTACGGAAACACGGTTGAGCAATGCGTCGAGAGCCTCCATCGGCCACCTCCTGAAAAAAATGTCCGGCCATTCTACCGATAAGTGCCTTCCGGGTGCCGGTTTACATGCTCCGCACCGCAGGTAGAATGGCGCCCTCCTTATCAGCCCCGAGCGGACCTCATGGCGTTGCCGACCCTACGGATCATTGGTTTCATCATCGGCATTTTCCTGATCACCCTGGCCATCGCCATGGTCATTCCGATGGCGACGCTGGTGCTGTTCGAGCGCACCGGCGACCTGCCGTCGTTCCTCTGGGCCAGCATGATCACCTTCATCGCCGGCCTGGCCCTGGTGATACCCGGGCGCCCGGAGCATGTGCACCTGCGTCCGCGGGACATGTACCTGCTGACGGTGTCCAGCTGGCTGGTGGTGTGCATCTTCGCCGCCCTGCCGTTTTTGCTGACCCAGCACATCAGCTACACCGACTCGTTCTTTGAAAGCATGTCCGGCATCACCGCCACCGGCGCCACCGTGCTCAGCGGCCTGGACACCATGTCGCCGGGCATCCTGATGTGGCGTTCCCTGCTGCACTGGCTCGGCGGCATCGGCTTCATCGGCATGGCGGTGGCGATCCTGCCGCTGCTGCGCATCGGTGGCATGCGCCTGTTCCAGACAGAGTCCTCGGACCGCTCGGAAAAGGTCATGCCGCGTTCGCACATGGTGGCGCGGCTGATCGTGGCGGCCTATGTCGGCATCACCATTCTCGGCAGCCTGGCCTTCTGGTGGGCCGGGATGAGCCTGTTCGACGCGATCAACCACGCGATGTCGGCGATTTCCACCGGCGGCTTCTCCACCTCCGACAGCTCGCTGGCGCACTGGCCGCAACCGGCGGTGCACTGGGTGGCGGTGGTGGTCATGATCCTCGGCAGCCTGCCGTTCACCCTGTACGTCGCCACCCTGCGCGGCAACCGCCGGGCGCTGATCAAGGACCAGCAGGTCCAGGGCTTGCTCGGCATGCTGCTGGTGACCTGGCTGGTGCTCGGCACCTGGTACTGGTGGACCACCCAGCTGCATTGGCTGGAAGCCCTGCGTCACGTCGCGCTGAACGTCACCTCGGTGGTCACCACCACCGGTTTCGCCCTGGGCGACTACAGCCTGTGGGGCAACTTCTCGCTGATGCTGTTCTTTTACCTGGGCTTCGTCGGCGGCTGTTCCGGCTCGACCGCCGGCGGGATCAAGATTTTCCGCTTCCAGGTCGCCTACATCCTGCTCAAGGCCAACTTGAACCAGCTGATCCACCCGCGCGCGGTAATCAAGCAGAAATACAACGGTCACCGCCTCGACGAGGAGATCGTCCGCTCGATCCTGACCTTCTCGTTCTTCTTCGCCATCACCATCTGCGTGATCGCCCTGGCGCTGTCGCTGCTGGGTGTGGACTGGATGACTGCCCTGACAGGTGCGGCCAGTACGGTGTCGGGGGTGGGCCCGGGCCTGGGCGAAACCATCGGCCCGGCCGGCAACTTCGCCACCCTGCCGGACGCCGCCAAGTGGATTCTGTCCCTGGGCATGCTGCTCGGCCGGCTGGAAATCATCACCGTATTCGTGTTGTGTATTCCGGCATTCTGGCGTCACTGATCACGGCCCCGGACTCCTGCAATCGCGCCCGGTATTCGCCGGGCGTGGCATCGAACCAGCGGCGGAAAGCGCGGAAAAAGTTGCTCGGGTCGGCAAACCCCAACAGATAGGCAATCTCCAGCAGGGTCATGCTCGGCTGCGCCAGGTACTGCTCGGCCAGCTCACGACGGGTGTCGTCGAGCAGGGTCTGGAAACTGGTGCCCTCCTCCTGCAGACGCCGTTGCAGGGTGCGCTGGGACAGGTGCAGGGTCTGGGCCACGGCTTCGCGTTTCGGCTCGCCCTGGGGCAACAACCGGCACAGCGCCTGGCGCGCCTTGTGCGTCACCCGGCTTTCGGAGAACCGCGCCAGGTACTCACCGGCAAAACGGTCATGCAGCAGCGCCATGGCTTCATTGGCGGTCGGCAATGGCGCTTCCAGATCGGCACGCTCGAAAATCAACGCATCGTAAGGCGCGTTGAACACCAGCGGTGCATGAAACGCCTGCTTGTAGGGCTCCAGATCGACCGGCACCGCCCCCTGCATCAGTACCTGACGCGGCTGCAGCGTCCGCCCGGTCAACCAGCCACACAGCGCCAGCGCACAGGCCAGAGAGGCTTCGGCACTTTGCCGGGTCGGCGGCAGATGATCGCCGTGCACCGTCAGAATCAGCGCATAACCTTCAGGTAAAAGCCGGAAACTCAGATCAGCGCTTTCCGCGATGATCCGCTGGTAGCGCACCAGGCGCTGGAACCCCTCGGCCAGGGTACGACTGGACATCAAGGCATACCCGGCCACGTTGAAGGAGGCCGGTCGCACCACCTTGCCCATGTTCAGGCCGATCGCCGGGTTGCCGGACTGTTCCACCGCTCGTTGCCAGAGACGGGTCATCGAGTCCTGGGGGAAGCGTGCGTCCGGGTCGTCCAGTGCGGCATAGTCGAGCCCGATCTGCTTGAACAATGCACGGCAATCCAGGCCGTCCATCTCCAGAGCTTTGACAATTCCCATCGCCCAGCTTGCAGAAGTCGTTCGTTCGCTCATGGTGGGTTCTTTTACATGATGAGCCGCATGCCACGGCCGATTTCCCAAGGATACTAAAGTGGCGCCTATTGTCACTGGCCCCAGCCATTGATGACTCTAGACTCAAATAAGCTCCCCGCAGAGTGTCCCGCTGACAGAACAACAACCACAGAGATCGCAGTCGTGGATAACATCAAGCAATTCAACAGCTTCGCCGAGTTCTATCCCTATTACCTGAGCGAACACAGCAACAGCACCTGCCGCCGCCTGCACTTCGTGGGCACGACCCTGGTGATCTTCATCCTCGCCTTCGCCATCGGCAAAGGCGCCTGGCTGTTGCTGCTGGCCCTGCCGGTGGCCGGCTACAGCTTCGCCTGGGTCGGTCATTTCTTCTTCGAGAAGAACCGCCCGGCCACCTTCCAGCATCCGCTCTACAGCCTTCTGGGCGATTTCGTCATGTACCGCGACATGCTGACCGGCAAGGTGCCGTTCTAGGCCTGGCCGGACAGCAAGCCGTCCCGCGCAGCCAGTGCAGGATTGGATCCAAGGCATAGACTCCAATCGTTGCGCAAAAAACAACAAGAGGATTGCCGATGAACGCTCATGCCCGTTTCACCCACATGAAGGATGGCACCCAGGAAGACTGGGCGATCATCGCCGCGGATTTCAGCGCCTACGCCAAGCAGTTGCCGGCACGCATCGTGGCGCACCTGAAGTTGCTCGAGGGCGATTTTGGCGGCTTCCCGGTGGACCGCCTGACCCACTCGCTGCAAACCGCCAGCCGGGCCTGGCATGACGGTCGCGATGAGGAATATGTGGTCTGCGCCCTGCTCCACGACATCGGCGACACCCTGGGTTCCTACAATCACCCGGACATCGCCGCGGCGATCCTCAAGCCCTTCGTCAGCCCCGAGAACCTGTGGATGGTGGAGAAGCACGGGATTTTCCAGGGCTACTACTTCTTCCATCACCTGGGCATGGACCGGCACCTGCGCGAGCAATTCAAGGACCATCCGCTGTATCTGCGGACCGCTGAATTCTGTGCCAAGTACGACGCCGCGGCATTCGATCCAGAGTACGACAGCCTGCCCCTGAGCTTTTTCGAACCCATGCTCGAACGCCTGTTCGCCCAGCCGAAAAACTCGATCTACAAGGCAGCCATGCAGGAACACGCGCCGGCCTGAGGCCTGCTGCGCAGGCCATCGCGGGCAAGCCTCGCTCCTACGGTTAGAGTAGGAGCGAGGCTTGCCCGCGATAACCTCAGATCAGGCGACCGAACCCTCAAGCCAGCTCCGCGACCTTGGCCAGTTCGGCCTTGCGCTGCGCCTCCCGCGCCTGGGCATCGGCCAGGCGATACAGCTCGATGGTGCCGTCCCAATGCTCGATCAGGGCGGTGCACGACTCGACCCAATCCCCGCAATTGAGGTAGTCCACTTCGCCGACCTTGCGGATCTCGGCATGGTGAATGTGCCCGCACACCACGCCGTGCAGCTCACGCTTCACGCATTCGTGAGCGATGGCTTCCTCGAAGTCGCTGATAAAGCTGACCGCGGTCTTGACCTTGTGCTTGAGGTAGGCCGACAACGACCAGTAACCGTAGCCGTAGCGCGCCCGCCAATGATTCAGCCAGCGGTTGAGGGTCAGGGTGAATTCGTAGGCCGAGTCGCCGAGAAAGGCCAGCCAACGGTGGTAACGGGTGATGACATCGAACTGGTCGCCGTGGATCACCAGCAGGTGGCGGCCATCGGCGGTGACATGCACCGCCTCGTCCACCAACTGGATATTGCCCAGGATCAGCTTCGAATAGCGGCGCAGGAATTCGTCGTGGTTGCCGGTGACATAGATCACCTCGGTGCCGCGCTTGCTCATGGTCAGCAGGCGGCGGATCACATTGGTGTGTGCCTGGGGCCAGTACATGCCGCCGCGCAGCTTCCAACCGTCGATGATGTCGCCGACCAGGTAGATCCGGTCGGCGTGATAACCCTTGAGGAACTGCGACAGATGCTCCGCCTGGCAGTCCCGGGTACCCAGATGCACATCGGAAATCCACAAGGTGCGCACGCGTTGTTTACGGCTGGGTCTGGCGAGTTCGGCACTGGTCATGGGCACACTCCTGCATTTTTTGCGAGCTTGCACCCGGGCGATTAATCGCCTGTGACAGAAATACGGCAGTCCGATGACAGCGCTTGACCCCAAGCCGCCGGTGTAGACTGCCGTTCTGCCAAGGAGACTGCGATGAGACCGATCCTCACGCTACGCCAATACAGCCACGACCTGATCGTCCACAGCCACGAACACGCGCAACTGGTGTTCGGCCTGTCGGGCCAGCTCGACTTCGAGGTCGACGGCCAGGGCAGCCAGGTGGTCCAGCAGAGTTTCGTGGTGGTGCCCTCCGGCGCCCACCATGCCTGCGGCAGCCCCAACGGCAGCCGCTGCCTGGTGCTCGATGTGCCCGATGAACATTGGCTGGTGCAGTCGCTGGGCGATCACGCCGATGCCAGTCGCCGCCTGCTCGACAACGCCGGGCGCCTGCCCCTGGATACGGCGCAGAGCCAACTGGTCAACTGGCTGGCCGGCAGCCCGGTCAACGACCCGCTGATTGCCCAGCAAGGCGCCGTGCTGTTGCTGGCCAGCCTCAACCAGGCCAGCCCCGCCAGCGTCGGCGGCCGACGCCTGCCCTATGCCGCCCTGAATGCCCATATCGACCAACACGCCGCCCATCCGCTACAGGTGGCCGACCTGGCGCGGATCGCCGGGCTGTCCAGCGCTCGCCTGCATGCACGGTTTGTCGCCGAATGCGGGCAGACGCCGATGGACTACATCCGTAGCCGGCGCCTGCACATGGCCGCCGGCCTGTTGCGCGACTCGGCACTGCCCATCGGTGAAATCGCCAGTCGCGTCGGCTACAGCTCCCAGAGTGCTTTCGCCGCGGCGGTGCTGCGCGAGTTCGGCGTCTCCCCCGGCAAGCTGCGACGCACCACAGGCCACCGCTAGGCTGTCGACAAAAAACGCGAGGATCGCGACAGACCGGATCCCGCCAGGCTTTTAGACTGGCACCGCTCCGCTCAACCGTCTTGAAGGATTGAAATGACTCCGCGTACTGCCCTTGGCGCCCTGCATATCGGCGCATTGATGTTCGGCCTCACCGGTGTATTCGGCAAACTCGCCGCCGCTTCGCCGGCCATCATCGTCTTCGGGCGCGCGGCGTTCGCGGTGCTCGCCCTGGCGTTCTTCGCCCGCTGCGCCAGCAGCATCCGCTGGCAACGGCTACAGGCTACGGACTGGTGGCGCCTGCTGCTCAGCGGCCTGCTGCTGGCCGGGCACTGGGTGAGTTTCTTCATCGCGGTGAAAGTCGCAGGCGTGGCCATCGCCACCCTGGGTTTCGCCAGCTTCCCGGCCTTCACTGTGATCCTCGAGGGGCTGATTTTCCGCGAGCGCATCCGCCTCAACGAAATCGTTTTGGTGGCACTGGTCAGCGTCGGCCTGGTGCTGGTCACGCCGGATTTCGACCTCGCCAGCCAAGCCACCAGCGGGCTGCTCTGGGCCGTGGGGTCGGGCCTGCTGTTCGCCCTGCTGTCGCTGAACAACCGCGCCAGTTCGGCGCGCATCCCGGCGGTGCAGGCAGCGCTGTGCCAGAACGTGGTGGTTGCCTTGTGCCTGCTGCCGGTGGCGGCGCCGGGCCTGAGCGAGGTGCGCGCCATCGACTGGTTATGGATCAGCCTGCTCGGCATCTTCTGCACCGGCCTGGCCCACAGCCTGTTCGTCGCCAGCCTCGCGGTGATCAAGGCGCGCACCGCGGCGGTGGTGTTTGCCCTGGAGCCGGTCTACGGGATTACCGTGGCATGGCTGCTGTTCAACGAAACGCCGACGCTGCGCATGCTGATCGGCGGCGTCTTGATCATCTTCGCCATCGTGGTCTCCAGCAGCCTGTCCGGCTCAAGCAAAAAAACCGTAGCAGCAGAAGCAGCGTCTCACTGAGTGCGGTCGTTGTGACCGAGGTCGCGCTGCGGGTCGATCTGGTCGCGCACCCGCTGCTTGAGCACCTTGGCTTCGGGGAAACCGCCATCGGCCTTGCGCTCCCAGATCTGTACGCCGTCGCAGGTAATGCGAAACGTGCCGCCGGTGGCCGGTTCCAGGGACACCTTGCCCAGGTCGTCGCTGAAGGTGCTCAGCAGTTCCTGGGCCAGCCAGGCGGCGCGCAGCAGCCACTGGCACTGGGTGCAATAGGTGATGACCACTTCCGGTTTACGTTCTGTCATGGTGCTGCCGACTCCTGGGCTCAAGGGCGTCGTTATAATAGCCGCCTTTATCGCTCGCCCCGAGATCCATGATGCGTCGTTTGCTGTCCTGCCTGCTCCTGTGTTTGCTCCCCGTGTTCCTGCACGCCGCCGAGGCGCCACGGCCGAAGATCGGCCTGGTGTTGTCCGGTGGCGCGGCCCGTGGCCTGGCACATATCGGCGTGCTCAAGGCCCTGGAGGAGCAAGGCGTGAAGATCGATGCGATTGCCGGTACCAGCATGGGCGCGGTGATCGGCGGGCTGTACGCCTCGGGCTACAAGATCGACGAGCTGGAAAAACTGGCCCTGGGCATCGACTGGCAACAGGCGCTGTCCGACGCGCCGCCTCGGGAAGACATACCCTTTCGGCGCAAGCAGGACGACCGCGACTTCCTGGTGAAACAGAAACTCAGCTTCCGTGACGACGGCAGCCTCGGCCTGCCGCTGGGGGTGATCCAGGGCCAGAACCTGGCGCTGCTGCTGGAAAGCATGCTGGCCCACGCCAGCGACACCCGGGACTTCGACAAATTGCCGATCCCCTTCCGCGCGGTCGCCACGGACATCGCCAGTGGCGAGAAAGTGGTATTTCGCAAGGGCCACCTGCCCCGGGTGATTCGCGCCAGCATGTCGATCCCGGCGGTGTTCGCCCCGGTGGAGATGGATGGCCGGCTGCTGGTGGACGGTGGCATGACCGACAACATTCCACTGGATGTGGCCCGCGATATGGGCGTGGACATCGCCATTGTGGTCGACATCGGCACCCCGCTGCGCTCGCGCCAGCAACTGGCGACCGTGGTCGATGTGCTGAACCAGTCGATCACCTTGATGACCCGGCGCAACTCGGAGGAACAACTGGCGTCCCTGCACAAGAGCGACGTGCTGATCCAGCCACCCCTGGCCAGTTTCGGGGTCACCGACTTCGGCCGCGCCCAGGAAATGATCGACGCCGGCTACCGCGCCACCCGCATCCTCGACGCACGCCTGGCGCCGCTGCGCCGGGCCGAACCTATGGATGCCGAACTCAGCGCCGCGCGCACGCCCAGCCAGCGCACCCCGATCATCACCGCAATCCGGGTGGAAAACGATTCGAAGGTCAGCGACGACGTGATCCGCTACTACATCCGCCAGCATATCGGCGAGCCTCTGGACCTGGGCCGGCTGCAGACCGACATGGGCACGCTGTACGGCCTGGACTACTTCGAGCAGGTGCAATACCGCGTGGTCCACAAAGGCAATGACCACACCCTGGTGATCAACGCCCGGGGCAAACGCAGCGGCACCGACTACCTGCGCCTGGGGCTGAACCTGTCCGACGACATGCGCGGCGACAGCGCCTTCAACCTGGGCGCCAGCTACCGGGTCAACGGCATCAACAGCCTCGGCGCCGAATGGCTGACCCGGGTGCAGATCGGCGATCAGCAGGAGCTCTACAGCGAGTTCTATCAGCCATTGGATGTCGGCTCGCGCTACTTCATCGCGCCTTACATCGGCATCGAATCGCAGAATATCGAAGCCGTGCTGGATAACGACCCGATCGCCGAATACCGCCTGGAGCGCTACGGTTTCGGCCTCAATATCGGGCGCCAGATCGGCAACAGCGGCGAGATCCGCTTCGGCGTCGGCGAGGCCTGGGGCAAGGCCGATGTGCGCGTCGGCGACCAGGACCTGCCCAGCGAAAGCTTCAACGAGGGTTACTACGAACTGCGCTACTCGTTCGACTCCCTGGACAATGTCTACTTCCCCCACGCGGGCGAGGACATCGGCCTGTCGCTGCGCCAGTTCGAACCCAGCCTGGGTTCGGACAAGCGCTACCGGCAGTGGGAGTTCAAGCTGGACAAGGCCCTGAGCAGCGGTCCGAACACCTTTATCCTCGGTGGTCGGTATGGCCGGACCCTGGATGAGGCCGAAGTGGTGACCTCGAGCTTCGTGCTGGGCGGCGCCCGCCAGCTGTCGGGCTTCCGCCAGGACGCCCTGTCGGGCCAGAACATCAGCCTGATGCGGGGCGTCTACTACCGGCGGCTGACACCCCGCTCCTACCTGCCCCTGGACTTCCCGCTATATATCGGCGGCTCCCTGGAGCGAGGGCGGGCCTGGAACAACGACAACGAGTTCGACAGCGGCTACATCAACGCCGCCAGCGTCTTCCTCGGTTTCGACACGCCGCTGGGGCCGCTGAACTTCAGTTATGGCATCAACGACGACAACCAGAAAGCGGTCTACCTCAACTTGGGCCAGACGTTCTGAGTCTCAGTGTCCGACTCAGCCTTGGTGGCGGAGCCCGGCTCGTCTGGCTCTTCCAGGCGCCAGACGATCGAGTCGGCATTGAAGGGCGCCGGTGTGGCAGCGGGAGACGCCGGAACGCTGGCGGGCTCGGACGGTGCGATCAGGTCCCAGTCGACATCGATCGAAGGCTCGCGATCGGCAAGCCGCTCTCCTGCCACGGGCTGTACCGGAGCAACCGGGGGTGTTGATCTCAACGACTCCTGGGCTGCCACTGTCGTCACAGCAGTGGCCAGCGTTCGTGTGGGCCGGTTCTCGGGGGTCAACCGCGCTTCCGCTACGGCTGCGGACTGACGACGGCGACGCATGACCAGCACCACCAGCAAGGCCATCAGCAGCAAGGCGGCAAACATCAGCCAGGGATTCGAGCCTTCGACCTCTGGCGCCTGTTCGGCTGGCGGAGGTGGACTGACGGCGGTAGGTGTCGCAGGTGCGGAAGCCGGGGCAGGATTATCAGCAGGCTTGTTCCGGACTTCGGCCAACTGACGTTGCAGCTCCACCAACTGTTGCTGCTGGCGCGCCAGTTGTTCGTCCCGTTGCTGCAATGTGCTCTGCAGCGCTCGGGCCTGGTCCTGCAATTGCTGGTTGGCCTGCTGGGCTTGCGCCAATTGTCCGGCTATAGGGTCAAGCGTCTTGGCCACCGCAGGGGGAGCCTGGGTGGCAATCGCCGGTTCAGGTTTCGCTATTTCCCTCGGGGCAGGAGCTATCTCTGGGCTGCCCGGGGGATCGATCAGCAGCGTGTACTCGCGCAACTGCCGGCCATTGGCCTGGTTCACCTGCAACAGGAAATCCAGGAACGGCTCGTTCACCGGCTTGCTCGACACCACCCGGATCACCCTGCGTTCACCCTGCAGGATCGGGGTAAAGCGCAAGTCCTCGAGAAACGGCAAGCGCTCGACACCGGCCTGCTTGAACTCGCCGGCCGTCGCCAGGCTGACCGCCAACTCGCCCTCCTCCAGGCCTTGCGCCTGCACCAGGGCGATCTCCGCCTCCAGCGGCTGGTTCAGCGCCGAATGCACGGTGATTTCGCCCAGGCCCACCGCCGAGGCCAGGGGCGAATACAGGGTCGCCAGCAGCGGCAGAAGGAGCCAGGGACGATTTCCCAGACAAGATGACCCGACGGCGCCGCGCAGAGCGGCCAGCAGACTCTGGAACATGAGCAACCTTTTTTGAGGACCGAAAGCGACCACAGCGGCGATACGCTGGCTGCGCATGCCGCTGTGGACCTGGTATTTCTTATAGTCCGCCGGTGTCGGTAGCTCAAAAATCCGCGGCGCTAGTTATGCCTCAAGACTTTTCCAGATTGGCCAGGATATGCGCGTGAACCCGCATGCATACCCGCATATCCTCTTCATCGACACCGACGAACAATTCACTGCGCAAGGCGGTGGCGATGGTTTCGATCTGCTCGATCAAGGGCAGCGCCGGGGCGCACAGAACGATCTTCTTCGCCCGGCGATCCTCGACCACCGACTGCCGTTGCACCAGGCCCTGGGTTTCCAGGCTGTCGAGCAGCCGCGCCAGGGTCGGTCCTTCGACGCCGACACTCTGGGCAAGTTCACGCTGGGTCGGAGCTTCATCGAAACGGGCGAGGTGCAGCAGCACCAGCCAGCGGGCCTGGGACAGGCCAAGTCCGGCCAGACGGCGATCCAGTTCGGCGCGCCAGCCTCGGGACATCTGCGCCAACTGCATGCCAAAACGGTGTTGATCGGTTAACGGCATAGACAACTCATGAGTTAGTAGACTGAAAATTAAGAAAAACTAATTATTAGTCAGCTAAGCATGACAGTTGCCGAGTGGCAAGGTTTGCCATGAACTGAATCGTTACATCTTGCCGCCGGACAATTCACATTTCGAATTCCGATTCCAGCGCCGCACGCACGCAATACAGCACACCTTCCGGCACGCGACCGGCAAACAGCTCGGCCACTTCGCTCACCGAAGGCAGCTCGCCTTCGCCGTCGAGAAAGGCGTCCTGGATCTCGCCGAGCAGGTCTTCCGGCAAGTCCAGCGCCTGCTCCAGGGACAGCTGCTGCTTGCCCACGGCTTCGGCGAGCATTGTGTAAACGTTCTTTTCCGAGCACTGCAATTGCCCGGCGATCTGCAGCGGCGTCATACCGGCGCGGGCCAGGGTAATCAGCTCGTGGCGGATGTCGGCCACCACTTTCGGCACTTGGGCCTGGCCGCCCAACACTTCGAGGAACGCCTCGCCGTAGCGCTCCAGTTTGCGCGCGCCGACGCCGCTGACCCGGGCCATTTCCGCCAGGGAGCCGGGCTGGCTGCGGAGCATTTCCAGCAGGGTGGAGTCGGGGAAAATGACATAGGGCGGCACGCCATGTTCTTCCGCCAGTTTGCGCCGCAGGGCGCGCAAGGCTTCCCACTGTTCGCGCTCTTCGCCACGTACCAGTTGGCTGGCCTGGCTGGTGCTGCTCTTGGCGGCGGTCTGCGGCTTTATGTCGCGGCGCAGCTCCAGGCTCACCTCGCCCTTGAGCAGCGGCCGGCAGCTGTCGCTCAGACGCAGGCCGCCGTAGCCTTCCAGATCGATGTCGGCCAGGCCGCGGGCCACCAGTTGGCGGAACAGCGAGCGCCATTCGCCTTCGCTACGCGCCTTGCCCACGCCGAACACGGAAAGATGCTGATGGCCGAAGCTGCGGACCTTTTCCGTGTCCTTGCCCAGCAGCACGTCCACCAGGTGGCCGACGCCATAACGCTGGCCGGTACGATAGATCGCCGACAGCGCCTGGCGCGCCGGCTCGGTGGCATCCCAGGTCTGCACGCCATCGACGCAGTTGTCGCAATGGCCGCATGGCTGCGGCATGTCTTCGTCGAAGTAGGCCAGCAGGGTCTGGCGCCGGCAGCGGGTTTCCTCGCACAACGCCAGCATGGCATCGAGCTTGTGCTGCTCCAGGCGCTTGTGGCGCTCGTCGCCCTCGGAGTTCTGCAGCATCTGCTTGAGCATCAGCACGTCCTGCAGGCCGTAGGCCATCCAGGCATCGGCAGGCAGGCCGTCACGCCCGGCACGCCCGGTTTCCTGGTAATAGGCCTCGAGGGACTTGGGCAGGTCCAGGTGCGCCACGAACCGCACGTTGGGCTTGTCGATACCCATGCCGAAGGCGATGGTCGCGACCATGATCAGCCCTTCCTCGTTGAGGAAACGCTTCTGGTGATAGGCGCGCAGTTCGCTGGGCAATCCAGCGTGATAGGGCAACGCCGGGAAGCCCTGCTCGCAGAGGAATGCGGCCACCTCGTCGACCTTCTTGCGCGACAGGCAGTAGACGATGCCGGCGTCGCTGCGCCGCTCGCCGAGGAACGCCAGCAGCTGCTTGCGTGGCTGCTCCTTGGGAACGATGCGATAGAAGATGTTCGGACGGTCGAAACTCGAGAGGAAACGCTCGGCATTCTGCAAGTGCAGGCGATTGACGATTTCCTCGCGGGTCCGCTTGTCCGCGGTGGCGGTCAGGGCGATGCGCGGCACCTGGGGAAACATTTCCGCCAGTTGGCCCAATTGCAGGTATTCCGGGCGGAAATCATGCCCCCACTGGGACACGCAATGCGCCTCGTCGATGGCGAACAGGGCGATGTCGAGGTTCTGCAGGAACGCCAGCATCCGCGGTTGCACCAGGCGCTCCGGCGCCAGGTACAGCATCTTCACTTCGCCCCGCCGGATGCGCGCGGCCAGGTCGCGCTGCTGCTCGGCGCTCAGGGTGGAGTTCAGCGCCGCCGCGGCGACCCCGAGTTCCTCCAGGGTCGCGACCTGATCGTCCATCAGCGCGATCAACGGCGAGACCACCACCGCCAGACCCTCGCGCAGCAAGGCCGGAACCTGGAAGCACAACGACTTGCCGCCGCCGGTAGGCATCAGTACCAGGGCGTCGCCGCCACTGGCCACGCGCTCAATGATCGCACCTTGGCGGCCACGGAAACTGTCGTAGCCGAAGATGTCCTTGAGGACGCGCTGAGCCTGTTCGAGCATGAAAAACTCCAAAAATCGCTGAAATCCCTGTGCGCAGGCTGGCCGAAAAGACCACGGTTTTCACTGACAAATCCGTTAGCGGACTTTTCCTGGACCGTTACGACGCCTGCCGGGCATCACAAAACGCGCAAGTATACCCGAGCGCTTGCCGGCGAAGGGCGACGACAATGGACCGCTGGTAACCTTCAGGCTCTGCATGAAAAGTGGCTGCACGCTGGGCGCCTTCGGCGCTACGCAGGCCATGCTGCGCGCTAGACGCCTACGGCGTTACGCAGAAACAGGCTCGGAATGCTCATGTAGGTCCCTACAGTCGGGCGCGACCCCGGCCGTTCCTCGCCTGTTTTTGCCTTGCCTGGCCTTCGCTCGCCGACTTTCCTGCAAAGCCTGGAAGCGCGCAAATCTGCGCTGCGGCTGGCCTGAGCGCTCAAGAAGGCCTAGAATTCAGCATCGTTTATTCCCAAGGTAGTCCTTCAATGTCCTTCGCTGAGCAATTAACCCGCCTGCAAGCCTTCCTCGACGCCGATGAGCTGCATGACGAGGCGCTGGACTATGTGGCCGCCCACGGCTACCTGACTGCGCTGTCCATCTGTTCCGAAAGCGTTCCCGACCGTGAGTGGATCGACGCCCTGTTCGCCGAGGAGCCGCACTACAGCGACGCCGCCCAGCGCGAAGAGATCGAATCCACCCTGATTGCCCTCAAGGCCCACATCGCCCGCCAACTGGCCTCCGACGAAGAGTTCGAGCTGCCGTGCGACCTCGACCTCGGCGACGAGCCGGACGACTCCGACCTGCGCGGCTGGTGCATCGGCTTCATGGAAGGCGTGTTCCTGCGCGAAGCGGCCTGGTTCGAGACCGCCGAGGAAGAAGTCAGCGAGATGCTCCTGCCGATCATGGTCGGTTCCGGCCTGTTCGACGAGCAACCCGAGTTCTCCGACATCGCCAGCGATGCCAATCTGATGGACGACATGATCGTGCAGATCCCGGAAGCCCTGACCGCGCTGTACCTGCTGTGCAACGCGCCGGACGAAAAACCGGCCATTCTCAAGCCCCGCCACCACTGAGTCACTGCCTATGGCCAAGCCCATAGGCAACCGCCCCCTGATCCTGCGTTACGTTCTGCTGGCCATCGGCTGGCTGAGCGTAGTGCTGGGGGTGACCGGCATCTTCCTCCCGGTATTGCCCACTACCCCTTTCCTGCTGCTGGCCGCCGCCTGCTTTGCCCGCAGTTCGCCGCGCTTCTATCAATGGCTGGTGGACCATCCGCGGCTCGGCCCATGGATCCGCGATTACCTGGACGGCCACGGCATTCCGCTCAAAGGCAAGGTCTACGCCATCGGCCTGATGTGGCTGAGCATCGGCCTGTCCTGCTACCTCGTGCCCCTGCCCTGGGCCCGCGGCTTCATGCTGACCAGCGCGGTGCTGGTGACAATCTACATCCTGCGCCAGAAGACCCTGCACAGGCCTTGAGCCCGGCCCTTGCGCGCCTCCTTCCTCTGCTCGTGGCAACCCGACCAGCTGCCCATGCTCGCGAAAAATACCGCCTAGACTTCAGAAACCTGCATTCGAGCAGCCCGCCATGCCCGCACGTTCGCGTCGCCCCGAGTGGACACTGCTCCGGCCTCGGCTGGCCGGCTGGTCGCTGTTGCTGGTCTGTTTATGGACCGACCCGGGCAATGTGCGGGCGAACTGGGAATTCGTTTCTGTCCTGAGCACCTTCGAGCACCGCCATCAGGTCCTGGGCCCGGCCCGGGAGCGTCTCGACGCCTGGAACCAGTTATTGCAGGACGTGACCGGGCAACCGGAAGACGAACAACTGAATGCCATCAACCGCTTCTTCAACCAACAACTGAGCTTCAAAGAGGACCAGCGCACCTGGCAGCAGAGCGACTATTGGGCCACGCCGATCGAGGCCCTGCTCAAGGGCGCCGGGGATTGCGAGGACTATGCGCTGGCCAAGTATTTCAGCCTGCGCAGCCTGGGGGTTTCCAGCGACAAACTGCGCCTCACCTACGTCAAGGCCAGGCGCGGCAACCGGCCGCACATGGTCCTGGCCTATTACCCCAGCCCCGGCGCCGGACCGCTGATACTGGACAACCTCAGCAATGACATTCGTTCCGCCGCCCAGCGCCAGGACCCGAACCCGGTATACGCCTTCAATGCCGAGGGGCTGTACCTGCCCGGAGCCGCGGGCGACACGCGCAGCATCGATCCGAAAAAACTCTCGCGCTGGCAGGACGTGCTGAAAAAGATGCAGGACGAGGGCTTCACCGTGGGTAATGGCTGATCCGACAAGGAGTGCCGAATGTCGCTACTCAAGCAACTGTTTCTCGCCATCTGCCTGTTCCTGCTGGTGGCCTTCAGCGGCAGTTTTTTTGTCAGCCTGGAAAGCTCCCGCGAGCAGATGCTCAGCCAGTTGCGCTCCCACGCCCAGGATGCGGCCACCGCCCTGGGCCTGTCCCTGACCAGCCAGGTCGACGACCCGGCGATGATGGAACTGATGGTCAGCTCGATCTTCGACAGCGGCTACTACAACAGCATCCGGGTGGTGAACATCGAAGACGAAAGCCTTCTGCTGGAGCGTTCGGTGCCCGCCAACATCGAAGGCGTCCCCCAGTGGTTCGTCAGGCTGGTGAACCTGCACCCGCAAGGCGGCGACGCCCTGGTCATGCGCGGCTGGGAACAGGTGGCGCGGGTGGAGGTGCTGAGCAACCCGCAGTTCGCCCTGGCCAGGCTCTGGGACAGCAGCCTCGGCGGCCTGCTCTGGCTGCTGGTCTGCGGGCTGCTCAGCGCGGTGTTCGGCGGCTGGCTGCTGCGGCGCCAGTTGCGACCGCTGGATGCCATGGTCAGGCAGGCCGAAGCCATCAGCCACCGTGAGTTCATCAGCCTGCCGACGGCGCCACGCACCCCCGAACTCAAGCGGGTGGTCCTGGCCATGAACCAGATGGTGGAAAAACTCAAGGCCCTGTTCACCGAGGAGGCTGCGCGCAGCGAGAAGCTGCGGGCCGAGTCCTATCAGGACAGCCTGACCGGCCTGGCCAACCGGCGCCTGCTGGACGAACAGCTCGGCGATCAGTTGCTGCTCAACGAGCAGAGTGGCGATGGTTACCTGCTGATGCTGCGGGTCAACGACCTCAGTGGCCTGAACCAGCGCCTGGGCGGCCAGCGCACCGACGCCCTGATCAAAAACATCGGCGACCTGCTCAAGCGCATCGGCACCCAGGCCGACCGGCGCCACTGGCTGGCGGCGCGCAATCGCGGCGGCGAATTCAGCCTGCTCACGCCGGGCCTGGACAGCCGCGGCGCCGAGCGCCTGGCCATGGAAATCAGCGCCACCCTGGAGAACCTGCGCCTGACCGGGGCCAGCGACTGCACGCCGGTGGCGCACCTGGGCATCGTCGCCTACCGGCCGGGCGACCCGCTGAGCGGCGTATGGCTGCGTCTGGACCAGGCGCTGGCGCAGGCCCAGCAGCACCCCGAACGTCCCTGGGCGCTGCTGCAGGACTTCGCCGCCGGCCCCAGCCAGCCGCAGCATGACTGGCGCGCCTGGATCGACGACGCCCTGAGCAACGGCAAGTTGAAGTTGTATTTCCAGCCGGTGGTGCAGTGCGCCGACACCAGCGAGGTGCTGCATCACAAGGTGCTGGCGCGCTTGCTCGACCCGCAGGGCGAAGCCATCGCCGCCGGGCATTTCCTGCCCTGGATCGAGCGTCTCGGCTGGTCGGCGCGCTTCGACCTGGCCATGCTCGAACACACCCTGGATTATCTGGTCGAGCATGCCTGGCCGCTGGCCCTGAGCCTGTCCGGCAGCACCCTGCGCGACCCCGACGCCTTGCAGCGGATCCTCGACCAGCTCAAGGCCCTGCCCGACCTGGCCAAGTTACTGACACTGGAGATCGACGAACGCCAACTGCCCTCGGCCAGCGAGTTGCAGCAATTGAGCCAGCGCCTGCGGGACAGCGGCTACCGGATCGGCCTGCAACATTTCGGCGGCAACTTCAGCCAGATCGGCAATCTCGCCCACCTCGGCCTGGCCTACCTGAAAGTCGATGGCAGCTACATCCGCGACATCGACCGGCAAAGCGACAAACAGCTGTTCATCGAGGCGGTATTTCGCGCCACCCACAGCATCGACCTGCCGCTGATCGCCGAACAGGTCGAAACCCAGGGTGAACTGGACACCCTCAAGGCCCTGGGCCTGTTCGGGGTCATG